>JAIPDL010000124.1 GCA_021737695.1 Desulfotignum sp. | reverse complement strand
CGTACTTGAAAGGTAATACGCCTTGTGTCATATTGGGTGCACCTCGTTGATGATAGTTTTTTTCCTCAAAAACATTCTATCTGCTTGACCAGTCAAGCGCAACGAGGTTTTTCTTTTTTTTTGATGGTGGATCTGGGTTGGTTGTGCAGACGGGCGGCTGCCTCCTGAACCGCTTTTCATTTACGGCAGAGGCTTCCCTTCCTCTTCGTAAAGGTCCATATCAGGGTAATATTTCTGGGCACATTCAGGACAAATACTATGACTGAAATCGACATCAGAGTTGTTTTCGATATACGCTTCGATTTGATTCCAGTATCCCTTGTCATCCCGGATTTGTTTGCAGTGGGAACAGATGGGAAGAATTCCGCGTAACGTGTTTATTTCATTGGCAGCTTTCTGTAATTCGCTGATCAGCCTGTCTTTTTCCATCGCGGCATTTTTTCTTTCTGTTATGTCGCTGAATACGGTCACAAACTGCCCCGGGTTCGGACAATAGGCGCTCACCTCAAAATGCTTTTCCAGTTCTTGAGAATAATTTGTGAACTGGATGGAATGGCCGGTTAACGCGACGTTTCCATAGGTTTCAATCCAGGTTTTTTCCGTATTTGGCAGTACCGTTAGTACCTTCTTTCCAATCAGGTCTTTTCCTTTCAGCCCGGTCAATTTTTCAAAGGCGGCATTGACATTCAAAAAACGGTAATCGACGGGTTTTCCATGTTCATCGCAGATCATTTCATGCAGGGCCGCGCCGTTGATCATTTTATCAAAAAACGACTTGAATTTTTTTTCGGATCGATCCAGTTCTCTGAACAGAATTTCATAGGGTCTTTTTAAACTGCTTCTGACCAGGGCAAGGTATATGAGAAAAAAAGAAATGACTTTAAAATAATGGCCAGACAGATTGGAAATTCCATAGACACTGATGTAAAAAGTGAAGGCCAGTTCTCCAATGATCGTTAATGCGATGGAAAAGGCCATCAGCCTGTAAACGGTTTGATCCAGATCCTTTTTTTTTGACCGGAGCAAAATAAAAGCGGCCAGCAAAATAGTGCAGATGACATATTCAGAGACTTTTTTAAAATAGGTTAACCCCGCCCCTTCTACAAAGCAGTCAGGAAAGATCTTCCAGTGAAATACCGTTATAAAAACCAGTGCCGTGATGGCAAAATAAGTCCCCATTATTATGTTGAAACGCAGTTTTTTAAAAAAAAGCAGGGGAAAGAGGCAAAGCGTGATACTTTCCATAAACCGGGCGGCTATCCAGAGTTGGGTTGCCGGATTCGCCCCCCATTCCGGGGAGATAACCCCCAGCCCCTTGTACGAAAGGGTATGGACAAGATCAATCGACCCCACAAACAGATAGGCAACACCTAAGAAAACAAAGGCGTTGTTATCGGTTAAATGACGTGAATTCCATACGATGACAAACAGACTGAACGCGACAGTGATAGAGAAAAATTCAGCCAGCGTATGAAACAACAGATAATTATACCTGCTGGTGACAAATAAAAACAGGAGCAGAAATATACCGAGAGACCAATTGATCCATTTTTTTGTTGCAAATGAATCCAAAAGATTTCCCCGATCTTTACCTTTATCACCATTTTGATCTTCGTCCAGGATGATGGTCTTTAGATCTTGTTTCATTGGATATCCGCTTTCAACGTTTACAGTTTTTGAATGTCAGGGGTCAATTCTATCTGAAAAATATCACGTATTATTTAGATTCAGCCTCGTCCAGCACCTCCCGGACCGTTCTGGCCAGATCCGCCTTCAGTACCGGTTTATAGGCAAACGCCTTGATACCGATATCTGTTGCGGTTTCATCAGAAATTTTTTTGCTGTACCCGGTACAGAGGATCACGGGAATATCCGGCCTGATTTTCATCAGCTTGACGGCCAGTTTATCGCCGGTCATGTTCGGCATGGTCATATCCGTGACCACCAGATCAAATTCATCGGGTTTTGCCCGAAACAGTTCCAGTGCCTCGACACTGCTGGTACGGATGGTGACCGAATATCCTAACCGTTCAAGTATCTGGCTGCCCATTTTGGCGATGGGGGCTTCATCATCCAGGAACAATATCCGTTCCGTTCCAGTGGGCAGTGTTTCCGGTGCAATGACACCCCGGGCGGACCGCTGACTGATCTTGGGGAGATAAATGGTAAATTCCGTTCCTTTTTCCAGCTGACTGTCAACGGCAATGTGACCATGATAACTTTCGATAATTCCCTTTACCATGGCAAGCCCCATGCCAGTGCCTTCGCCGGGACCTTTTGTCGTGAAATAGGGTTCGAAAATGGATCCGATGATATCCGGCGGAATACCTTTTCCCGTGTCTGACACCTTGATTTCGATATATTCTCCCGGCACCATGCCGGCCGATCCATCCTTTTCATCGAGCACCACGTCTTTGAGGGTCACGTTCAATATGCCGCCGGAATCCTCCATGGCATGGGCGGCATTGGTGCAAAGATTCATCAACACCTGATGGACCTGGACGGCATTGCCCAAAACAGTGGCATCGCTGT
This sequence comes from Desulfotignum sp., assembly GCA_021737695.1. Classification (GTDB taxonomy): domain Bacteria; phylum Desulfobacterota; class Desulfobacteria; order Desulfobacterales; family Desulfobacteraceae; genus Desulfotignum. Next base: position 7,039 of record JAIPDL010000124.1, on the reverse strand, counting down.
CAATTTTCTGATGAATGTCGATGGTAGCGGGGATGGAAGAACGGATTAATTTCAAGACCTCCTTTGCAATGGAACCGGGCTGTATGGGAATTTTTTCTTCATCGGATTGACGGGCAAAGGCAAGAATCTGTTTTACCAGGTCCTTTGCCCGTTTTCCGGCGGCCCTCACTTCCTGCAGGCTGTCTTCAATGCCTGAATTTTTTGGGGCCTCATCCATGGCAAGTTCTGTGAAACCGATGATCGATGACAGGATATTGTTGAAATCATGGGCAATGCCGCCGGCCAGGTTACCGATGGATTCCATCTTCTGGGACTGATACAGTTTGTTTTTACTGTCTTGAAGTGCGGAAAGCGTTCTTTTATGCTCAGCAATCTCTTTTTCCAGCTCCGTTGAAGTACGCTGCAGATCATTTGATTTTTTTTCCAGAGATTCGTGTGTTTTTTTCATCCCTGAAATCAGCAATGACACTGCGACCGTGCAGATGGTGCAAAGAAAAAGAAACGTGATCGCGGTCACATTCCATGTGGAAATGTTGTACAGTTCAGCCAGTTCCCAGCTGACAGTTCCGGAGGAATACAATTTTGTAAACGCCAATATGGTCCCATACACCAGGACCAATACGAAAAAGGCGGCCCGGACCCCCAGGATAAGGCCGGCAACCACGGCTGATGCAAACAGGTACGTTTTACCGGAACCCAGTGGCCCAAGTGTTTTCAGGGCCAGAAGCCCCAACAGCCACAAGAGGGTTATCCCCATCCAGGCCCGGATTTTATAGGGGATTTTTTTTATGAAAACAATGACTGCCATCATGACATAGAAACAGATATACACGAAAAAATTGACATAATAGCCGGTTTCAAAGGCCATTTTGATACTGCTGACCAGGGCTGGAAATCCAAAAACCAGGATACTGAAAAAAATCCAGAAGAGCAGATATTCATCCCATGCTTTCAACGAATGGCTCCCCGGGCGGACATGGGCCAGAATTTTCTTAAGATTCTTCAAAACAGTCTCCCTGTGCTGACAACCTCAGATCTAATCATCATATAGATTCATTTCCGGGAAAAATTTATCCGCACAGTCTTTACAGATGCTGTGGCTGAATTCGGCCTGAATGCTTCTGGATATAGGCTTCCAGCTGATGCCAGTACCCTTTGTCATCCCGGATCTTTTTGCAGTAGGAACAGATCGGCAGCAGGCCTTTTAGTTTCTTCAATTCCCGGAGCGCCTTTTGAAGGTCTGCCACAGTGGCTTTTAATTTCTTATTGGCGTCATTCAGTTCACGGGTCCGCTCTTTCACCTTTTGATCCAGATCGATCCGGTCCCTTTCTATGATGAAGATATCCCGGTAGGCTTTGATGGCGTTTCTGAGCATGGAAACCATTTTCTGACTGGACAGATCGGTTTTTTCCCTGTAGTCATCAATATCGAAATTTTGTATCACGAACTGCTCCGGGGCCTTTCCCGGCTGGCCCGTTCGGATGATCAGCCGGATGTGAAACAGTTTCATTTCCTCTCTGATGAAGCGGACCAGATCCAGCCCCGCTTCATCGGTTTCCATGACCACATCGATCACCGCCAGAGCGAAATCCGACTCTTTCTGCAGAATTTGCCTTGCCTGTTCTGCTGAATATGCACTGGTCAATTCAAGATGTCTGCCGTCATAGGCAAACTTTTTCAAAGCGATGCGGGTGATTTCATGGACGTCTGGTTCATCATCCACAAGAAGCACTTTCCAGGCATTGCCGGATAAATCCATTTCCGGCAATGCGGGTCTCAACAATTCCGCCAGATCGCCGGCATGATCGTCTTTCTGGACTTCTTCATGGCCATCATCAGACAACCTGTTCTTATTCTTTGATCTTTTCAGCTTCATTCCACCACCCTCTTTTTTTCACCCGTCCCTGTCTTTTTATTTTTTGATCGTATCAGCTTCATGAACTGCTTCCTTTGTCACAGGAAAGGTCAACAAAAATGTCGTCCCTTTCCCCTCATTGCTGCTGCATTCAATGGTTCCTTTCAGGCGGCCGGTCACGATGTTATGGCAGATATACATGCCGAGACCCATGCCGCCCCTGGCCCTTACCGTGGTATAAAACGGTTCGAAAATCCGTTCTGCCACCTCTGGGGGCAACCCTTTTCCCGTGTCTGAATAATGGATCTGGATATTCTCATTTTCTTTCCGGATTTCTATGGAAATCAGGCCTTCCAGCGTCCCATTGTCAAACCCGTGGCGGACACTGTTTTCAAACAGATTGGATATCACCTGGAAAATATCCCCGGGATTCCCGTACAGGTCAATCGTTTCATGGCTGTCAAACACGGCTTTGATGGACGACTGTTTGATGGTCATTTTCATGCTGGTCAATACATCTTCAATGGTGTCATTCAGGCTGTAGACGGATAATTCCTCAACACTCTGGTCCATGGAGGTTCGTTTGAAGCTTCCCACCAGATCTGCGGACCGGTTCAGATTGGAAAAAACCAGTCTGGACGCATCCCGGATGGTCTCCAGCGTTGAAATCAAATCGTCTTCTTCCACTTCTTCCTGCAAAAGCATCTGTTCAATCTGCTGTGATGCATCTACAATACTCGATGACGCTGTCAATGCAATGCCGATGGGGGTATTGATCTCATGGGCAAACCCCGCCACCAGCCGTCCCAGGGACGCCATTTTCTCGGACTCCACCAGTCGGGTCTGGGCCGCTTTAAGATCAGAGAGGCTCTGCTTCAGGGCTTTTTCCTTTTGAATCAGCCTGGCATTGGTCTTGTGAAGCTGCCGCATCAGGCTGCCCTGTTCCCGGTTCAGTGACAGGATCTCCTTGCGCATGGCTTCAAGTTCTTCCGTGTCCTGTCTGCCGAATGCCAGAATCTGACCGCCACAGGGTTCAAAGGAAAAATAAAATGTCTGGGGAGGGCCCTTGTGAACCCCGATCGTCAGCATTTGTTCGATGGACGGGTCTTGAGCAGCCGCTGCCAGATCAAATTCATTTGAAAAATCGACAATGACATCAGAAAACCGGTGTCCGGTCATTGAAAGGCCGGTCAAGTTCTTTGCATACTGATTGGCCGACATGATTTCCCCTGTCCGGGACAGCACAAAAAAAAGCACGGGCGCTGTCTGCTCCACATACCCGGTAACGGCGCCCTGAATTGACGTTTTCTGCGGCATCATCACCTGACTCCTGATGGGTTGATCATGATCACGTTCGTTGAATTACAGTAAACCACCATACCACTGGCTACTATCATGAGTTGATCAAAAGCTCAACGATATTATGGGGTTCCTGTCAGGCCAGTACCACCCGGCCGCGTTGCTTTCCAAAGCGGGTCCACCGGGTGAAACAGGCTTTTGTTCACGGTTTCCAGACTTACAAAAAAAGGGGGGGCACCCTGATATTTATGAAGAGGCCTGGTCTTGACTTCCAGGAAAGTGTGTGAAATATGAGTCAAAGGATTTTTCTGATGTCATAACCCTTTTTGCGGTTTTGAGAATCAGGTTTGGTGCAAACAGATCTTCATTCCGAGGATTGAATATGACCGCTTCCAGCTTCATCGGCTTGATAAACAACGCGGCGCTTCTGATGGCATTAGCGCTTGTCTACGACGTTTCAGGGGTCAGACCGCCTGGCCGGAAGTATGACCGGAATCAACTGTTCATCGGGGCTGTACTAAGTGTCATCGGTGTGCTCATAATGCTGACGCCATGGGAATTTACGTCCGGGGTGATTTTTGACACCCGCTCCATACTGCTGAGCATCACGGGATTGTTCTTTGGCACCATTCCGACAGTGATTGTCATTTTGATAACAGGGGCATACAGATTTCTTCTCGGTGGTGCCGGGGCCTGGACCGGCTTTGCCGTGATCGCAACCTCCGGGGCCGTCGGTCTGTTATGGCGCCATCGGTTAAGAAACAAATGGGAAACGATCTCATTCAAACAGTTGTATCTCATGGGCCTTGCAACCCACGTTCTGATGCTTCTCTGGATGTTGACATTACCCAAAAACGTTGCCTTTGAGGTGCTGTCAGCCATCAGCCTGCCGGTCATTCTGCTGTTCCCCCCGGGTACCGTCCTGTTAGGCCTTTTGCTGATCAACCGCCGGAATCGAATAAATGCCGTGGCAGCCGTCAAAAAAAATGAAAAGGAACTGCAGGAAGCCCTGCTGCGGCAAAAAGAAGCCATCAAAGCAGGAAAGGTCGGATTGTGGGATTGGGATCTGGTGACAGACAAGGTTCACTATTCCAAAGAGTGGAAGCGGCAAATCGGGTACAAAGACCATGAAATCTCTGACGATTTTGAAGAATGGAAAAGTCGTGTCCATCCGGAAGATCTGGCGCCGACACAAAAAAAGATTCAGCAAATGAACGGTGACGTCAATAAAGAATTTGTTCTGGAATTTCGTTTCAGGCATCGCGATGGTTCCTACCGCTGGATTTTGGCACAGGCGTCAATTCTACCGGATGAAACGGGCCGTCCCGCACGAATGGTTGGGTCGCATGTGGACATCACCGAACGGAAAAATATGGAAGAAAATCTGGAAAAGGAACGACAATTCCTGAACCAGATCATGGAAACGAGTCCTGTGGCCATCGCCGTCGTCAATCGGGATGGACAGGTGACCAGGGCCAATGCCATGGCTGAAAAGACACTGGGAATAAAAAAATCAGACATTTACCAACGCACCTATAACGACCCTGAGTGGCGCATCACCGATTTTCATGGAAACAAAATACCCGATGAAAAAATGCCGTTTCAGATTGTAAAAGCCACCAGGAAAGCCGTTTATGGGATTGAGCATGCCATTGAATGGCCTGACGGGAACCGCATTTTTCTCTCGATAAATTCCGCGCCCCTTTTTGACAGTGCCGGCGATTTTGACGGTTCAGTCTCTGCCATGGAAAATATCACTGACCGCAAAAATGCAGAGGCTGAAAGGGAAATGCTTCAGGCCCGGCTCCGTCAATCCCGGAAAATGGAATCCATCGGTACTCTGGCCGGCGGCATCGCCCATGAATTCAACAACATGCTCGGCATTATTATTGGAAACTCAGAACTCGCACTCGATCACATCCCCGAACAGAGCCCCGCAGAAGAGTGTATTCAGGAAATCCGAACGGCATCCCTGCGTGCGAAGGATGTTGTGCGAAACCTGTTGAGCGTGGCCCGGGAAACACCCACATCAAGGGAATCCATACAGATCAGCCCCATCATCAAAGAATCTCTGGATCTCATGAAAAAAACCATTCCAGCCGAAATCGATTTCCGCCAGAATATACGCTGCACCACCGAGATGATTTCAGGGAATCCGGACGAAATCAATCAGGTTCTGATGAACCTGGTTGCCAATTCTGTTCACGCCATGAAAGGGCAAACCGGGATTCTGGAAGTGACCCTGGAGGCTGTTCAACTGGATCACAGATCCGCGATCCGCTATGAGAACCTGGAGCCGGGAGGCTATGCCAGGCTGACGGTCAAAGACTCCGGCCACGGCATTGCACCGGAATTGATTGAACAGATTTTTGACCCCTATTTCACTACCAAAGAGGTCGATGAGGGACTCGGCATGGGACTGGCCGTTGTTCATGGCATCGTGAAAAAGCATGACGGGGCCATCAAGATCGAAAGTGCATCGGGAAAGGGAACCACGGCCATGGTCCTGTTCCCGCTGGAAAGAGCCGTTAACGAGCTCTGAAGCCATTGAAAGAGAACCCTCACCGCTTTGATTGTCTATTGACCTGTTCGCCAAACTCTGTTTCCCGACAAGGCGGTAGAAAATATATCGTCATTCCTGTTGTTTGCCCGCGAGATGACTTCACTGACCGAGTAAGGGCTTCGGCCGCTTGCAGTAGATGTTCCCAGTTTATCATTCAACTCGCTCCAGGCTGCGTCAACGATCGTTCGTTCATCCGCTGGTAATTGAAAAAATGGGTGGCACACTGAGAAATTTTCATAACAGGCCTCCTTTGGCTGGGCGTAAAAAATACTTTGACGCAGCTCGATAAAATCGGCTATTGTCAAAGATAACAAAATCACAGGCAAGGGATATGTTTTTGGCGATTCAACATCGGATAGAGGCAGATGACGACACCAGCGGCACCGGGACGAAATACACCCTCAGCCATGTGGACCGCAGCATTGAATTTATGCAGACCTATTGCACAGAACAGGACATTTTCACGGACCGCCTCCAGGATATGGAAGACATTCTCGGCTGCACCGGCCTGAAAACCGATCTAACAACCATCTCCTTTTCTTCCCCGGACGTTAAATTTTTGGGCAAAGCCCTAAGCACCTCCGACCTGATGGGGCAGATGGGGGACCGCACCTATCTTGAAAAGCAGATCTTCTTATTTGCAGAGTTTGTCGAAACCGGTATTCCCGGCAGGACAAACAGGATTTTTTCCGTCGCCTCAGACGGCGGGGCCTGCCGGAGTATCTGAAAAAGACACGCCGAAATTCAAATGGTCCCGGTGGGTCTACGCTTGAAGGTCAGACAGTGATACAGCGAGGATAAACAATCATGACGTTAAACACCACTCAGATCCCTGTCTCATCCATCATTCTGGATGAGACGATCTATCCCAGAAAAGCAGTCGATCACAGGCGGGTGGCCATATTTGCCGAAAACATCCGGGATGGGATTGCCTTTGATCCCATCGAGGTGGAGCCCTTTCCTGACAAACCCGGTTTCTACCGCCATCTGGACGGGGTACACCGATGGAACGCCTACAAGGCAACAGGCGTGGAAATGGTCACCGTCATTATCAAAGATCTGGCCGGGGATGATCCCCTGCTGTATGCGGCAGCCAAAGCCATCGGCCCGAAACAGTTGACGGAAGAAGAAGCCAGGGACACGGCCCGCCGGGCATATACGGGGAACCCCCGTCTCAGTGCCGCCAAGATCGGAAAGGCCGTCGGCCGGGCCAGACGGACCGTGGACGGCTACATCGCCGATCTTCGTGCCGCCACCCAGATGGACACGGACATCAAGATATTCCGAATGCACAGCCTTGGCATTCCCCAGGACAGGATTG
>JAIPDL010000023.1 GCA_021737695.1 Desulfotignum sp. | reverse complement strand
ATCAGGCTCGAAAACCCTGAATCTCACTTCAAAGAATCAGCCGGCCGAAAAATTTTGCGAATCTGACCCTGGCCGGTGAAAAAAATCCCCAAAATGCTCTTCGGAGGGGTCTGAAAAAAACAGGCGGTGGATTTGGGTTGTCTCTACACCTTGACTGAACAAAGAGGGGCGAATATACTGAACCGATTAATTTTATGATAAAATGCAGGGGAATCAATTATGTGGACCCGAATGGGAATATGGTGCCTGATGGGGGCCTTTTTTGTATGGCTTTTCCGGGGCATTTCACACTTTATGCAGGCGGACAATTTCTGGGTGGGCCTGACCCTTTCCCGGATCTTGGGCGATTATACCGATTCAGTGGTGTATGCCGTCCCCTGGGAAGCTGTACAGAATTTTTTGTATTTTTTCGTGGTTGAGCTGCCGTTATTCGGGGTGTTTTTAGGCTTGGGAACCCTGTTTTTTTTAACCGGCATGTTTGTAAAGGTCCGGTCATGAATCGATTCGGGTCAAAATGAATGGGGGAAATAAAATGGATGACACAATTTTTCAGCACCAGAAGGATGCATCCCTGACCCGGCGGCAGTTTCTGTGGCTGTCCGCCATGATGACCGCAGCCGGTCTGCTTCCGGTCTGGGGGTGTGCCAAAGACCCGGTGACCGGTAAATCCCAGCTGATGATGCTGACAACGGACCAGGAGGTCGCCATTGACCGGCAGCAGTCACCATTTCAGTTTTCATCGGATTACGGCATTATTCAAGACCGCGCGTTGAACCAGTATATCAACCAGGTGGGCAAAAATCTGGTGCCGTATGCCCACCGGCCGGATATGCCATATAATTTTCAATGCGTGAATGCCACGTATATCAATGCATATGCATTTCCCGGCGGGTCCATTGCCGTGACCCGCGGGATTTTGCTGAGCCTGGAAAATGAAGCGGAACTGGCGGCCCTGCTGGGGCATGAACTGGGCCATGTCAATGCCCGGCACACGGCGGAACAGGTATCCAAAAGCCAGCTGTCTTCCCTGTTCGTGAGCGGCCTGGCTATGCTGGCGGATTCCCAGGCCAGGGGACTGGGGAATCTGACCCAGCAGCTGGGCGCTTTGGGCCAGGGACTGTATCTGGCCAAATACAGCCGGGACAATGAGCGGGAAGCCGATTATCTGGGACATGAATATATGGTCCGGGCCGGGTATGGATCCCAAGGGTTTGTGGGATTGATGGAAATGCTCAACACCTTGAACAAACAGCAGCTTTCTTCCGCCCAGATGCTGTTTTCCACCCATCCCATGAGTGATGAACGTCTGGCTGCGGCAGTGCAGCGGGATCAGGGACCCTATGCCCGCACGCATGCCGCACCCATATACCGGGAACGGTACATGGACCAGACCACAGCATTGCGGCAGCAGAAAAAAGCCATTGAATTGATGCAGGAAGGAGAAAAATACCTGGCCCGGGAAAAATACGATGCCGCCCAAACCGCGTTTTCATCGGCCCTGAAACTGGCCGGCAATGATTATGCGGCCCATGTGCTCATGGCCAGATGCCAGCTGATTCAGAAGAAAGATGCCGAGGCCGTATCCTATGCCACAGCGGCCATGAACCTGTATCCCACAGAACCCCAGGGACATTATGTGGCCGGCCTGGCCCATGTGGGGACATCGCAGTTCGAACTGGCCCTGGACAATTTTACCCAATGCGATCAGTTGCTGTCGGGCAATCCCCAGCTGACCTTTTACAAGGGATATTCCCGGGACAAACTGGAACAGCGGCAGGCGGCAGCCAATGATTATGCTGCATACCTGAAGATGATCAATTATCAGTCCAATCAATATTCCCAGTATGCGTTCAAGCGGCTGAAAGAATGGGGATATGCCCAATAGTCAGCCCAAAAAGCGATTTCAGGAACTCATTGACGCGGTCTGGACCATGACCCTGGCAACGAGTGGCGAAACCGGCCCCTGGTCTGCACCGGTGTATTATCTTTACAGAGAAAAACAATTTTATTTTTTTTCCAGCCCGCATTCCCGGCATATATTGGAAGGTGACGGCCAGCCGTGTGCGGCATCCATTTTTCGCGTTCATGAATCTGTGGATCATCTGGAGGGAATCCAGATGAGCGGGACCGTTCAATCCCAGAAACCCGGGATACGGACAGCAGGTGCTGCCGGAGCGTATGCCCGGCGCTTTGGGATCCCCGTGCCCGGCACGGATTTCCTGACCTTTTTCCAAAACGCATTCCATGCCCGTTTGTATGCGTTTTTACCGGATCAGGTGTATCACATGGATAACCGCAGAGGATTCGGAAACCGGGAGAGTATCATGTTATGAAATTTTGCAGTTTGAAACAATGTGTATCGTTCCTGGAACAGGAAAAAGAACTGATCCACATCCGTGAACCTGTGGACCCGCATCTGGAAATGGCGGAGATTACCCGGCGGGTGTTTGAAGCAGGTGGACCAGCCCTTTTGTTTGAAAATGTCAAGGGGTCCCCGTTTCCGGCCTTGTCCAATCTGTACGGCACCTGGAAACGGACCGTGAAAATGTTTGAACCGCAGCTGGAACAGGTCAAAGCCCTGGTGGATATGACGTCTGATCCCATGCAGGCGGTCAGATCTCCGGGCCGGGGGGTCAAGGCAGGCATGGCCCTGGCTCGGTCTTTGCCGTTGCCGGTGCAGAAAAACCGGACCTTGACTCAGATGACCCGGATGGATCAGCTGCCCCAGATCACCTGCTGGCCCGGGGACGGCGGGGCGTTCCTGCTGCTGCCCCAGGTGTTTTCCCTGGACCCGGATTCGGACTCTGTGCTGAAATCCAACCTGGGCATGTACCGGATTCAGTTGTCCGGTAACGATTATCCGCCCAATGAAGAGATCGGGCTGCACTATCAGCTGCACCGGGGCATAGCCGTCCACCACCAGAAAGCCCTGGAAAAAAACAGGCCCTTGAAAGTGAGTATTTTCATCGGCGGGCCCCCGGCCCATGCCCTGGCAGCGGTGATGCCCCTGCCGGAAGGGATGCCCGAGATTGCCTTTGCCGGGGCCCTGGCCGGGCGCAATTTCAGATATTTCCGGCACAACGGGTTTGTGATGTCAGCTGATGCGGATTTCTGTATCACCGGATGGGTGATTCCCCATCAGACCCGGCCGGAAGGTCCGTTCGGCGATCATCTGGGATATTATTCCAATGTTCATGAGTTCCCCTGTATCCGGGTGGCATCGGTGTGGCACCGGCCGGGCGCGATTTTTCCGTTTACCGTGGTGGGACGTCCCCCCCGGGAGGACAGTCATTTCGGCCGGCTCATCCATGAAATCACCCGGAATGCCGTGGCCAAAGCCCTTCCCGGTGTGACAGCGGTCAATGCCGTGGATGCGGCCGGTGTGCATCCGCTGCTCTTGGCCAAAGCCAGGGAAAGATACCTGCCCTATGATGAGCCCATGCCAAGAGAACTGCTCACCCATGCCCATGCCATTCTAGGCAAAGGCCAGCTGTCTCTGGCCAAATACCTTTTCATCTGCGCCCATGAAGATGATCCCGGCCTGGATGTGAACGATGAAAAACAGTTTCTGATGCATGTGCTGGAACGGGTGGATTTTTCCAGGGACCTGCATTTTGTCACTTGCACCACCATGGATACCCTGGATTATTCCGGTCAGCAGATCAACCAGGGATCCAAATTGGTGATGGCTGCGGCCGGATCTGAAAAGCGGCGTCTAGGGCAGTCCCTGCCGGTTCAGTTTTCAATGCCCGACGGATTTTCCCATGCCGTGATGGCAGCCCCGGGAATTGCTGTTATCCAGGGACCGGCGTTCACTTCCTATCCCAGGGCCAGGCAGCAGATCAGTCCGGTAAAAAAATACCTGGAAACCCTGGGAACGGACTCAGGCCTGGCCCTGGTGGTGGTGGTGGATGATGCCCGGTTTTGCGCAGGCACGTTTGCTAATTTTTTGTGGGTGACGTTTCTGCGGTCCAACCCGTCCCATGACATATACGGCATTAAGGAAAGAACTTTGCATAAACACTGGGGGTGTGAAGCCCCGCTGGTCATTGACGCCCGTATCAAACCTTTTCATGCGGCCCCGCTGGTACCGGACCCGGAAGTGGTTTTGCGGGTGGACCGGATGGCCTGTAAAGGCGGTCCGCTGTCCAACATATTGTGATAATGCATTTTTGCAGGAAATGCACATCCGGTCATACTTACATCCAACCCCAGGGAGGTGGGCGGTCATGTTCAAACGATTGAAATTTCTGATTTACACCCCGGCGTTCATCTGGTTTGCCTATTATCTGGTCAAATGGTACAGCCGCACGTTTCGGCTCACAGTGGAAAACGAGGCCGTCTGGAAAACCCTGCGGCATCAAGGAACCCCTGTGCTGCTGTGTACCTGGCATCAGCAGTTTTTTGCCGCCATCGCCTATTTTGAAACCTATGCCGGGTATCACCCAGGCCTGATGATTTCCCAAAGCCGGGACGGGGATCTGATTTCCGGGGTGGCCAACCGGGTGGGATGGCATACGCCCAGAGGCTCGTCATCCCGGGGGGGGAAATCCGCCATGGAAGCCATGATCGCCCATATAAACACCCATCAATTCGGCGCCCATATCCTGGACGGTCCCAGAGGACCTGCCGGAAAAATTAAGCCCGGAATCATTCGCATGGCCCATGCCACCGGGGCCCGGGTGGTGCCATTTTATGTGACCGCAGATCATGCCTGGTTTTTCAAATCCTGGGACCGGTTCATGGTGCCGAAACCTTTTTCCCGGGTGCGCATTGTTTTTGAACCGGCCATCGTGCTCGAACCCACCCCAGGACCGGATGGGTTCGAGCAGCAGCGTCATGATCTGGAAGCCCGGTTTTTGCCCCGGCTGTATCAATTTTAAACATAGGTATAATGATATGGAAAAAGATCCTTTGCCGTCCGTGTTTTTTCATTTTAGATTCAAGTTTCTGGCGGTGACATCCATTGCGTTTCTTTTGTTTGTCATTCTGACCAGTGCCTCGGATTTCAGCCGGTTTGCAGACAGCGTTCAGTTCAAGCTTCTCGGGCCGTTTTTCATTATTTCCGGGCTGATGTTTCTGGTGTTCAGAAAATTTCCAATCAAATGTCCCTATTGTGCCCGGGTGCTTCCTGCGAAAAAAGACTGGGTATGTCCCAATTGTAAGAAAAAACAGGGCAAAGACCGGTACCTGTCGGAAAAATGTGTTCACTGCCGGGAAATTCCCGCAACCAGTTCCTGTGATCTGTGTCAAAAAACATTCCGGCTCTAGCCATTAGATGACAGCATTCAGGTGATCGTCTTCAGATTATAGACGGACCCGCCGGTGTTAAGTTGTTATTATACTATCCCGGTGAATTCCATGTTCAATTTCTGCTGGAAATTTTCAATGGTTTTGAAAATTTCCTTGAGCATATACCGGTCCAGAGAAGACAGATTGTCCGGGTTGATGAAATTGTCCGGAGGCGTTCCCTCGTCCATGATGTTGGTGATCTGGCGGCGGAACCGCAGTTTCATTAAAAAATCATAACACTGGACCAGGTTATGGTATTCTTTGGCCGTGATGGCATGTCGGGTGTAAAGCCGGAACAGCCGTTTCAGGGTATGGGTCTGGGATATGTTGTTTTTCAGGGCATACACCCGGGTGACGTCTGTGATGGGCAGCATGGCATATTTGATATCAAAAGCGTTTTTGTGCCGGCCGTCCGTGGCTTTTTTCAGTTTGCCAAACAACCCGATGGGCGGCCGGAAATAGAGGGCGTTTTCCGTCATGTTCCTTAGAAAACCGGACCACCCCTGGATGGATTCAAACAGATGATCCTTGAGCTGAGAAGATAAAGTCAGGTCCCCGTAGGTGCCTTTGAAATCGAAAAAAATGCTGGAATACAGCAGATCTTCCGGCTTGGCCTTGCGGATCCAGGTGTGGAAATATTTTTTCCAGACAGACAGCGGCTGGCACCACTTTGGGTTTTTGGCCATGTTGTTTCCCTCACAGAACCGGTATCCCGCCATATCCAGCCGGGTGCATACCCGGTCGGCCAGATGGCTGAAATAGGCGGAAGCCGCCGCTGCATCCGTGTCTGACGCAGGGTCTGCATACACAATGGCGTTGTCCTGATCCGACACCAGAGTCTGTTCCTCCCGGCCTTCGGATCCCATGGTCAGAAACACGAACCTGCAGGGGGCCGGTCCGACCTCTTCCAGGGTAAAGGCCATGATTTTTTTTAAGATGGCATCGGAAAACGTGGTGATCAGCCGGGTGATCACTTCCGGTTTTATTCCGTTGTCGATGGGATCCAGCAGCATGTGGCACATCCGGGCGTGAAAGTTCTTCAGCTCGTCCATGGTTTTGGCTGCGATAATGGATTTGAGCAGGAGATACGCGTCTTTTGTCTGGGCCGATATCAGGTCTTTTTCCGTCAAGATGCCGGAGATGGTGCCGGATTCTCCGCACACGGCCAGGTGCCGCTTGTCTTTGCCGTTCATGGTTAGAAACGCTTCAAATACCAGACAATCGGATGAAATGGTGATCACCGGCGAGGACATGATTTCGGACACCGGGGTGTCGGAGGGCAGATCCCGTGCCAAAATCTTTTCCCGCAGATCCGCATCCGTGACAATGCCGGCGATTTTTCGGGAATCATCCTTGACCAGGATGGCAGAGGCATTGGATCGGCTCATTTTCCCAGCCGCCTGAGTCACCGGCGTGTCCATGGGGCAGGTGGCGATGTTGGCCCGGAAAATGGCGGACACAGGCTGGTTGAAAAATGATGACAGGGAGGGCTCTTTTTTCATTTCAGTCCCCAGGGGTCGAAACAGGTGATATCGATCAAGGGAAAATGCAGGTGGTCCAGATGGAACCATTTTGAGGTGAACATGCCCGGAAACACCTTTTTTCGGCTGTCAAAGTAGACAGCCTCCTTGTTGTACCGCCGGGCCGTATAAATGGTTTCCAAATACCGGTCCGCTGTTTCCTGAACCCGGGGATGTGTGGTGCCGATCCCCCGGGCCAGGGCATCCAGGTCTTTTGCCAGACGGGACTGGGCCTGCTCGAAAATTCGAACCAGATCCGGATCCAGGGGGGTGTCGGGTGTGCGGAACCGGTCCAGCAGGGTCCGGATCTGTTCAATGGTATCTTGGATCCGGGATCGGACCGGCGCCATATCATCTCCTGTTGCCAGCGCCACCAGGCCCGGTATCTGCTCCAGCTGGTTTTCACAGGCCATGATCATCAGTTCTTTGCCCTTATGGACCCGGTTTTGAGACCGCAGCATGCTGGTGTAACTGCCGAAAATCACACAGGTCATCACAATAGCGAAGATGACGGCGCACAGGCCGGCAAAGGTGAGCCATGGATGTTTCATGAACAAGCCTCCAGTTTCAGGGTTGACCGGATTTGCCGGATGTATGTGAGCCCTATCACGTGAGCCTTCAGGAATCAATATTTTAATCGGGCGTAATAGGATTTTTTTGATGCGTGCATGGCATCTCCCAGGGTCAGGATCCCGTTGCTGTTCAAAATCGGGATCAGTTTCAGAAAAATTTCCGCCGTGGTCAACGCATCCCCCAGGGCCGTATGCCGGCCGATGATCGCAATTCCCAGACGCCGTGCGATATTTTCAATGTCATGCTGTTCATGCACCGGATGCAGGATGGCAGACAGCAGCAGGGTATCAAGTACCGGGTTGGTGAACTTGACCCGGGCAGCCTGTTCCTTGAGTTTGAGCAGTTTCATGTCGAATGCGATGTTGTGCCCCACCAGCACGGTGTCTGCCACAAACTGGCTGAACCGGGGCAACACATGTTCAATGGGATCCTTTTCCGCCACCATTTCCTGGTTGATGCCGTGAATCCGGTAGGAAGCGACCGGGATATCCCGCCTGGGATCCACCAGCTCCTCGAACTTTTCGTCGGACAGAAGCCGGCTGTTCACAATTCTCACCGCACCCATGGAGATGATTTCGTCCCCCCCATCGGGGTTCAACCCCGTGGTTTCCGTGTCAAACACCGTAAAAGACAGATCGGTGAGCCGGATATCCATCAGGTTTCGGTCATCATCTCTGATCTTGAACAGGTCGAAATCGTAAAACTCCGGCCGTGAACCGGCCAAAACCGGTGTCCGGTGGGATGTCGCAGGTGGTTCCGTGGATTTTTTCACGGATAAAATGATGTGGGAAAAATGCGTATTATCCGATTCCGGAACATCGAGCCGGGCATTGTTGAGTGTCAGAATGGATCTGAAACCGGGCAGGGCGTTGATGGTTGTCTTTATGATGGTGTCCAGGCCCGGTTTGTCCACAGGGACCCCCTCCCAGGTGATGTCGAACCGTATCCGGCCGGAAGCGTCAGTGACGGTCAGGTCGAATTCAACGGCATAGGTCCAGTCTGACAGGGTTTTGAACAGAAACACAATCGCCCGGGTAAAAGAATAGGTATCTGCCATGATCCGTTCGTCTCTGGGAAGGTTGTGCACGTTGATCCGGATATCATGGGTGAGGCCAGTCAGTTTCTGAATTTTATAAAGAAACCGGGCCAGATTGAGCCGGGACAGGGGCAGGCGGGAGAGATAGGTGTTCTGGATCGTATCGGACAGGGCCAGAAATTTTTGTTCTGCAGCACTTTGTTTTTCCAGATATTCGTGGAAATCAGACAGATCCCGCTGCATGGATCTGAAATTTTCGACATCCTTTGTAATATCGAGGATGGCCAGAATAAATCCGGTGATCAGATTGGTTTTGTCCAGAACCGGGATGGCCTCCATGCTGACCAGACTGTGATCTCCGATGGGGGTGATGAAAAAAGAACCGGCACTGTTTTCGCCTGATGCCAGCTGTTCATTGATTTCTTCCATGGCATGGGAGATCAAATCCTTGTCCACCAGATGAAAGATGGACCGGCCTAAGCCCATGAACTGTTCCGTCTTTTCCCGGGCCATGGTGCGGGTGAAAATATGTCTGGCCAGAGAGTTGTACAACAGTATCCGGCCATCCTGGTTGCAGATGATCACGCCCTGGGGCAGTTCGCCCATGATGGCGGCCAGCAGGTTTCTTTCCTGATCGGTTTCTTTTCTGGCTGCCACCATCTGCGTTTTAATGTCCTGGTTCAGTTTTTCAAACGTATCGGCAAAGGTATTGATGGTCCGGGCCAGGGCCTGGATATCCAGGTTGCCTGTGATCGGAATACGCAAAGACGGGTTGGATGCATAAATCAGGGCCAGATCGCTGGACATTTTTTTGACCGGTTTGACGTAATTGGCGTACACCAGATCGGATAACGTCCAGAACACCACGGCCAGCAGCAGGACCCCCACAAGCAGAACCGCCAGGTGATCCCTGATCAGGGTGATCATCGTCTGGGTCTGGCCGGGGGTCAGGTGAAACCAGATATACAGGGCCATGCCCGCGACAATCAGCAGGATGATACCGGCGGCGGTCAGAGCGAAGATCCAGAATCGGCGGCTCAGGGTCATGGCACATAAACAGGAAGAATTCCGGGCACACAACGGTGTCCGGAATTCTTTATCAAAGGGTTATGAATCAAATCGGGGGGCTATCCCCACCATCCCCATCCGAACGTACATACAAAAAATATGCAGAAAATCAGAGTTGCTATGAGATATTTGTCTTCAAGCGCCATGGTATTTCTCCTTTATCTTTCAGGTTGTCAAATTAATCGCCCGGGTTATCACATATCATCGGCTTCCTTGGTCACGTCCATGGTTTCCTCATCGGCCCGCCGAATCTGCTCGGCCGAGGTGGTGGACATTTCCGCTTTAAAGCACAGACCCCACATCATGATGATGCCCAGGATCCACCAGATGATCTGCCAGGACCAGATGGGCGGAAACCCGGCAAAGGAGATGGCTTTGTTGCCGATGAGTACCCCGGGGCCTAAAGCCATTAAATACCAGACCGGGACGGCGATCTTCATGTATCCGCGCCAGCGCTGGCCTTTTTCAGAGGGACCGTCAATGGAATTGAGCCATTCCCGCACTTCTTTCTGCCGGGCAATGGTCTCTTCACTGTCTTTGAAGCCTAAGCCCCGGCACAGATAGGCCACGCCCAGCCCCACGAAAATCCCCCAGCCGGCCGTATGGATGGACAGGGGATATTTCCACACATAATAGGTGAGAAAGCAGGCGATAATGGCGCTGAGCAACCCTAAGACCGCGCCGATGCTCGGGAATTTGAACCCCCAGTGAACGCCCAGGAGGCAGATGTACATGATGGTACCGAATGCCGTGGCAAATCCGCCGATCATGACGATGGCATCAGCAGAGGTCAAAGACACCACAACCGCGGCCACTGCCAGGATGGTGGCGAAGATCCGATTGGTCCAGATCTGTTCGGAGTGGGACCCGCCCTGTTTTCTGACATACCGCCACCACACGTCCCGCTGGATGATGGTGCCGCCCGTGCCGATATAAGGGGCTGCCGTGGAGTGGATGGCCGCAATGGCGCCCATGAACACCAGGCCCATCAGGGGCCCTGGCATGAATTTGGTCATGAGCATGGGCACCACATCCCCATCCACCTGGGGTGCCAGCCGGCCGGCCTCCATCAGAATCCGGGCGCCCATGCCCTGGAATGCAGTGAAAAAGAACAGGGCAAGGCCCACTATAAACGTAGACATGAACACCTGCTGCCAGGCCAAAGGTTTGGGAGATTTGATACCAAAGTTCCACAGCGTAAAGGCCGGCGAGGACTGGATCCCCATGAGGGCGAACATGTAAGTGAGAATCATTATCGCGGTCCACCCGCCGGTACCCAGGCCGAAGTGAATGAAGCCGGGCACCTGCATGTATTTGGCCTCGATCCCGGCCAGTGAAGCGGAAAATCCGGACCAGCCACCGAACAGCGGACTGGTGATGGTGTAAAATCCCAGTAGGATGATGCCGCCCACCAGCAGGCAGAACTGCAGCACCCCTACCCATGTGGAGGCTTTCAGACCACCGGTGACCACATAGAACCACACGATGGCGGCCATGAAGATCAGCCCGGCGGTTTCGGGCACACCGGCTGTCCAGTAGAACAGTTTGGCTGCGGCGATGAGCTGAAGGCCGGAGTAGAAAATGGAATAAAGAAAAGCGGCAACAACGGTCAGCCATCTTACCGCTTCATTGTTGTAGTAGTAAGCGAACATATCCCCGGGTGTGATGAACCCATAGCGCTTGCCCATCAGCCAGTTTCTTTTGGCAAAAAACGCCCCGGTGATGGGAATGGTGAGCACGTAAAAGGAGGCATAGGCATACACCAGCCCGGCTTTCCAGATCAAACCCGGATGGCCCACAAAGGTCCACCCGGAAAAAGAGGCGGCAGTTGCCGCCATCAAAAACGCGATAAACGGAATGGAGCGGCCGGCAATGCCATACCCCGAAGCTGTCTTTTCAGTGAAAAAACCTTTCAGGCCCCAATAGAAGCAGTAAATGATGTACAGTACCAGAAAAATCCATACCCATATTTTTGGATCCATAATTTGTTTCCTCCTGTTGTCTCATTATTGAGAATTGATCGGATCATGCAAGATCATGATGAATCATAAAGGCATCCTCAGGGCATACATATCACCTCCTTTCATGGTTTGAATAACTGCATGGTTATGTACAAGCGGTCTTGCATCATGCCTTTCTGCCGTATCCGATCTTTCCCAGTGAGATTTCAATCTCGCCCAGGATGGTGTCGTCGTCGATGGTGGCCGGCACCTTGTAGTCTTTTTTATCAGCAATGGCCCGCATGGTGCCTCTAAGGATCTTGCCGGACCGGGTCTTGGGCAGGCGCTGAACGACCACGGCCTTCTTGAAGGCCGCCACCGGACCGATGGTGTCCCTGACCCGCTGCACCACTTCTTTGATGATCTCTTCCTGGTTCCGGTCCACGCCGGCGTTGAGCACCACCATTCCCAGGGGGACCTGTCCCTTGAGGGAGTCTTCCACGCCCATGACCGCGCATTCCGCTACATCCGGGTGCCCGGCGATCACTTCTTCCATGGCACCGGTGGATAACCTGTGGCCCGCCACATTGATGATGTCATCAGTCCTGGCCATGACAAATACATACCCGTCCGCATCAATATACCCGGCATCCGCGGTTTCATAATATCCGGGAAATGTGGCCAAGTACGCTGAAATGTACCGGTCGTCATTCTGCCACAACGTGGGCAGGGTGCCGGGCGGCAAGGGCAGCCTGGAAACAATAGCGCCGATCCCTCCCGGTCCGACGGGCTGTCCTGCCTCATCCAGCACGGCCAGGTCCCAGCCCGGGGCCGCTTTGGTGGGGGAGCCGGGTTTGATCGGGAACTGGTGGAGCCCCACACAATTGGCGGCAATGGCCCATCCGGTTTCGGTCTGCCACCAGTGGTCAATCACCGGCACTTTAAGGCTGTCTTCGGCCCAGGAAAGGGTGTCTGGATCGGTCCTTTCTCCTGCCAGAAACAGGTATTTGAACTGGGACAGATCAAAATCCGCCATCATTTTGGCGCCCGGATCCTGCTGTTTGATAGCCCGGAATGCCGTGGGCGCGGTGAACAAAGTTTTCACCTTATGCTGGGAAATGACCCGCCAGAATGCCGAGGCATCCGGTGTGCCCACAGGCTTGCCTTCATACAGGATGGTGGTGCATCCTTTGAATAAAGGAGCGTATACAATATAGGAATGCCCCACCACCCAGCCGATGTCCGAGGCGGCCCAGTACACATCCCCCTGGTTGACGCCGTAAATGGCATTCATGGTCCATTTCAGGGCCACCATGTGCCCGCCGTTGTCCCGGACAATGCCTTTGGGCTGGCCCGTGGTGCCCGAGGTGTATAAAATATACAACGGATCAGTGGCCGCCACAGGCACGCAGTCGGCCGGGGTTGCCTGGCCCATGGCTTCATCCCAGTCAAAATCCCTTCCTTTTTGCATGTCAGCATCTGCCTGGGGGCGCTGAAAAATGATGCAGGATTCCGGCTTGGTGCCGGACAGGTCAATGGCTTTGTCCAGCAGCGGCTTGTAAGGGATCACCCGCTTGACTTCAATGCCGCAGGACGCGGACACAATGACCCTGGGTTTGGCATCGTCTATCCTTGTGGCCAGTTCATTGGCGGCAAACCCCCCGAACACCACGGAATGGATCGCACCGATTCTGGCACAGGCCAGCATGGCAAACAGGGCTTGAGGAATCATGGGCATGTAGATGATGACCCGGTCTCCTTTGGCCACACCCCGGTCCTTGAGTACGCCGGCAAAGCGCGATACCTGGTCTTTCAGGTCATTGTAGGTATAGGTGGTGATGGTGTCGGTCACGGGACTGTCATAAATGACGGCCGCCTGGTCTCCTCTGCCTTCATCCACATGCAGGTCCACCGCGTTGTAGCAGGTGTTGGTTTCCCCTCCCGCAAACCATCGGAAAAAAGGGGTATTGGCATCATCCAGCACCTTGTCCCATTTTTTATACCAGTGGCAGTCTTGGGCAATGGGTCCCCAGAATCCTTCCGGGTCTTTGATGGATTGTTCATAGGCTTGATCATACAGTTTGGACATGGAATTTCCTCCTCAGATTCACAGGGCCGCATTATTTTTGAACCATGTTTTTGATCTCTTCCACAATTTCCGGGTTGGCCAGGGTCATGACATCCCCGACATCGCCTTTATTGGAGATGGCTCCCAGAACCCGGCGCATGATTTTTCCAGACCGGGTTTTGGGCATATCCGGCACCAGCCAGACCCGTCTGGGTTTGGCAATTTTGCCGATCTGCTCACATATAGCATCAGAGATTTTTTTTGCCAGTTCGTCTGACGGCTGGACCCCTGTTTTCAAGGCGACGTACAGGTCAGGTTCCTTGCCTTTGATCTCATGGGAGACCGGCACCACTGCGGCTTCCGCCACCTCATCTACCACCATGGCCGCGGATTCAATCTCTTTGGTTCCCAGACGGTGGCCGGACACATTGATCACATCATCGATCCGCCCCAGAATTCTGAAATAGCCGTCTTCGGCCATCATGGCGGCATCACCGGCCAGGTAGGGCCAGTCTTTCCAGTCCTTGCTCTCCGAATTTCTGCACACCGGGGCAAAATAGGTGTCCACAAACCGCTGGCGGTCCCCCCAGATGGTCTGGAACTGTCCCGGCCAGGGGTTGCGGATGCAGATATTGCCGGCAATGCCGGTTTCTGTAATCTCGTTGCCTTCATCATCTAAAATAAAGGGATGAATACCCGGGACTCCGGGGCCGGCGCTGCCCGGCTTCATGGGCTTGATGCCCGGCACGGTGGAGCATAAAAATCCGCCGGTTTCCGTCTGCCACCAGGTGTCCACGATAATGGCTTCTCCCTTGCCCACGGCACTTTCATACCATTTCCATACTTCCGGTTCGATGGGTTCGCCCACGGTAGTCATGTGTTTGAAATGGTAGTTGTATTTGGCCGGCTCGTCGGGCCCCAGTTTTCGCAACGCCCGGATGGCGGTGGGGGCGGTGTGGAAGATATTGACATCCAGTTCCTGGGCGATGCGCCAGGACCGGCCGGCATCCGGATAGGTGGGCACCCCTTCGTAGATCACAGAAGAGGCGCACAGGGCCAACGGTCCGTATACGATAAAGGAATGGCCCGTGATCCATCCGATGTCTGCCATGCACCAGTACACATCTTCCGGGTGGATGTCCTGGATATATCTGGACATGGCCGTGACATAGGCCAGGTATCCGCCGGTGCCGTGCTGGCACCCCTTGGGTTTGCCCGTGGTCCCGCTGGTGTACATGAGGAAAAGGGGATCTTCCGCGAGCATTTTTTCCGGTTCAATGCGTTTGCCATAGTGGTTTTTAAGTTCTTCATTCACAAACACATCCCTGCCGTCCTGCATGGGGGTATCTGAGGAATATTTGCCCGGATACCGCTGCCACACCAGCACCTTGTCCACCACCTGGCCCTGTTTTTCGGAAATTTTAACGGCCTCGTCCGCATGCTGTTTGTGGTTGAGCAATTTGCCGGCCCGGTAATAGGCATCCATGGTGATGAGCACCCGGGAATTGGAATCCACGATCCGGTCGGCGCAGGCGGATGCGGAAAATCCGCCGAAGACGACGGAATGGATCACGCCCAGCCTGGCACATGCCAGCATGGTGATGGGCAGCTCGGCGGACATGGGCATGTGAATGGTGACCCGGTCTCCGCGCTTGAGCCCGGCAAAATTGCGTAACAGGGAAGCGAATTCATTGACCCTGACATACAGTTCCTGGTAAGTGATATGGTCGATGCGTTCTTCTTCGAGTTCCGGAACAAAATGGATGGCGGTCTTGTTTTTGTTGTCTTTCAGGTGGCGGTCGATGCAGTTGTAGCTGGCATTGATCAGACCGCCTTTAAACCATTTGAAACAGGGTGCGTCACTGGTGTCTAAGACTTCGTCCCAATATTTATACCAGGTGAGCATTTCAGCAAAATCAGTGTAATAGTCCGGAAAATTGTCCAGGCTGAACCGGTCAAAGACGGCCGGATCGGTCAGATTGGCCTGGCCGATGAATTTGGGGGAAGGATAATAGTACTCTTCTTCCTTCCAGTGGACAGCAATCTGGGCTTCCGTGGTTTCGACAACTTCTTTTCTGCTCATGCGGCATCTCCTTTATAATGGTTTTAATTATCTGAAATAATGGGGAAATTTTAAAATTTTACCATACCGCTATCACCTCCTTTGCGCCTGAAAAATTTTTCACAGGGGGTTGATGGTTGAAAAAATTGTTTGTTCAATTGTTTTTAACGATATTGGTTCTTCATATCCTGCTATTGCTAATGACAGCAATTATGTAATTTTACAACCAGCACAGAAAGCGGCAACGTCCAGGCAGAGATTAGAAACGAGAGTTATTTACTGAATTCAATTTATGTATACTCCATCACATATTAATATTGTCGGATGAAGTCAACAATAAAAGTTGTAATTTTTAAAAAAATATCATTTTTGACAAAAAGGATCAGGAAAAAATCATTGCCAGGTAAACCGCTGACAGGTATAGTTGGAACCATCTGGAAGAGATAACATCAACATCTAAGAATTTAAGGATGCACCATGAAAAATCCCATAGATAATTACTGGCGCCTGAAGCTTGAAGCCGTTAAGGAAGCCCTTGAAAAGAACCAGTTCGAGGTATTTATTTCAGATACGGCCGCTGGGGTCAAAGATCTGGCCTTGAATCAGATCATTCCGTCTCTGGATGTCAAAAGTGTCTCCTGGGGGGGATCCATGTCCTTTGTGGCCACGGGCCTGTTTCATGCGCTTATGGAAAAAAAAGATCTGGAGATCATCAACACATTCGACAAAACCCTTTCTTTTGACGACATGATGGAAACACGGCGCCAGTCGTTGCTGGCGGACCTGTTCATCACCGGCACCAATGCATTGACCGAAGCGGGTCAGCTGGTGAACCTGGATATGATCGGCAACCGGGTCGGGGCCATGATGTGGGGACCCAGACATGTGCTGCTGATTATCGGACGAAACAAACTGTGTGCGGATCTGGAAGATGCCATGTTCCGGATCAAAAACTATGCGGCCCCGGTGAACGTCATGAACCTGGATAAAAAAACGCCCTGTGCCGCCACCGGCATCTGCCAGGACTGTGCCAGCCCGGACCGGATCTGTAACTACTGGACCATTATTGAAAAATCCTTTGTAAAACACCGGATTAAAATTATTCTGGTCAATGAAGATCTGGGGTTTTAAATCATGCAGACCATTGCCGTGTTTCAACAAAACAATTCAGGAGAAACCAAGATAAAAGGGATTGCCAAATTCGGTGACCGCCAGTTTGACATTCAAATTTTCAATATTGAACCGGATCTGCCGCCGGTGCTGGATGATACATCCCCTTATCTGCCCAAAACGATTGAAGCGGATCTGGTTCTGGATTATCTCAAGCATTGCGATCTGTCCGAGGATCTGAGCCGGTTGTGCGACAACTTAGGCATTCCCATTGTCTCTTCAGGCAAAAAACTGCAACGCGGCCATGCGTTTTGTCCGCCCATCTGCTGCACGTTGCAGGAAAGCAATGCCCTGGGCTTATATGGCAAAATGTTCGGTACCCCCCGGATCACGGTGGATCTTGATGAGGACCGGGTGGCACAAATCCGGGTTCATCGCGGCGCTCCCTGCGGTGCCACCTGGCTGGCAGCGGAAAAGGTCAAGGGACTGCCTCTGGATCAAGCCATGACCCGGTTCGGGCTGGAAGTCCAGTTTTTCTGCTCCGCCAATCCGGCCGGGTGGGATCCGTTATGGGGCAAAAGCCCGGTTCACCTGGCCGCAGATATTCATACCGCCGCGTTGAAGACCAGCCTGAAGAAAAAAAAGGAAATCGCGTCTAGTACCTGATATCAAAGCCGTTTGTGTCCGGTTGAAGCGCAAGGGTTTCAACGGTTACCTGGTCCACCCGGGCCGCGGGTGGACCCTGGTGACACCATGCCACCATCTGATCCACGGCCGGGGAGGGTCCCTGAAACACGGCTTCCACCGATCCGTCAGCCCGGTTTCTCACATATCCGTCAACCTCTGCCTGAAGGGCTGCTTTCCGGGCTTCCAGTCGAAAATATACGCCCTGGACCTTTCCTAAGATGATCAGTTTTTTTGCACTTGTCCGGGTCATTTGTCCTCCTTTTCCGGGTGACGGGCTTTTCAACGGATTCAATACTGCCGGTGTCACCATTTCCCGGCCGAATTTTTCAAAAATGCGGTCCATGGCCTGATCCACGGAGTCCCATTGTTTTGTGGTGTTATTTTCAGGCAAAGACAGCAGTTCCATCTGAACCGGCGCATGTTTGGACTGCAGATGAGAGACCCCCACCCCCAGCAACCGGATTTTTCGGGTGATATCCACCTGTGTGAACAAAAACCAGGCCTGGTGGAAAATCGCTTCCGTTGAACAGATCCGGGCCTGGGTTTTCCGGGTCCGGGTGATCTGGGTGAAGTCGGAAAACTTTATTTTAATGGACACACTTTGACACACCCGGTTTTTTTTTCGCAGATCCCTTCCCACCCGGCCGGCCAGGGAAAGCAGGATCTTTCTGGCGGTCTGTTTATCTGAAATATCGGTTTCCAGGGTGGTTTCACAGGAAATGGATTTGCGGGCGGCCCGGGGGTGTATCCGGTCCTCATCCAGGCCCCGGCAAAGCTGATACAGCCGCCGGCCGAATTTGCCGAATTTCTGGGTCAGCAGTGTCACATCAAACCGCTGGATATCCCCCAGTGTCTGAATATTCAGTTCTTTCATCCGGTGCATGGCCTGGGTCCCCACTCCCGGCACCTTATGAACGGGTAATGTCTGAATGACCGTCGGCATCTGCTCCCGGGTGATATGGGTCAACCCGTCGGGTTTGTTCATGTCCGAGGCGATTTTGGCCAGAAATTTCACCGGGGCAATACCGATGGAACAGGTTAACGCCAGATGGGTGAAAAGGGTCTGTTTGATTTGTCCTGCAATGATCGGCGGGGGACCGAACAAGGTGCTGCACCCGGTCACATCGGCATAGGCTTCATCAATGGACACAGGTTCCACCAACGGCGTGAATTTTGAAATGATCGCCATGATCTGTTGGGATGCGGCGGCATATTTTTCCCTGTGACCTGGAACCACGATCAGATGCGGACAAAGCTGTTTGGCCTGGAAAAGGGGCATGGCGGAATGAATTCCGAACTGTCTGGCTTCATAGCTGGCCGTGGATACCACGGCCCGGGGCGAATTGCCGCACACCACCACGGGCCGGTGCTTCAGTTCTGGGTGGTCCCGCTGTTCCACAGCCGCAAAAAAAGCGTCCATGTCAATGTGCAGGATCATGAATTCAGACACCTTGTCAAAAGTGGTTGTTCCATTGGGCCATACCTGTCTTTCAAATGGATGTGTGTCTAAAAATAGGCTTTTTTCTGTCCGCATGTCAAGACACACGTATCCTGGATAAAAACAGGTGTTGTCACATGGCGCAGACATCTGGTATGTTTTGAGATTAAACACCATGGGAAAAATGGATGAGAAATTATCAAGGCAGACGGAGAAACCATGTGGTTTCATAAATGGGTGTGTGTGTTACTGGTCTGTGTGGCGGCCCTGGTTGGATGTTCGGACAACCGGGAAGACACAGCGACAAAAGAGCCGTCATTTTCCCCACTTTCGGTCCGGGAAAATGAACCGCTTTTGCGTGAATATGCCCCCATGCCTGAAAATATTCACTGGCTGACCAATGATATTGATCCTGTGTTTGCATCACCTGATGCCAGAAAAGGGGGGCTTTTCAGGGCCGCTCTGCTCAGCTTTCCCATGACTTTCCGGGTGGTGGGGCCGGATTCCAACGGCAGTTTCAGATCCGCGATCCTGGACAATCAGTTGTCATTGATCAATATCCACCCCAATACCGGTAACATTATTCCGGAACTGGCCACCCACTGGGCGTTTGATCCGGATAAGAAAACCATGTATTTCAAGCTGGACAAAGATGCCCGGTGGTCTGACGGCCGACCGGTCACAGGATGGGATTTTGTCTACACCCTCACGTTCATGCGATCGGAACACATTATCGCCCCCTGGTACAATGACTATTACACCCGGGAGATTGAGCAAGTCATGGTATACGATGATCACACCATTGGAGTAAAAAGCACCAAAGCCGTGCCGGATCTTCACCTGAAACTGGGTATCAGTCCCACGGCCGCGCATTTTTTCCACCCTTTGGACAAAGAGTTCACTTACCGGTACAACTGGGCCGTGGTACCCAATACCGGTCCTTATCAGATGTCTGAATTCAAAAAAGGCCGGTATATCCGGTTTGCCAGAAAAATTGACTGGTGGGCAAAAGACCGGCGTTATTTTAAACACCGGTTCAATGTGGACACGGTCCAGTATTCGGTGATCAGAGATTTCAATCTTCAATGGGAGCATTTCAAGAAAGGCCGGCTGGAAACCTTTGGTCTGGTCCAGCCCAAGTACTGGTATGATAAATCACATACCCGGGTCATTGAAAACGGGTATGTGCATCGGATCTGGTTTTTCAATGACCTGCCCCGTCCCAGTCATGGCATGTGGCTCAACCAGGACAAAGAGATTTTCTCCGAAAGATACCGGCGCCTGGCGTTTGCTCACGCCATGAACATCGATAAAGTAATTGAAAAAGTGCTGCGCGGGGATTATTTCCGTCTGGCCCAGCCGTTTTTTGGATATGGAGATTACACGGACCTCACGATTTCTGCCCGGAAATATGATGTGTCCAGAGTGGAATCCCTGATGACTGCGCAGGGATGGCATCGGGGCGATGACGGTATCTGGTCAAGAAACGGTCAGCGGTTTTCCGTCACTGTTACCTATGGATATGACGATCATATGCCCCAGCTGGTGGTGCTGAAAGAAGAAGCCCGCAAAGCCGGTATTGAGCTGCAACTGGAAAAACTGGATTCATCCGCCATGTTCAAGAAATTTCTGGAAAAGCAGCATGATGTGGCCTGGATGGGATGGAGTACGGGCATGCGGCCGTCCTACTGGCAGGGATGGCATTCAGACAACGCCCACAAACCCCAGACCAACAATATCACCAACACGGATGATCCGCAGCTGGATGCCCTGATCGATCAATACCGGGAAAGTCTGGATGAAGCAGAGCGGATAAGGCTGTCCAAATCCATACAGAACAAAATCCATGAGGTGTGTGCGTATGTACCCACGTTTATGGTGCCCTATGTCAGGATCGCTTACTGGCGGTGGCTCAAGCTGCCGTCATTCCATGGCACCCGCATGTCCGAAAACCTGTTTGATCCGTTTTCATCCACCGTGGGCGGTCTTTTCTGGATGGATCCGGATCTGTATGAACAAACCCTTTCGGTCATGAAACAGGGAACGGCCCTGGTGCCGGTCACCCTGATCGATGACCGTTTTAAAGTGACGAAAGAATCCCCATGACACAACACACACTGCTGGAAATCAAAGACCTGGTTGTGGAATTCGACACGGACCTGGGACGGGTCCGGGCCGTGGACCATGTGGGGTTTTCACTGGAAAAAGGCCGAATCCTGGGGATTGCCGGAGAATCGGGATGCGGAAAAAGCGTGACCGCGTTAAGTATTATCCGACTTTTACCCAAACCCGTGTCACAGATTGTCAAGGGCCGGATTCTGTATGAGGGTCAGGATCTGTTGACACTGCCGATTCAGCAGATGCAGCGCATCCGGGGCCGGAAAATCGCCATGATATTTCAGGAACCCATGACCGCGCTGAATCCGGTTCACACGGCTGGCCGGCAGATGAAAGAAGTGTTTGCGCTGCATTTTCCGGACATGGCCGCCGGCGAAAAACACACCCAGGCGATTCAGATGCTGGAGCGGGCAGGGATTCCGGATCCGGCCCGGGTTCTGGATAAATATCCGCATCAGCTTTCCGGCGGGATCCGCCAGCGGGTGATGATTGCCATGGCTTTAAGCTGTGAGCCCGACATCCTGATTGCCGATGAACCCACCACAGCCCTGGATGTGACGATTCAGGCACAGATTCTGGATCTGATCAAAGGACTGAAAAACAGTTCCGGCATGTCCATTGTTCTCATCACCCATGATCTGGGGGTGATTGCGGAAAACTGTGATGACGTGGCTGTGATGTATGCCGGACAGATTGTCGAGACCGCCGATGTCCGGTCGCTTTTCAACCATCCGCGTCATCCCTATACCAAAGGATTGCTTGTTTCGATTCCTTCGTTGTCAAAACACAGCAAAATCCGCTTGCCCACCATCCCCGGCAATGTGCCGGACCTGTCCCGGATGCCCGAAGGATGCCGGTTTGCAGACCGATGCCCGGATACCGAAGCAATCTGTCGGATGCATCCGCCCCGGCTGGCATCCGTGGGAAAAGGTCGGGCAGTGGCGTGTCACCTGGTTTCCCGGCCTTTTGAACAAAAAAAGAAAAGAATATAAAAAAATCCTTGATTTTTAGAACAAAGCGAATAATATACAGTGAAAGCCGGTATAGGAAAGGCTTTGCAGTTTCGTTCTTAAGGCAAGACCCGTTCATTCCAATGGCTCGACCTGAAGTGTGAAACTACCCCAAATGTTTATTTTAAGTAAGGAGAAAGTCGTAATGGCAACAGGGATTGTAAAATGGTTTAACGATGCAAAAGGGTATGGATTTATTGAACAGGAAGACGGGCCGGATGTTTTTGTGCATCATACAGGAATCAGCGCTACCGGTTTCAGATCATTGAACGAGGGTGACCGGGTTTCCTTTGACGTTGAAGACGGCCAGAAAGGTCCTGCGGCTGTCAACGTCGTTGTACTGTAGCGATTCATTCAAATTTTAAAAGGGTTTTGCACCGCACGTCCGTGTAAAACCCTTTTGTTTTACCCCGGTATCGGAGGAAGGCATGACCATTTTGAACGTCAGCCGGCTTAAAAAATATTTTCCCGTGCTGGGGGGCGTTTTCCTCAGGCGTACCGGCTGGGTCCATGCCGTGGATGATGTGTCGTTTTCTGTGGAAAAAGGAAAGACATTCGGCCTGGTGGGGGAATCCGGTTGCGGAAAAACCACGCTGGGGCGATGTATCATGGGGCTGTACGATCTCACCGGCGGATCTGTCACCGTCCAGGGGCAATCTATTTCCAATCTGACTGGTTTCCAGAAAAAAAAACTGGCCACCCATCTTCAGATGATTTTTCAGGATCCCTATGAATCATTGGACCCCAGGCAGACGGTGCAGCAGATCCTGGAGGAAAAATACAGAATTCATGGACACAATGTAAGCCATCTGTCCCGGGAGATCCGGCAGCTTTTGTCCCAGGTGGGACTTTCCAAAGACAGCCTGTCCAGATATCCCCATGAATTTTCAGGGGGCCAGCGCCAGCGCATCGGCATTGCCCGGGCCGTGAGCATGCACCCTGAAATCATCATCTGTGATGAACCGGTGTCGGCCCTGGATGTGTCGGTACAGTCCAAAATTTTAAATCTGTTGCTGGAATTGCAGCAAACCTTAGGACTGACCTATGTGTTTATTTCCCATGACCTTTCCGTGGTCCGGCATGTGTCGGATCAGATCGGGGTGATGTATCTGGGAAAGATCGTGGAAATGGCGGATGCTCAGGATATCTATGACAATGCCCGGCATCCCTATACCCGGGCATTGCTCTCCGCGGTGCCTGTGCCGGACCCGGATACCGAACCCCGGCGGATTATTCTGACCGGTGAGGTGCCGTCTGTGGAAAATCCCCCGTCAGGGTGCCGGTTTCATACCCGGTGTCCCCATGCCGCAGCCATTTGCCGGCAGAAATCGCCGGCGTTGATTTCCAAGGAAAATGACACCCGTCATGTGGCTGCCTGCCATTTTTTCTGATCCGGGATCGGCCCGTTTTTTTTAAAGGACCTTAAAAAAAGTTCATACATTCCCCCGGCTTTAGTGTTGCGCAAAAAACGCGGTAATGGTAGTGTTTCAGATTAATTGTCCGGCTTAAAAAAAGACGTTTTGTGCCTGGCAGGCAATCACTAAGCAAAAACGGTTATGAAACATATGAACAAAAAGGAACGCCCCATGATTAAAAAAGTCCTTGTATGGTTGACAGGACTCTGTCTGTTAGGATCAGCCGCGTGGGTGTCGGCAAACCAGGAAGTCGTGGATCGGATCGTTGCGGTGATCAATGATGACATCATTACTTTATCCCGGCTGCACAAAGCGGTTCAACCTTATTTGACCCAGGTGACATCTTCCTCGAAATCTGAAACTGAAAAAAAGCAGATGATTGAGGACATGGAAAAACAAATGCTCAATACCCTGATCGACCGGACCCTTACCCGGCAGGAGGCTGTCCGTCAACAGATCTCGGTTTCCGATGACGAAGTGACGTCCGCCATTGACAATTTCAAGCAACAAAAAGGCCTGGATCAGGAGGCCCTTGAAAAAGGGCTTGAATCCGAAGGCATCTCTTTGGAAGAATACCGGGAACGGGTCCGGGAGGATATCATGCAGTCGTTGCTGGTCAATCGGGTGATCCGGTCCCGGATCATCGTGACCCAGGCCGATATTGAGGCATATTATCAGGCGCATCCGGAAATGTTCAAAAAAGAACGCAAATATCATCTTCGCAATATTCTTGCGGCCACGGAAGCCGATGCCCGAATGATTTTGTCCCGGCTGGATCAGGGGCTTTCCTTTCCAAAGGCTGCCCGGCAATTTTCTGTGGCCCCCAATGCCGATGACGGCGGACATCTGGGTGAGTTTGAGATCCAGACCTTTAATGACACCATCAAAACCGCAGTGCAGCCATTGAAAAAAGGGGAGTATTCCGGGGTCATTACCACCGGACAGGGACATCAGATTATTTATGTGGAAGATCTCATTGAGACCGGTGGACAGGCCATAGACCATGTCAGAGACGAAATCCAGGATATTTTGTATCAAAAACAGGCCGAAGAAAAGTTCACCAAGTGGATCGAATCCCTGAAAAAAAATGCCCATATCAAGATCATGCTGTAGCCGGACATGCACGATTTTAAAACAGATGCGATTCTGCTGCGTAGGATTGAATATGGGGATCATGATTTTATCATCACTTTCATGACCAGAGACAAAGGCAAGATCACCGTCATGGCCAAGAATGCCAAAAAAAGCGTCAAGCGCTTTTCCGGGTCCCTGGACCTGTTTTCTTTCAACCATATTCAGTGCCGCTTGCCCAAAAAGAACAAAGACGCGTTGTTGACCCTGGTGCAGTCTGACCTGGAAAACGGGTTTGCCAATATCCGGTATGATGTGTATAAAACCGCGTATGCCAGTTACTGGACGGAAATGGTGAATCTGTGGCTGGAAGAGGGCAAGGCTCAGCCGGACGTGTATGATCTGCTGCTGTTTTCTTTTGACATGCTGGACCGGTCCGATATGTCCAAAGAGGTGTTAAGCCTGTTGTTTCAGATCCGGTTCATGAGTATTTCCGGATTTTCTCCCAATATTGAAAGATGCGGCATCTGTCATGTTCATCTGGATGATATTTCCGAAAAAATGCTGCGGTTTGATTTTAGGGAAGGAAAGATCGTCTGCCCAAAATGCCGTGTCAACGGGGTCAGATCCGGACTGGATGTTTCCAAGGGCACATTAAAGCAATTGTTCTGGATGAACAATACAAATGTTGAAAAAGCGGATCGCATCCGGTTTTCCAGCATGGCTGTCAAAGAGGGACAGATTCTGCTGGAATCGTTTATCGCTTTTCACATGGCCCGGGAATTTAAAACATTGACGTTTTTAAAACGACTGAGAAATGACGTATGGACCTAAGTGGTATTCTGGAAAATAATCCTGTCAAGGTGTCGGTGCCCTGCCGGGTGGATTTCGGCGGGACCCTGGATATTTCCACCTTTTATCTGCCCCTGGCCCATCTGAATCCCGTGGGATTCAATATGGCAGTGGATCTGCGCACAACAGTGACCTTGACCCCGCATCGCCGGGGGCGGATCAAGGTATCGTCCAGGGGATTTGATTCAGCGGAATTTGATCATGGGAATGCCCCGTTTGATCATCCCATGGGACTGATGTTTGCCTGTGCCCAGTATTTCAACGCCCATGGGGTTCATATTCAGATTGATTCCGCATCCCCGCCCCGAAGTGCCCTGGGGGGGTCTTCTTCTGCGGCCGTGGCCATTCTGGCCGCGTTTCATGCTGCGTTTGAAAACCCGGTGGATCCGGCCCAGGTGGCCTGGCTGGCCCATTATATTGAATCCAGTGTGGCCGGGGTTCCCTGCGGGGTTCAGGACCAGGTTGCGGCTGCGTTCGGCGGTGCCCATATGTGGGCGTGGAAAATGGGGGATTGCGGTCCGGTGTTTGACCGGTTTCCCGTGTTTGAAACCGATGCTGACCGCCGGGATTTTGCCTCCTGTATGCGGGTGGCCTACTGCGGGATTCCCCATGAGTCCAAAGATATCAACAGCCGCTGGGTTTCGGCGTTTGTCCAGGGAAAAAACCGGACGGTTTTCGCCCGGATCATCGAATTGACCCGGGACTTTTACATCGCTGTCCGAACCCGGGCATACCAGGCGGCAGCGGACCTGATGACCCAGGAGACACGGCTTCGTCTGGACATGACCCCGGATGTACTGGATGATACCGGGAAAAAACTGTTTGACATTGCCTGCGCCCACCAGTGCGGGGCCCGGTTTACCGGGGCCGGGGGCGGCGGATGCCTGTGGGCCGTTGGCGGGAAAACGCAGATCGCTTCTTTGGCGAACGACTGGCAGTCCATACTCCAGGACGTCCCGGGGGCAGCCCTGCTGGATACCCGTATCGACCCCGCGGGAATCCTTGTCCATTAATCGGACAGATGTTGGACAGGCAATCGGTCAAAAGTTCTTGAAGTCATTCAACAACATGTAATTATAAGGAGAATACATATGCCGGGTTATGACCCAGACAAGGATAAAATGATCAAGGAATGGAAAAATGAAGAAACCGGGCTGCTGGTCTCTATCCAGCAGTATGGAGACGGGGAGCCCAAGCTTCAGATCGGCCCCAGGATCCTGAAGAAAAAAGACGGGACCGACCGGGCTCCATCCAAGGCGGGCCGGCTGTCCGTGGAAGATGTCATGTGGCTGTATGATATTATCGATGAGGTAAAGGATGAACTGTCCGACCTGGTTGGACCTGAGTGAAGATTCCCTGGTGCCGCCGCTCGGGACCCGGCAGGCCCCGTCCCTGGGACCGGTGGCGGTCATGGTGTCCACGGCAGCGGATTTGAAACGGATTCAACCGGTCCTCGATGCAGAAGACTGTCCGTCCGTACCTTTTTTTGTCAGCCGCCTGATTACAGATTCCCGGGGATTCTGTGTGGCTGGGCCGTTTGTGGGGTCTCCCTATGCTGTCATGATGATGGAATCTCTGGTGGCCAAAGGCGCCAGGCAGATTCTGGTTCTCGGGTGGTGCGGCAGCCTGCGGGCCGATCTCCAGGTGGGGGACCTGATCGTCCCGGACCTGGGACTGGTGGATGAAGGCACCTCCAGACATTACGTCCCCCTGGATCCGGTCACACCACAAATTTTTCCCGGTCCGGATTTGACTCGAAAACTGTCGGACTGCCTGGAAGCCCGGGGCCTGACCTGTGTTCAGGGCCCGGTGTGGACCACGGATGCCATTTATCGTGAAACACCGAAAAAAGTCGCCTGGTTCCGGGAACAGGGTGCCCTTGCCGTGGAAATGGAATGTTCGGCCCTGTTTTCCTTGGCTGCATTCCGAAATGTCGAAGTGGCAGCCCTGCTGGTGGTGTCTGACAGCCTGGCCGCCGGCAACTGGGATCCGGGGTTTGGCCGGTCCCGGTTCAAGGCCGCCCGGCAGGAAGCCTGTGAGGCGATCCTGGCGGTGGCAAGGGATCTGGCAAACGCTGCAATTCTCGAGGGACAAGGATGACAACCACAAAGAGGCCGATTATGGAATCGCACATCGAGCATCGGGTTCGACAGCTCCAGCAACAGCTGACCGATCACAATTATCATTACCATGTGCTGGATGATCCAAAAATCTCCGATGCCGAATATGACCGGCTCATGCAGGAGCTCATCCATCTGGAAACAGCCCATCCGGAACTGAAAACGCCGGATTCCCCCACCCAGCGGGTGGGAGGGGCCCCTTTGCCCGCGTTTGACCATGCCGAACACACCCTTCCCATGCTCAGCCTGGACAATGCGTTCTCCGATCAGGATATCCTGGAATTTCATGCACGGATGGTCAAAAATATTGGCAGCAGTGACATTTTATATACTGCCGAACCCAAATTGGACGGGGTGGCCATCGAGCTTCGCTATGAAAACGGGGTCCTGGTCCAGGCGGTGACCCGGGGGGACGGATTGGTGGGAGAGGTGGTCACGGACAACGTGCGGACCATCCGTTCGGTGCCTTTAGGGGTGAGAAGAGATATGCTTCCCTGTCCCGGCCTTCTGGAGGTCCGGGGGGAGGTGTACATCTCCCGTGCAGGATTCCAGGAACTGAACCGCCAGCGGGAAAACCGCGGAGAACCGGTGTTTGCCAATCCCAGGAATGCGGCTGCCGGATCGCTTCGGCAGCTGGATTCCACGATCACCGCTTCCCGGCCTCTGGACCTGTTCGTCTACGGCCGGGGCCAGGTGGACGGGCTGGTATTCGATTCCCAGGCCGGGTTCCTGGATGCATTGACCGCGTTGGGATTCCCGGTGAATCCCCTGGTGAAAAAACAGATCTCCATCGAGCAGGCCCTGGCCTTTTACCGGGAGTTGATCGAGATCCGGCCGGACCTGCCTTATGAGATCGACGGCATGGTGATCAAGGTGGATCGCGTGGCTTTTCAGGAGATGCTCGGCGAAAAGATCAAGAGTCCCAGGTGGGCTGTTGCCTGTAAATTCGCAGCGGTCGAGGAAATTACCCGGATCACCGATATTGTGGTCCAGGTCGGCCGGACCGGTACCTTGACCCCGGTGGCAGTGCTGGAACCGGTGCAGGTGGGCGGGGTGACCGTGTCCCGGGCCACCTTGCACAACATGGATGAAATCCGTAAGAAAGATATCCGTATCGGGGACAACGCCCTGGTCACCCGGGCCGGTGATGTGATTCCCAAAGTGGTCAGCATCCTGCCGGCCGACCGTACCGGCAGGGAACGGAAATTCGACATGCCTTCCCTGTGCCCGGTGTGCCGTTCTCAGGTCCAGCGCCTGGAAGGGGAATCGGCCGTCAAATGTATCAATGCGGCCTGCCCGGCCCAGCGCAAGGAACGGATCCGCCATTTTGCCTCCAAAAAAGGATTCGACATCGAAGGGCTGGGGAAAAAACTGGTGGAACAGCTGGTGGATGAAGGGCTGCTCACGTCATTTGCGGATCTGTTCACATTGAATCAGGCCCAGCTGATTCCTTTGGAACGGATGGCGGAAAAATCCGCCCACAATCTGGTCACAGCCATTGACAAAGCACGGCGGATTTCCATGCGCCGGTTCATTTTCGCCCTGGGCATCGACCACACTGGCGAACACGCGGCCCGGCTCCTGGCAAGGCGCTTTGATACACTGGAGGATCTCATGGCCGCTTCCAGGGAAGACCTGGAAGCGATTCACGGCCTGGGAACCATTACCGCCGATGCCATTGCCGGATTTTTTGCAAATCCTGACAACCGGGCGCTGATCACCCGATTGACACGAAGCGGTGTGCACATCGTCAATTCACTGTCTGAACCGGCCGGACCCAAAGACCATGTGTTTGCCGGCAAAACCGTGGTGCTCACCGGAACCCTGGCCGCCATGACCCGGGGGGAAGCCAAAAAACGCCTCCTGGATCTGGGGGCGAAAGTGACCGGCAGTGTGTCGAAAAACACCGATTTCCTGGTGGCTGGAACCGACGCTGGATCCAAACTGGCCAAGGCCATGGCGCTGAACGTTCCGATACTGGACGAGGACCGGTTCATGACCCTGCTGGAGTCCTGATCAATTTGCACCGTCCGCCATGACGACCCGGTTGCGCCCCTGGTTCTTGGCCTGATACAGGGCTTTGTCGGCCCGGGCTAACAGCGTGTCCAGGGTATCTCCCTCCCCCCACCTGACCAGCGTGTCATTGTCCCGGATGGTGGCTGCGGCAATGGCCGCGATCTCTTTGATGACCTGATCACCGGCCAGGTGGCCCCTGGTGTCGTTGAGTTCTTTCAACCGGTCTATGTCGAACAAGATGATACTCAGATCCATGTTTTTCCTGCGGTTGGCATCGGTTTGAAAATGGAACCGCCGCATTCGGGTCAAATGCAAACAGTGGTTTCGGATTTCGGATTTTATGTCCCAAATGCGGCCAACCCAAATAAAAATAGCCGTTCTGAAGAAAAAGTGGTATGTTTTAGATTTTCGTAATTGTATAGATGGAGAATGACAGATCGATGGCTCTCAACAAGATCAGCAAACCGGAATCCCTGGCCAAAAAGGTCCAGAAGGCCCTTCGCCAATCCATTCTGAACAATGAACTGACACCCGGTGTGATCTATAATGAAAAACAGATTGCCAAGGATCTGGGGATTTCGAGAACCCCGGTCAGGGAAGCGCTTCTGGAGTTGTCCGGCAAGCGCCTGGTGAAGTTTCTGCCCCAGAAAGGGGTGATCATCAATACCTTCAGCCCCAAGGAGATCGATGATGCATTCGAGATCCGGATGGCTTTGGAGGGGTTTTCCGTGCAGAAGATCTGCCAGTCAAAGGATTCTGCCGACATCCTGGCCCTGGAAGAAGCGTTGTGCGACCAGGAAAAGGCGGTGGATGCCAAAGATGAGGTTGGATTCATGCAGGCGGACAGGCACTTTCATATCGGTTTCACCCGATTGACCCGGAACCTATACCTCATCGATATGATGGAAAATATCCGGGATATCATGCATTTAATGGGATTCAAGGCGTTGGGCATTCCGGGCCGCATGCAGACAGTGGTCCTGGAACATCGCAAAATTCTGGATGCCGTGCAGAAAAAAGATGTTTCCAATGCCATGAACGCCATGATGGTGCATCTTGAAAACAGCCGGGATGCAGTGAAACAGATCCATTCCATTCCCCATGACAAAGATTGATTGTCGAATGCAGCACAGTTGATCGTTTTCCGGGCGGCAGGTCGTTTCCTATCCCGACGGAATCCGCCCCTTTCCAATAGATATTTTTCGTGACATTGTCCCATTCTGATCGATCTCGACCGGAAGCCTTCAGTCCGGCCGATTTTCATGGCAACCTTTTGTGTCTTTGTGCTTCAAGATTCCCGGTTCAATAGATTCCCTGTTTTATCCTTTGCTGGATCAGATTTCTGGCGCATTTTCCCCGTTCAAAAAAAAAATAAATTTTTGGCCTTGACTTGACTGTGTATGTAATATATCAAATACAACATGCAAAACAATTAATATTAAATCAAATTTTTCGTATATTGGGAGACCGTGTATATGGGTCTGAGCAAGATCAGAAAATCCGAACCATTGGCCAAAACCGCTCTCAAGGTATTGCGTCGCTCGATTCTCACCAATGAACTCAAAACCGATGTGGTGTACAATGAAAAAAGCCTGGCCAGTGATCTGGGAATTTCGAGAACCCCGGTCAGAGAGGCGTTGCTGGAACTGTCATCCAAACGGCTGGTGAAATTTCTGCCCCAGAAAGGGGTGGTGATCAATACGTTTTCGGACAAGGAGATCGAGGATGTATTTGAAATTCGCACCGCGTTAGAGGTGTTTGCCATCAAAAAAGCCTGTCTTGTCTGTGGCCCTGAAGACATTGCCTGTATCACCCGGCTGATGGATGAACAAAAGGCTGCGGCAAAGGCCCGTGATGCCGTGACATTCATGGAGGCGGACCGGGCGTTTCACATTTTTTTCATTCAACTGACCGACAATGAATATTTAACGGAAATGATGCAGGATATCAGGGATATCATGCACCTGATGGGGTTCAAGGCGCTGTCTCGGGAAAACCGGCTGCAGGAAGTGATCCAGGAACACGAGGCCGTGCTGACTGCGGTGAAAAACAGAAATGCGGCTGAAGCGGCGGCACGGATGGAAACCCATCTGACATACAGCCGCCAGGCAGTCAAACAAAGCAAACAGGAGGAAACAACCCATGGCGAAACCGGAAATTGAATTTACCGACTATGACACCCAGTATGAATGGAAGGATGTGGAGGGGGATACCCTGGGCATCAAGGAGAAAATTTTGAGTTATGATCCAGATACCGGGGATTACACCCGGATGCTCAAATTTCCGCCGGGCATCGAAACCAAAGAGACCCTGGTCCATGATTTCTGGGAAGAGGTGCTGCTGGTGGAAGGGTCTTTGTACGATATCGCAAAAAAAGAAACTTATCTGCCGGGATATTATGCCTGCCGGCCCCCGGGAATGACCCATGGACCCTATCGTATTCCCCAGGGATGTGTGACGTTTGAAATCAGATACTACAAGAAATAAGGATATCGCGTGGAAATACAGCTGAAATTACAAAAAAACGGTCGGGAAACAGATCTGCCCTTCCGCGTGGACCGCATGGTCAATGCCGGGTTTACCGGCCGGAATCAGGAAGAGGTCCGTCACCATCTGGAGGAACTGTCTGCCAAAGGGATCGAGGTGCCTGCCGAGACCCCGCTGATCTATCCGGTCATTCCTGCCACCCTGACCACGGCGGAAAGCATTGTGGTATACGGTACGGAAACATCCGGTGAGATCGAATATGTCCTGTTCGTCAAAAATGAATCCGAAATCTATGTCGGTATCGGCAGTGATCATACTGACCGTAAACTGGAGGAGACCGATATTCCCAGGGCCAAGCAGATGTGCCCCAATGTCGTTTTTCCGGCTGTGTGGGATCTCGATGATGTGGTGGATCACTGGGATGAGCTGGTCATGGCGTGCCGGGTGGAAAAGGACGGACAGGACCTGTTGTACCAGAAAGGCGGCCTGGGCCTCTTGATGTCCCCGGCGGAACTGATGGCGTTTGTTGCAGGAAAAGTGACCGGTCCCCTGGCCGATATGGTGATT
This sequence comes from Desulfotignum sp., assembly GCA_021737695.1. GTDB lineage: Bacteria > Desulfobacterota > Desulfobacteria > Desulfobacterales > Desulfobacteraceae > Desulfotignum. Next base: position 16,385 of record JAIPDL010000023.1, on the reverse strand, counting down.
TTTTCGGGCACCGTGAAAATGGAGACGTCGGAATTCGTTTTTGCCGATCGGTTTTCCGGCCGGTTGACCGATCCGGTACTCAACCGCGAGTTGGCGTTTTCTTATCGCATTTGCCCCATGGATTACCTGGTGAAATGAACAGGCAGACAGAAACCGAAACTCTTGGACAAAGGAGAAAGCAGTGATGAAAGTGGCGGCCCTTCAACTGTCGGTCAAGGAAAATGATCCGGATGCCACGGTAGATCAGGCGGAAAAAGCCATTCGGTCATGTCCGGGCGCAGACCTGGTGATACTGCCGGAAATCTGGCCGACCGGTTTCATGAGCTTTGACCGGTATGAGGTCGATGCTCAGCCCCTGGACGGCCCCCTGGTAACTCGTCTCAGAGCCCTGGCAAAAGAGATGAAAGTGATGCTGCACACCGGCAGCTTTGTGGAAAAGGATGGCGGCCGTCTGTACAACACCAGTGCCCTGGTGTCGGCAGACGGTGAGATTCTCGGGGTCTACCGGAAAATTCACCTGTTCGGATTCCAGTCAAGGGAAACCCAGATCCTGACTCCCGGAGACACCCCGGTGGTGGTGAAGACCCCGTTCGGCAACCTGGGAATGGCCACCTGTTTTGACCTGCGGTTTCCGGAGCTGTTCCGGGCCATGGTGGATCAGGGCGCGGACATGTTCCTGGTATGTTCGGCCTGGCCCTATCCCCGGCTGCCGGCCTGGATCATGCTCAACCGGGTCCGGGCCCTGGAGAACCAGTGCCACCTGATTTGTGCCAACAGCTGCGGCTTGAACAACGGGAGCCAGTTTGTGGGACACAGCATGGTGGTGGATCCCTGGGGTACGATCCTGGCTGGTGCCGGGGACGGGGAAGCCATTGTGAGCACCCGGATCGACCCGGCTGTTACGCAGGCGGCCCGGGATACCTTTCCAGGACTGGCCGGCAGGAAGCCGTTCCTGAATCCGGGCATGCCGCCAGGCACCTGATGGCCAACCGCCATGCCCTGACAGGTTTGACGATACAGGAGCATTGCCGGCGGGTGACAGCCTTTGGCTGACGGTCGATAAAGATCAGCAGGGAACAGGTTCCGGATGACTGGAGCCTGGGTGCTGACGGCTAGTTGATAACGATCATGGCTCGGAGAACCGATAAAAATGGCAGTCCAGGCCCCCAGGTATTGGCAAAACTTTTAACATTTTCATGAAAACAAGGACAAGCAATATGGCTGATACACGAGTTACTTTTTGCGACGTCACATTCAAAAACCCCCTGGCAGCGGCTTCCGCTGAACCCACCCTCAATGCCGCCAACATGAAAAAATGCATCGATGCCGGTGCCGGCGCTGTGATCGCCAAGACCATGACCGATTCACCGGCCATGCGAGAGTTGACCCAGCGGGCCAAATGGCGGTTCCTCAATGCCCGGCACGAGGTGTGCCACGGCAAGGTTCCCCGGAGCTTCAGCCTGTACAGCCGCTCCGGCCTGGCTCTGGAACCGCCCGAAGATTTCATGAAGGAGATCACCGAGACCGTGGCCTATGCCGCCCGGAACGATGCCCAGGTCATCGGCTCCATCGCCTCCACTACCCTGGACGGATGGGTGGACTTAGGAAAACGGATGGAGGACGGCGGGGTGCCCATGATCGAACTGAACTTTGGCTGCCCTCATCCCAAGCTCATGCCGGGAGTCCGCACCGGAATGAACGTGGGCCAGGATTTTGCGTATGGGTGCGAGATCACCCAGAAAGTGGCAGAGGCGGTCAAGGTGCCCATCATCATCAAGGTCACCCCCCAGGTGACGGACCTGGTGCAGTTTTCAGACATGCTCCACAAAGCCGGGGCCAGGGCGGTCACCCTCACCAACCGGTTCATCGGGTTTGTGCCGGACATCGAGACCGGCAAACCGTTGATTTACGGCAAGGCCGGGGTAGGCGGTCCCTGGACCAAACCGCTGACCCTGCGGTGGATCAATGAAGTGCGGTGTGCCTTAGGGGACAAACTGGACATTACCGGCACCAACGGGGCCTATGACTGGCGGGATGTGGTCATGTTCATCATGAGCGGTGCCCATATCGTGCAGATGTGTTCGGCTGTGATGTGTTACGGGTATGACTGGCTGACAAAGCAAGTGGCGGGACTGGAAACTTTTATGGATGACAAGGGGTATGCCACCATTGACCAGATGCTGGGCATTGCCACGGATGCGTGCATGGAATACAGCCAGATGCCTCACGAAAAGGCATCTGTGAACAAGGACACTTGTATTGACTGCGGCATGTGCCTGAAGGTGTGTTTTTCCGATGCCATGCAGCAGGGCGACGACACCGCCTATGTGAAAGAGGAAAACTGCGTGGGATGCGGTGGATGCCTGTCCGTATGCCCGGTGAAAGGAACCATTGAAATGAAACAGGTGTGACGCAAAACCCGGATGCAAACACCCGGGAATCGAATAAAAACTCACCCTCAAACCAAAAAAAAAGGAGTTAAAAATGGACGGCAACATGACAGCAGATGGACGTGCCAATGAAACCACCGGCTTTAAATGGAAGAACATGGAATGGCTGGTTTTTCTGATCAGCGGAGGGTTTCTGCTCCTGTTTGTGGTGGCCTCCCTGATCAACAGTGAGTTTGTTTCCAATCAGGTGAACCGGTTTTTCGGGTTGTCCTGCACCTATTTCGGGGCCTACTGGCAGTGGCTGCTGCTGCTCAACTTCCTGATCGCCATGGGACTGGCTGTTTCCCGGTATGGGGATGTCCGGCTGGGCAAGATCGATACCCCTGAGATGAGCACATTCCGGTGGATTTCCATCATCATGTGTACACTGTTGGCCGGCGGCGGGGTGTTCTGGTCCGCGGCCGAGCCCATGTATTATTTTTTGAGCACCCCGCCGGTGTTCACCGGAGTGGAATCCGCCACCAAAGCGGCAGTGGTGCCGGCCATGGAACAGAGTTTCCTTCACTGGGGGTTCCTGGCCTGGTCTATCCTGGGGACTTTGGGGGCGGTGGTGCTCATGTATGTGCATTACCATAAAGGGCACCCGCTCCAGGCCCGGGGCCTTCTGTATCCGGTGTTCGGGGACAAGATCATGAAAAACCGGCTGGGCCAGGTGGCGGAAGGCTGTTCCATCCTGGCGGTGGCGGCCGGCACCATCGGGCCCATTGGGTTTCTGGGGCTCCAGATCAGTTACGCCCTGAACCGGATCTTCGGGATCCCGGATGCCTATATCACCCAGCTGGCCATCATCATCGCCCTGGTAATCGTGTATACTATTTCCGCTGTCACCGGGCTTCACCGGGGCATCCAGTTTTTAAGCCGGGTCAATGTGCTGATGACCGTGGCCCTGGTGGCACTGATTCTGATTATCGGTCCTGGCGGGTTCATCATTGACACCTTTACCCAGTCCATGGGGGCATATGTCCGGGATTTCCCCATCCTCAGCCTGTTCCGTGGGGATACCGGGTGGCTGTCCTGGTGGACCGTGTTTTTCTGGGGATGGTTCCTGGGGTATGGCCCTTTGATGGCCGTGCTGGTGGCCCGGATCTCCCGGGGCCGGACCATCCGTCAGATCATGCTGGCCGTTGGGGTGATCGCGCCGTTGGCCACGCACTTCTGGTTCACCATCCTGGGGGGGACCGGGATTTTCTTTGAAATGAACAATCCCGGCGTGATTTCAGGTCCGCTCAATGAGGCCGGCCTGCCGGCAGCCCTGCTGGCCGTGGTGGGTCAGCTGCCCCTGGCATCGCTGCTCATCCCCGTGTTCCTGGTGCTGATCTTCATCTTTCTGGCCACCACCGGGGATTCCATGTCATTGTCCATTGCCATCTGCGTGACCGGCGAAGATGATCCCCCCAAAGAGATGCGGGTGTTCTGGGCTATCGTCATGGGGGCTGTGGCCGCGATTCTCATCAAGATGGGGGCCGGCGGTATCGGGGCACTCCAGTCATTTATCGTGATCACGGCCGTGCCGGTAGGGTTCATCATGCTGCCTACCCTGTGGGGGGGGCCGCAGATGGCCAGAACTCTGTATCACGAACAGTTCAACAAATAACCCTTCAGGGCCCGGGCGGCTGAAAAGGAGATATGGTTATGAAAAAAAGAGAAGAACGCCTGATTCTGGGAAAAGGGGAGTATGCCGATGACCTCGAGTTCATGAACATGGGCCACCTGGTGTTTGTGGGCAGTCCCCACGCCCATGCCAGGATCGTGTCCATCGATACCACCCGGGCCCTTGCCCTGTCCGGGGTGATCACCGTCATTACCGGAAAAGAGGTGGCCGCCCATACCCGGCATTTGCCGGTACAGGCCAATTTTACCTCCAAGGGATGGACCTGGCGGCTGGCGGAAGTCTATGCCATCTCTTCCGACAAGGTACGCTGGTATGGTGAACCCGTGGCGGCCGTGGTGGCGGAAACCGAAGCGATCGCCCGGCAGGCCGCGGACCTTGTCACGGTGGAATACGACATCCTGCCCCTGGCCGGGGACCTGCGCACCGCCCTGGAACCCGGTGCCCCCAAAGTGTATGAGGATTGGGAAGACAACAAACAGGTGCACCTGGTGTTTGATTTCGGGGATCCGGAGCAGGCCTTTGCCATGGCCGACCAGGTGCTGCACGTCACCAACCGGGAGGGCCGGGTCACCGGCCTCCCCATCGAACCCCGGGGATGTGTGGGGGTGTATGACCGGAAAAACGATTCCCTGGAGATGTGGGGATCGTTTCAGACCCCGTTTCTGGCCAGGCACAACATTGCCGCGACCCTGGGGATTCCCGAGGCCAAGGTGAAAATCAATGCCGTGGATATCGGCGGGGCGTTCGGCCTGAAAATCCACGCGTGGAAGGAAAACGTGGTGGCATTGGCATCCAAACTCACGGGACGGCCCGTGAAATGGATGGAACCCCACCGGGATTTTGTCACCACCGGCCCCCACCAGCGGGATGTGTTCTGGGAGGGAAAGATAGCGTTCAAGAACGATGGTACCCTGCTGGGACTCGATGCCACTGTATATCATGACCTGGGCGTGGAAAGCACCAACAAGGGCATTGCCGCATTAAGCATTTTTCCGGCCTGCTCGTCCCCTACCAACATGTACAAGTGGGTGGGCATGCACGTGGAAGGCATCGGCACGGTGACCAACAAGTCTTTTTACTGTGCCTACCGGGGCTATGGCAAAGACAAGGGCATCAAGTTCATCGAATCGGCCATCAATCAGGTGGCCAAACAGCTGAACATGACCCCGGAAGCGATTCGGATGAAAAACTTCATCCAACCGGATGAATTTCCCTATCACCAGATCAACAATTATGTACTGGACAGCGGAGACTATCCGGCCGTGCTTGAAAAAGCCATGGAAATGGCGGACCTTGAATCGGTCCGGGAACGCAAGAAAAAGCTCGCAGCCCAGGGCCGGTACCTGGGCATCGGCCTGATCACGGCCATCGAGCCCGCCGGTGTGGCGGTGCCCAACTGCCAGATGGGGGGCATCACCGAAGCCCGGGTCCTGATCACGCCGGACGGCAGTGTGGAGGTGCATTCGGACCGCACTGAAATCGGCCAGGGCACCGAAATCTCCCATGCAACGATCGTGGCGGATATCCTGGGCATGGACCCGGCCCAAATTCATGTAAAACGAGTGACCTCCGATTTTATCGGGCAGGGGCCGTTGTCCAGCAGAGGCGCTGTGTATCCAGCCAGTGCCGTAGCCAAGGCGGCCCGGCTTTTGCGGGAAAAAGTGGTGAAGTGTGCGTCGTCGGTGTTGAAAATATCCCCGGACCAGGTCGTTCTGGAAAATGGATTCATCTATCCGGCTGATGCACCGGAACAAAAGATCTCCTATGCCCGGTTCGCGGAGAAAGTGTTCTTCTTTCCAGGCCCCCGGGGCCTGGATCCGGAAATGCTCAAGGCCCATGATCATTTGCTGGATGTCACCACCACCTGGTACAGCCCCACCACTCCGGAAAGCGGGTCTTCATACACCTCGTTCTGCGTGTCCGCGGACATTGCCGTGGTGGAGGTGGACATCGACACCGGCGTGACACAGATTGTCAAATACGTGCATGTGCATGATGCCGGCACCATCATCAACGCCCAGGTAGTGGACGGACAGATCCATGGCGGGATCGTCCAGGGGATCGGTGAGGCGTTGTACGAGGGCCTCAACTACGATGAAACCGGGAAACTCCTGAACACCTCGTTTTCCAATTATCTGATCCCCACCTCCGTGGAAGCCCCGGACATCGAGATCGCCCACCTGGAAACCCCGTCCCCGTTTTCCGAAACCGGCAGCAAAGGGATGGGAGAGGCCCCGATCATCGGGTCCAAGGCGGTGATCCTGGATGCCATCGAAGATGCGCTTACCCCGTTCGGGATCCGGGTCAATGACGCACCCGCCACCCCGGAAAAGGTGAGGGCCTGGATACGAAAGGCCACAGGCCAGGACGAGTGATTGGCTGACTTTTCAGAAGAACCGTGAGCAACGGCCGGTTTTTGTCTTAATCGACCCTTGAACAATGACCTTTGAATATCGACCCTTCAAAAGGGAGAAATACCATGAAGATTCCATTGACATTTGTGCTGAACAACCAGGAAACCACCTTGATGATCGACCCTGGCCAGACCCTTTTGGAAGTGCTCAGGGGCCAGGGCGGAATGACCAGTGTGCACCGCAGTTGCGAAGAAGGGGAATGCGGGGCATGCACGGTGCTGCTCGATGATGAACCGGTGAACGCCTGCCTGGTGCTGGCCGCTTCGGTCCAGGGCGCCTCCGTGATGACCTCCGAAGGCCTGGTGAAAGACGGCACCCCGCATCCTTTGATGAAGGCGTTCACCGATGAGCTGGGGATCCAGTGCGGATTCTGTACACCGGGCATGCTGATGAACGCCTATGCCCTCATCCGGAAGGCGGGTGACACAGAACTTACCGATGCCGTGATCCGCAAGACACTGGAAGGCAATCTGTGCCGGTGCACCGGGTATGTCAACATCGTCAAGTCGGTGAAAACAGCCCAGAAATTGAAAATGGCTGGTGAATGGTGGTAGAGAAAGCCATATATTGGGATACACAAAGGGGAATATCATGTCTGATACCAATGGAAACCGTACAACCATGACAACCAGACCCGGCGGCAGTTTTATCGGTTCCCGGGCCATGCCGGAACTGGTATACCATGCACCGAAAACATTGCCGGAACTGATGGACCTGATCAAAATCCATGGGCCGGCAGCAAGGATCGTGGCCGGGTGCACCGATGTCATCCCTTCGATCCGCACCGGACGGTGGCGGTTCGACCCGGGGCTGCACCTTGTGGATATAACGAAAATCAACGCCCTCAACCAGATCGAGACCCATGAGGACATGCTGAAAATCGGGGCCGGAGTGACCCTGACCCGGATTCTGACCTCACCGGATGTAAAGGGTTTCTGCCCGGTGCTGGCCCGGGCTGTGGAACAGATGGCATCGTTGCAGGTGAGAAATACCGCCACCATGGGAGGGAACCTTTGCATGGCTTCACCCGCTGCGGACACGGCTCCGCCGCTGCTGGTGTCCGATGCCACGGTGATCCTCCAGGATGCCCGGGGGGAAACCACGGTACCGGTGGCGGATTTTTTTACCGGACCGGGCCGGTCGGTGATGACCCCCGGCCAGATGATGACCCATATCTGCATTCCAAAGATCAAGGACCAGGACTCTGCCGCGTTTTTAAAGATCGGTACCCGCACCGCCGTGATCATTTCGGTGGTGTCGGCGGCCGTCAGGATCGGCATGGCCGGCGGGGTCTGCGAGTCCGCCCGGATCGCTTTGGGGTCCGTGGCCCCCACCCCGGTGCGGGTGACGGCCGCGGAACAGTTCCTTTCAGGAAAGCCGCTGGATGATCAGGTCGTGGACGCCTGTGCCGGGATGGCTGCCTCGGCTGTCTCGCCCATCACCGACTTGAGAGCGTCTGCCGGATACCGGAAGGATGTGGCAAAAACCCTGGTGAAACGCTGTCTCATGGCGTGCCGAAAGGATTTGACATGAAACTGACCATCCAATATCTGACCGACAACGAGATCAGCCAGCTGCACGAGGCCGCACTCAAGATCCTGCAGGAGGTGGGCATGCGGTTTCCCTCACCAAAAGCCCTGGCACTGTTCGAGCGGGCCGGGGCCGAAATCCGGGATACCGATATCGTTTGCCTGAAAGAGGATCTGATCCAAAACGCCCTTGCAACTACCCTCAAGAGAAACGACCTCCGCCTCTTCGCCCGGGACCCGGAAAAAGATGTGACCTTTGAACGTCATGACCCGGGCTTAGCCTGCATGACCATGGCCACCAGCGTGATCGATCCCTGGTCCGGCGAAAAACGTCCCGCCAGCATGGCGGACCTGGACCGCCTGGTGTATTTGTCGGAACACCTGGAACATGTCCGGGTGTCCGGCGGACCGGTCACCCCCCAGGATGTGGACCACCGGGTGTGTGACTGGTACACCTGGGCCGGCTGCCTCAAGCACACCACCAAACACGTCACCGGCGGAGTGCTGGGGGAGCAGGGGGTGCTGGATGCCATGGATATGGCAGCGGCCGCAGTCGGTTCCAGGGAAGAATTTTTGCAGCGTCCCTTTATCTCCGGGTGGGTTCTGACCCTGCCGCCTTTGGGCATGGATGTGGAATCCCTGGAAGCCATGATGGCCATGAACCAGCATCATATCCCGATCATGCTCAGTTCGGGCCCGATTTTGGGCAACACAGCCCCGGTCACCATTCCGGGCATGGTAGCCCAGGCCCACGCAGAGATCCTGGCCTGCATCACCTTGTCCCAGCTGGTGTCACCGGGGGCGCCTTTGGTGTACACCAGTTTTGCCCGGGGCATGAACATGCAGACCGCCAATATCTCCATGGCCGGCCCTGAGTTTGCCGTACTCAAGGTGGCCATGTCCCAGATGGGGCGCTTCCTGGACCTGCCGATACGCATGCCGTCCATGCTCAGGGATGCCAAGGTCCTGGATGCCCAGGCCGGGTTCGAGACCGGCATGGTGGGAACCCTGACCTCCCTGAAGGCGGACCTCATGGATGCCATGCAGCTGGATACGGACATGGTGGTGGATTACGCGGACATGGTGTTCTGCAACGATTGCATGGCATTTATCCGTCATGCCCTGCGGGACATCCGGATCGATGCCGATACCCTGGCTCTGGAGGCGGTGGCTCAGGCCGGACCGGGGGGCAATCTGCTGGCGTCCCCCCACACCTTTACCCGGTTCAAGACCGAACTGTGGCATTCGGATCTGTTTGACCATGATAACTGGGAAAAATGGGAGAAAAAAGGGGCCATGTCCATCCGGGACAAAGCATTGAAAAAGACCCTGGCGCTGCTGGAAAAAGAGCCCCGGATGGTGGTGACAAACCAGCAGGCGGCCGCCATTGACGAGATTGTGGAACGGACCCTGCGACAGAAAAATGCCAGCTAAGCAGAGACGGACGATTTTCACCGCTTGTTTTTTCTAGCCCAACGGGGACGGGCAGCTGTCAGACTCAGAACTTCAGCCATAGACAAATATTATTCCTGGTTTGATTTTTGGTGAGAATGAGGGTATACCTTGCCAGGTTTATTTTGTGTTGAAAGGACAGAGATCTGAGATGACAGTCAAACAGCGGCAGATTGTGCCCTCTGGTAGTTTTGTGGTATCCGGGAAACACCCTTTGATCCTGGACGCCTATCTGGGCAGTTGTGTGGGGGTGGCTTTGTGGGATTCTGAAGCGGGAACAGGAGGGATTCATCACCTGCTTCTTCCTGAACCCGTTGACGGCGGAACTCCCTGGCAGCCAGAAAAATATGCCCGTACCGGACTGCCCCTGTTCATCCAGGCACTTTGTGACCTGGGGGCGCAGAAAAACCGGCTCAAAGCAACCATGGCGGGCGGGGGCCTGATCGGTCCGGCTTCCCAGATGGATCTGGACATGGATATCGGGGGCCGGACAACTGAAATGGCGTGTCACCTGCTTGAAAAAGCGGGCATTCAGGTCCTGAAAAAAGAGATCGGCGGGTATTTCACCTGCCGCATGAGCCTGGATCTTTCCTGTGGGGACACCACGATTACACCGGTGATCTTTCCGGATGTGTCCCAGAACTCGCTGGTTCCTGCCTGTCCCACACCGGAACAGATCACAGAGACCATCCAGTCGATCAAACCCATTCCCCAGATCGCTTTGAAGCTGCTGCGGATGATCCACAACGACATGAACAGCTTAGGGGATGTCGCAAAAGAGGTCCGGCAGGACCAGGTGATCAGTGCCAAAGTGCTCAAGCTGTGCAACAGCGCCATGTTCAGCCGGAAAATGAACACGGATTCCATTGACAGGGCCCTGATCCTGCTGGGAGAAAAGCGGTTTCTGCTGCTGGTGTTGTCCGCAGCGGTCGATTCCGGCATTTTTGGATACAGCACAGGGTATTCCCTTTGCAGGGGAGGGCTTTACAACCACTCTCTGGGCATGGCGCTGGCCTGTGAACGCCTGGCAAAAATGAGATCGAATCGGATTTCTCCGGCAGTGGCATATACGGCCGGCCTGCTTCACGATATCGGTAAGGTGGTACTGGATCAGTATGTGGCCAGGGGCATTCCATTTTTCTACCGCCGCATTCTGGAGGACGGCGAAGACCTGATCGCCATTGAAAAGGAGTGTTTTGATACCACACACGCGGAAACCGGCAGGACCCTGGCGGAGTTATGGGAACTGCCGGATATCCTGAAGGAGCCCATTGCCTGTCATCATGAACCGGAAAGCGCACAAGCCCATCCAGAATTGACCCACCTGGTTTTTCTTGCAGACTTGATTCAGTCCAGATTCACCCTGGGGCAGGACCTGGAGGGGATGGTTACCTGTCGCGTGGCTGAATCCCTGGAAGTACTGGGATTCAGCCTGAAACAGCTGCCGGCTTTGATCGATGCCGCGTCAGTGATCGTCTGATACCGGGATTTTTCAGGTGGGATTCGGCATGGAGAACCCGGATCCATAGGGATCGGTATCCTCCTTCACAAACTGGTGAAATCCGGTGATCCATGCTTTTCCGGTGATTTCCGGTACAATGGCCGGCCGGTCCCCCACCGTTGTTTCCTTGACAACTTCTCCTCTGAATTCAGTGCCGAACACACTTTGATACACATAGGGTTCCCCGGGCTTGAGCCGGCCTTTGTGGTGAAGAAATGCCATTTTTGCGCTGGTGCCGGTACCGCAGGGGGACCGGTCCACCTGTCCGGCCCCGAATACCACGATATTTCGGGGAGGATCCGTGTTTTCATAAATTTCGGTCAAGTCCACTGTGGCCTTGAGACCTGATGCCGGGTGTAAAAAGGAAAACTGCTGGTTCACGGCCTTTCTGATAGCCAGCCCCAGCTTTTTGAGCGGTTCGATGTGGGCCGGGGTCACCGGAAGTTTCAGATGTTCGGCATTGACCAGGGCGAAATAATTCCCGCCATAGGCGATATCCACCGGCACCGGCCCGATGCTGTCCAGGTGAATCTCCATGGATTCACAAAAGAAGGATTCCCGGTTACGGATGGTTACCTGGGTCACCCGACCGTTTTCCACGACGGCCCGGGCATGGATCAGCCCGGCAGGAGTGTCCAGAGCCAGGGTCCGGACATTATCGGATGTCCGGTCGTCTGAAGACAACATTCCGGTTTCCAGGAGCACCACCACGACTCCCATGCTGCCGTGCCCGCACATGTCCAGATACCCGCCGCTGTCCATGAAGATCACCCCGGCTTCGGCTCCGTCTGTGACCGGCTCGGTGAGAATGGCCCCGAACATATCCTGGTGGCCTCTGGGCTCGAGCATGAGCATCTGCCTCAGATGGTCTTTGTTTTGAGACAGCCAGTTTTTTTTGTCGATCATCTGTTTTCCCGGGATATGGGCGATACCGGCGGTGACCACCCGGGTGGGTTCGCCCATGGTGTGGGTATCGACCGTGAAGAGTGTCTGGGTAAAATTCATGATGGGTTCCTTTCAAGTCATTCGGAAAAGTCAGTATTCGGGTTGCTGACACAAATCATTCTGGTGGGCAGGCTTTCAAAAAAAACACTGGTTCCCGGACATTGTGCCTGAGAACCAGTGTAAGTGTTTCATCGGTATTTATGAAACTTTCCTTGGTTTTGGTCGTGAGCTTACCTGAGGGCAAACACCTCTTCGGGCAACCACAGAACGATTTGCGGAAAGAACAGGATCAGCAGTACCACAATCAGCTGCATGCACAAGAAAGGCAGAATCGATTTATAGATATCCGCCATGCTCACTTCGGGCGGTGCCACCCCCTTGAGATAAAACAGGGTGAACCCGAAAGGCGGGGTCAGATAATCCATCTGCACCTGGGTCATGAACAGCACACCGAACCAGACCGGATCATATCCGAGCTGGACCACGATGGGCAGAAACACCGGCACAGTGATCATGATCTGGGTGATTTCATCCAGGAAAAATCCAAGGACAATCAGGGTGATCAGGATAATACCGAAAATGACAACCTTGCTTTCAAGACCCAGCATCATGTCACCGATCAGGCCCTGACCGCCGGTCCGGAAAAAGATACTGGTGAAACAGGCCGCCCCGAACAGGATCCACATGATCATGCCGTTGATGGACATGGTGCGGAAGCAGGCATCCTTGAGCACGTCCCAGGACAGGCGACGGTTGATGGCGGCACTGAGCACCGCACCGCCGGCCCCGACGGCCGCTGCTTCTGTAGGAGAGGCCAGCCCGGCGAAAATGGATCCCAGCACCGAGATGATGATGAGCATGGGCAGCACCAGGCTCTTGGCCAGTTTCAGTTTTTCAATTAACGGCACCCGGTCTTCTTTGGGCAGGGCCGGTCCCAGGCTGGGATTCAGATAACACCGGATACCGATATAACTCATGTACAGAAATACCAGGAGCATGCCGGGAATGATGGCGCCTGCAAACAACCGGCCGATGGACACCCGGGCGATCATGCCGTAGATGACCAGAGACACACTGGGGGGAATGAGCAGGCCCAGGGCCCCGCCCGCCAGAATCGGCCCAATGGCGATGCTTTTGTCGTACTTCATCTTGAGCATGATGGGCAGGGCAATGATCCCCATGGTCACCACGCCGGTGGTACTCACCCCGGACATGGCCGCGATGATGGCGCAAATGGCCACGGTGCCCATGGCCAGTCCCCCGTTCAGGGACCCCAGCAGCTGGTGCATGAAATTGTACAGATCATGGGTCACCCCGGATTTTTCCAGTACACAGGCCATGAAAATGAACAACGGCATGGCAATGAGGATCACATTGGTCATCATGCCGAATGTATTGGTGGCCACATAGGGCAGACTGTCAAACCCGATGAAGATCCAGGACGCCACAATGGAACTGCCGCCCAGGGTAAATGCCATGGGAAACCCTGAGATCAGCCCGAGCATCAGCCCGGAGACCAGAACGATAATGGGTAGCCATTCAAATGTCATGACATCTCCTTTCCGGTCACAGCAAAGCTAACCGTGCGGATGAAATCAGCCAGCCCCTGGAGCAGCAGCAGCAATGCTGCCACGGGCAATGCTATTTTCAGGGGCCATATCGGAGATCCCCAGGGCGATGGTGATACGGTCTGATTCAACTCCACGGCCCGGATCGCAAGGACAGTGCCGTAATAAAACATGGCCCCGATGTACATGAAAAAAACCATATACGTCACCGTATCAATAGCGGCCCGGACCCGGGGGGAAAACTGCAGGTAGATAATATCGATTTTTACATGTTGTTTGTTTAGAAGAACATAGGCCCCGGCAAGCACGGAAAAGAATCCAAACAAATGCATGCACAGTTCATGAATCCAGATGGTCGGAGCGTTGAATAAAAAACGCAATGCCACTTCAATGAGCAGGACGGCCATGATGATCAAGATCAGCCAGCTGACCAGCTTCCCGCTCCATTCGCTGACACTGTCGATGAATGCCAGGACGCGTCTCATTTTTTACCTCTTTCTATGATCGATTAACATCAGAAGCGATAAAGCCCCCACCAGCTAACGAAGGAGGCTTTATCGTTTCTTTGGGCGTTTTACAGCCGACTTTTACGATTTGAGCGCTAGTCTGCCCAATACCCCATTTCCATGGCCCATTTTTCAACAATTTTGAAAATTTCGTTAAAGGATTTGTCTTTGAGATATTTTTCAGGAATCACTTTCCGGGCGGTACCGGCCAGTTTAACCGCATCTTCTTCAGACCATTCAATGATTTCAATGCCCTGTTTCTCAACAAAATCCCAGGCTTTGGCAATCTCTTTATCCGCTTCGGTTGCGTTTCTGTAAGTGCCGTTGGCAACCTCACTGGCCAGAATCGTCTTCAGATCCTGGGGCATTGCTTCCCATTCTTTCATGGTCACGATCAGTGCATCTGCAGCCGGTCCGACAGCGGTGGGGTATTTAATCCAGTATTTGGTCACTTCATGGAAGCCCATGGCCACCATGTCAGCGGCATGGGAAAAGGTGATGGCATCTACGGCACCGGTGGACAGCATGGTGTAGATTTCATCTCCGGGAACCCAGATGGTGCCGGCGCCCAGTTCAGCCAGCTGCAGGGCAATCAGTTCTGATGAGCGGAATTTCTTTCCTTCAATGTCAGCCACACCCTTGATGGGGACCTTGGAGATCATCAGGTTGTCCAGGGTCCAGTAGAGGTTGCCCACCAGATAGACGCCATGTTCGGCATACGCGTCCCTCAGGATTTCCATGATCTTGCCGCCTTCATATTCTTCGTAAAGGTACCGCAGTTCGGCAATGGTATGCGGGGCCGCAAAACAATCCCCATGCATAAATGCCACAGGCAGCTGTCCGGGGAAATATCCCGGCCAGATAAAGGTGGCTTTCATAATGCCCATGCTCACGGCTTCCAGCTGTTCCGGCACCGGTACGATGGCGCCCGGAGAGCTGGGGGTCATGGTCAGCCGGCCGTTGGTCTTCTGGGTCACTTTTTTGGAGATGTCATTGATGGTATCCCAGCTGATGCCCGAGGACAGCCAGGATGACGGTTGCCATTTAAATGTTTTTTCTGCTTTGGCCTGAATCGGTGCGGCTGTCACAAGCATCGCACTGATTGTCAGCACCATCAGTCCCTGAATGAGCCTTCGTCCTTTTTTCATCTCTTCCTCCTTGCAAATTATGTGGTTGTGTTACATAAACCCGGTAAAAGGGGTTCTTACCAAGCTAGTGTGGATATACTGAATCATGGTGAAAAAGTCAAATACCGGACGCTGTACCGCTGCCTGCACCGCATGGGCATAAGGGGGCAGATCGCTGCATTCCAGCACAATGGCGCTGATGTCCGGATGGTCTTTCACCATTGTTTTGGCGGTGGAAACCACTTCATCTTGAATTTTATCTGAATCCAGGGTCCCTTTTTCTTCGAGTACGGCACTGGAAAATTCCGGCTGGGTTTCCATGCCTGCGATGATTACCGGAATGTCCGGGGTCACGTTAACCGCATCAAAATGGGCTTTTTTTAAACTGGATGCATTGGCGGTGATGATACCGATGGGTTTTCGGGTCATCTGATAGATCAGTGGAATCTGCAAAAGACTGGATAAAAAGACCGGGATGTCCACGGCTGCGGTCACTTCCCGCTGAAACAGGGCCATGAATCCGCAGGCCCCGGTAATGGCCTTCACACCCTGGTCCTGAATGTTTTTTGCCGCCTGGATGAATGGTTCCGCCAGGGTGGGATCCTGCTGGTTGAGCAGCCGGTCGATGGAGGCACCGGTCACTCTTTCATACCGGACCGGAAAAGGAAACGTGCTGGCGTTTCCCACATTGCCGGGAATGCAGGGATAGGCAGCGTCCAGAATCAGGATGCCGATGGATTCTCCATACCAGGCCTGGGTTTTTCTGTGGATTCGATAAACAGTCATTGCCCTCCGGTGATGTGTTATGGGTGGAAAAGAATTGTATTTCTGTAAAAATACCTTTATTTTTATCATTAATCTTGTTACTGGTATACCAGTGGGTTAATTTTCATGTCAAGCTTTTTTATTGGACCGGGCCATAAAAATTGTATCCGCCCTTAATCAGGTTCAAACGGATGCTGACTGCAACAAACAAGGCAGTGGATTATGAAACCAAACATGTTTAATATCCTGCGGGATCGAATTCTGTACATGGAATATCATCCCGGTCAGATTCTCAATGAAAACGTGCTGGCACAGGAATTTGAGGTCAGCCGGTCACCGGTCCGAAATGTGCTCAACCGTCTGGAATGGGAACAGCTGGTCCGGATTATTCCCAGAACCGGCAGCATGGTGACGGAAATCGAATTCAACAAAATCATGCATGTGTTCCAGGTGCGGTTTGAATGCGAAGTCCTGGAAATCCAGCTGGCTGCGAATCAACTCAACGATTCGCATCTG
>JAIPDL010000123.1 GCA_021737695.1 Desulfotignum sp. | reverse complement strand
TGGATGATGAACAGGAATTTGTTGAAACCCTGTCTGAACGTCTCCAGATGCGGGATATGGATTCTCATGCCGTGTTTGACGGAAAAACAGCCCTGGCACAGGTGCAGTCCCACCCCCCCCAGGTCCTGATCATTGACTTGAAAATGCCGGGTATGGACGGGATTCAGGTGTTGCAGCAGGTGAAACAGACCCATCCGTTTATTCACGTGATTGTCCTGACCGGACATGGATCGGAACAGGATCGGAAAACCTGCATGGATTTAGGGGCATATGCGTATTTCCAGAAACCCGTTGATATTGACCAGTTACATGCCGCCATCCGGCAGAGCCATGAAAAAACCCTGTTGGACCCACGGGATTCCATGGGATTTGACCCACCTGTTGACAACGGGTTTTACCAGCCATGACGCCTTTGCAGCGGCTCAAACCCGCATTCTGGAATCTGCCGGATGATCCCGGCAATCACAGCGGGTTGAATCTCAAACGCAAATGGAAACTGATTGTTCTGCTGACCTCGATTCTGGCACTGTCCCCGCTGATCATTATGACGCTGGTGGATTTCAGCCTGACCCGGCGTACCATTGAAACCGAATCCAACACCCGCATGCTTTCCAGCCTTCAGACCCTTGCCCATATCATGGCTGCCTCTCTGGCGGAGAATCCGTCCACGGCCTGTGCCGAAATCCTGTGGCAAGACGTCTTTCATCGGCTGAACACGGGACGGCATAACGATTTGTTTCTCATAGATGACACGGGCGACCTGGTGACCCCGTCGTTTCACTATGGCCGGGATCCCGGGCTGACCGCTCTGGATACCCGCCTTTTGACCGAAACTGAAGGGATCGTGGATTTGCAAACCCCGGACGGTACGGCCGTGCTGGCCGGATATGCCAAAATCACGGGCACGCCCCTGACACTGGTCCAGCTGCGACCGGCGGACTGGCTCAAAGATCTCTGGCTCAAACCCCGGCTCAAACTGCTCTGGTTTTTATGTGTGAGCATTGTTTTAATCCTGTTGTCCATCATGGGCATGGCCACGTATCTGGTGAGCCGGATTCACGTCACGGAACGTCGACGAATCGAAGCCCTTCACCACGAAGAACATGCCAACCGCCTGGCGTCCATCGGGCGCCTGGCCTCGGGCGTGGCCCACGAGATCAATAATCCTTTGGACATTATCAACCAGAAAACCGGACTGATCGTCGATCTATTGACCTTAAAAAAACAAACCCGACCGGACCCGCGCGTTTTACCTCTGGCCGAAAATGTCCTGGATGCCGTGAAACGCTGCGGCACCATCACCCGTCAACTGCTGGATTTTGCCCGGCATATGGAACCTAGCACAGAACCCGTGGATATCGAAGAAGTGATCTCCCAGGTTCTGGCCCTGGTGGAAACGGATGCCCGTCACCGGGGCATTGCCATCCGGGTGGCACCCATTCCGGCCGTGCCCGGATTTGAATGTGACCGCAGCAGTCTGCTCCAGATTTTTCTGAACCTGGCGGAAAACGCTATTACGGCCATGGAATCCCAAGGAATTCTGACCATTGACGTGTCCATACAAAAAACCGGGTATGTGACCATCATCGTGTCTGATACGGGCAAAGGGATTTCTCCGGCAGACCTGCCCAAAATTTTCGAACCGTTTTATACCTCCCGAAGCGACCGCTGGGGTGCGGGCTTAGGTCTGGCCATCACCTATGGCCTGATCCGGGAAATGGGCGGAGACATCACCGTCAAAAGCACGGTGGGCAAAGGCACCCGATTTGTTTTAACCCTGCCCGTGAAAGCGGTCCGGCAGACCGCATCCGATGGCTCACTCCAGCTGCCCAAAAGCGACATACCTCTCAAAAATGCGGATGAAAACGACACCAAAGGAGCCGTCCATGTCACCAAACAATGATCCGTGTCCAAATACCGATCGTCTTACAGATATGGATGATGTCAAATTTTTCGGTGCCCTTTCCGCGACCATGACCCATGATATGAAAAATGTGCTGGCCATTATCAATGAAAATGCCGGGCTTTTAGGGGATCTGGCCGTAAAATCCCAAAAAAAAGCAACGCCCGTTGATCCATTAAAAGTATCAACCATCAGTGAAAAGATCCGAAAAAATGTGACCCGGGCCGATACTATGATGAAGCAGTTCAACCGGTTTTCCCACAGCATGGATCATGCAGAGGAATTTCTGGACATGCAAGAAATGGTGATGCTTGTGGCAAGCCTTTCGGAACGGATCATCCGCCGGCACGGAGGAACGCTCACAGTGATTCCCCCACCCGTTCCCTGCCGCATCCATGCCCGGCGGTTTGCCGTACTTCATCTGATATTCCGGGCACTGGATATTCTATGCTGCGATCACGCTGATTTCGCATCTGACACGGAAAAGCAGATGACGGTTCGGTTCGGCAGGGATTCGACACTGGCTGAAATCTGTTTTAACCGGGATCCCGGTCTTATGATTGAAAGGGACTCCCTGTTTGACAGCCCCACAGACCGGGCCTTACTGGCCCATGTAAACATGAAAGTCAAAATGATGGATGCCGGGGCCGGATTCTGCCTGTGCACGGCCCGGCCTGACCATGGATGAGTTTTGCCGGGATAAAACCGGCAATCAGATTTTGGAATAAAGGAGAAAATCATGTCTGAAAAAGTGTTATTGGTGGATGATGAAAAAGAATTTTTAGATATCATGTCCGAACGGATGCAAGCCCGGGGAATGACCGTCAAAACCGCAGATTCGGCGGACCAGGCCATGGCCATGCTGGAAAAGGAAAGTTTTGATGCCATTGTCATGGATTTTAAAATGCCGGGTATGGACGGCATCCAGGCGTTGAAAAACATCAAAACAAAAAAACCGGAGCTGCAGATCATTCTGCTCACGGGATATGCCACCGTGGAAAAAACCGTGGAAGCCATGAAAATCGGTGCCACGGATCTGCTGGAAAAACCGGCGGATCTGGAGAAATTGGCCGCAAAAATCAAACAGGCCAAAGCCGAGAAAATGCTGGTGGTGGAAAAACAGACGGAAGACAAAATCAAGGATATACTCAAGCGGTTCGGTGGATGAATTCACACGAGTCCCCCGACATTTTCTTGACAAAAACCGATCACCTGCATTATTAGTGATCGGTAAAAATATATGAATTTAAGGCGAGGATAAACGCCTGCGAATAAATATTGAGAAAGAGACCCCATTGATTTATTTACCCAAAAATTTAGGAGTGACATGAATACAAAAGCAACAGCCTCATCCGGCATTCAGATAGACTGGAAGCGGATCATGTTTCTGATGATTGGAGTTATCCTGTTTTCCGTGGTGTATTACTCACCGCCCTGGCCGGACGCACTGGATCCCATGGGCAAGGCGTTCACTTTATCTCCCCAGGGCAAGGCCGCCATTGCCCTGTTTCTTCTGGCCGGCACCTGGTGGGTGTTCGAAGTGGTGCCCATCGGGGTGACCGGTTTGGCCATCGGCGTGGTCCAGGCCCTGTTTTTCATCCGGCCGGCCGCAGATGCGTTCAAAGACTTCATGGACCCGTCCGTGTTGTTTATTTTCGGATCATTGATCATCGGCACGGTGTTCACCAAGGTGGGTATCACCAAGCGCCTGGCCTATAAAATGCTCATCATCGTGGGGGAACGCACCTCCATGATCTATCTGGGCTGTTTTGTGGTCACGGCCCTGCTCACCCATGTCATGGCCCACACGGCCGTGGCTGCCACCATGTATCCTTTGCTGCTGTCCATTTATGCGTTGTACACGGATGAAGAAGGCCCCACCAAATTCGGCAAAGGGCTGTTCATGGGCATGGCGTTCGTTGCCGGGGCCGGCAGCATCGTCACCCTGCTGGGAGCGGCCCGGGGCATTGTGGCCTTAGGGTTCTACGAGGAAATCACCAATAAAACCGTATCTTTTTTTGAATTGACCTATTACATGTTCCCGATTGGCTGGATCATGGTGTTCGTACTCTGGGGGTTTTTCATGGTGTTTTTCAAACCGGAGAAAGCCGTGATCCCAGGGTTGCGGGAAAAAGCCAAACAGCTCAGCCATGAAATGGGACCGTTCACCCGCCATGAGATCATTGCCACGGTCATCATCTTCGGTGTGATTCTGTTTCTTTCCCTCCAGTCGTTTATCCCGGTGTTGAAGCCTTTTAACAAGGCGGCCGTGCTCCTGGTTTCCACCATTTTGTTTTTCATCGCGGGCATCCTGGATATCGGCGACTTGGAGAATGTGCCCTGGAACATTATCCTGCTGTTTGCCGGTGCCATGAGCATGGGGTTCTGCCTGTGGCAAACCGGGGCAGCCGAGTGGCTGGCCATCAACTGGCTGGGTTTTTTCCAGAATGCCCACTGGTTCGTGTTTGTCATGGCCATTGCCTTTTTTGTCATGATCATGACCAACTTTATCATGAATGTGGCCGCCATTGCCATTTCCGTGCCCGTGGCCCTGGTGGTGGCGCCTTACTTGGGCGTGGCTGCCGAAGTCATCGTGTTTTCCGCCCTGGTGACCGCAGGTATGCCGTTCCTGCTCCTGGTGGGCGCAGCCCCCAATGCCATTGCCTATAACTCCGGGCAGTTCACTTCCGGGGAGTTCTTCGGGTATGGTATTCCGGCCAGTGTTCTGCTCATGGCCCTGGTAGCCCTGGCCGTGCTGCTGATCTGGCCGATGCTGGGCATGCCGATTCTTCTGTAAGTCAGAATCACTGATTAAACCGGTGCATTGACGATATGTTGTCAATGCACCGGTTTAATCAGACATGGCTGCGGTTTTGATATGGCGGGGCAGGTAAAGGATAAAGCGGGTTCCCTGTTGCGGCGCACTGGTCACCTGAATGAACCCATGGTTTTGTTTGACAATGCCGTATACGGTTGCCAGGCCCAGTCCGGTCCCTTTTTCCGGTGCTTTGGTGGTATAAAACGGTTCAAATATCCTTTCTCTGGTCTGGGCATCCATGCCGCACCCGTCATCCGTGACCGTCAACGTGACAAAGTCACCCGGACTAAAACCGGGATGAAGGGAACAAAATTGCGCATCCAGATGTGTATTGTCTGTTTCAACCACGACCCGGCCCGCCGGGTCTACGGCATCTTTTGCATTCACACACAAATTAAGCAGTACCTGATCGATCTGGGACGGGTCCATAAAAATATCCCACAACCCAGGTTTCGGGTGCCATGCCAATTGAATGTCTTTTCCTGTCACCTGGTCCAGCATCTTACGCATGCCTTCGATGGTTTCATTAAGATCCAGGACATGGGGTGAAAATTTCTGCCTGCGGGCAAACGTCAACAGTTTCCGGGTCATATCACTGGTCCGTCTGGCCGCCCTGATGATTTCCTGAATATCGCCGTACAGCGGATCTTTGGGAGATATTTTCCCCAATGCCAGTTCCGCAAATCCCATGATCACATTGATCATGTTGTTATAATCATGAGCCATCCCGCCGGCCAGCCGGCCCACGGATTCCATTTTCCGGGCCTGGATCAGCTGGGCCTGGCTCTTGCGAAGATCGGTTTCCGCCTTTTTCCGGGCCTCGATCTCCTGTTCCGCCTCGAGCATTTTCTGTTCCAGCTTGGTCACCAGCCGCTCGCTGTAGAGTTTGTATGCCTCCTCTTCTTCGAGCGCCGGACCAGATACCTTGCCTTGTTTTTTTTGGGCCGAAGCCAGGACCTCGTTCACCGCAGTGATGAGCACATCCGGTTCACACGGCTTGACAATGAACCGGTCCGCCCCGATCTTGAAGGCAAAGGCTTCGTCCTGGGGACCCGTATATGTGGCCGTATAGAAAATCAGGGGAATGGCGGCCAGATCCGGATCATTCTTGATCTTCCGGCACAGTTGGAACCCGTCCATCACAGGCATGAGAATATCCGTGATGATCAGATCGATGTCGCCGGTCTGCACGATATCCAGGGCCTGTTTCCCGTCGGGTGCGGACATCACCTGGTGCCCGTTTCCGTTGAGCAGGCTTTCCAGCAGATACAGGTTCGCCTCATGGTCATCCACGATCAGGATATTCATTTTGCACCTCCTGAGGTCGGATCGCCAGGCAGATACTGACGAATCTGATCCACAAACGTATCGGGATCAATGGGTTTTTCAATATACCCGTCCGCCCCGGCGGCCAGCACTTTTTCCCGGTCCCCGGCCATGGCATAGGAGGTCACGGCAACAATCGGGATATTGGCCACATCCGGAAGGGTTTTCAGTTCCGCAGCCACGGCATACCCGTCCATTTCCGGCAGTTGAATGTCCAGCAGAATGGCTTGGGGCCGGTGGTGTCGGGCCGCATCAATGCCTTTTCTGCCCGTATCCGCCCCGATGACGGCATACCCGTTTTTTTCCAGTAAAAACCGCATCATGTAAAAATTCTGGGGATTGTCCTCAATGATCAGTAATTCATCACTCATGATCTGACTCCTGAAATTTCGGGAAACGGATGGTAAAGGTGCTGCCCCGGCCTAGACTGCTTTTCACATCAATGGATCCCCCCATCAGCCCAATGAGTTTTCTGCAGATGGACAGACCCAGACCCGTGCCTTCCCGTTTGCGGGACAGCCCCGTATCGATCTGGTGAAAGGGCTGAAACAGATGCGACAGTTTTTTGGGATCGATGCCGATACCCGTGTCTGACACGGCCAGTTCATACTGGGTGCCAAGGGCCCGGCAGGTAACGCGGATCTCCCCTTTTTCCGTAAACTTGACCGCGTTGTTGAGCAGGTTGAGAACGATCTGTTCGAGCCTTCGCTGGTCCGATGTCACCCCCCCCACATCCTTGCTGATTTCTACAGAAAGGGCCAGCCCGTGTTTTTCTGCCAGGGGTTTCACCAAATCAACGGTTTTCTCAATGGCGGCACGCAGGTCAAACGTGGAAACAGAGAGCGTCAGCTGCCCGGCCTCGATTTTCGAGATGTCCAGCACATCATTGATCAGGGCCAGCAGATGCCGGGAACTGGTCTGCACCATGCCCAGCTGTTTTTTCTGCTCGTCGTTCAGTGAACCGGCAAGTTCCTGGAGCAGAATCCCGGTGAACCCGATGATGGAATTCAACGGGGTCCTCAACTCATGGCTCATGGTGGCCAGAAACGCGGATTTGAGATGATCCGCCGCCTTTGCCTGTTCCATGGCGGCCGCCAGCTCAGCGGTCCGGTCTTTGATCCGATCCTCCATTTCCCGGTTGACCTTTCGCAGTTGCCGGGTACGAATATCCACGGCCCGCTTGAGCAGGAAACTGCCGGCCAGGCTCATGACAAGAGCAATGCCGATGATCAGTCCCAGCAGCCGGGCCCATGCCGGGAGAAAAACCGGAACCGGTTCATCGGTCCATTTTTTCAGACTTTTGAAATAGATGGAATCCGGATCATTCTTGAACCGCACCAGGTACCTGTCCAGGGTGTCCAGCCATCCCTGGGGGCCTGAAAGAGGGGCCGCGTAGTACAGCCGGGTGGGGTTGAAAATAATGGCTGTGTCCTGAAGACCGGCCGGTTTGGCAAATTTCAGCCCGTTGAACCGGTTGGTCACAGCCGCATCGGCATCTCCCCTGGCTAGGGTGTCAAAGATGGTCTGGTAATCGGAAAATGAAATCAAGGTAAAATCAAACCCGAATCCTTTGGCCATCTGGTTGAACGCCGTCTCCTGAACGGACCGCTCCAGGACCAGCACTTTTTTTCCGGCCAGGTCCACGATGGAAGAGACACCGCTGTTTTTGCGGGTATACACCTGAAACCAGTCCGACAGCACGGGTTCTTGATGGTAGGCGAACCGCTTTTCCCTTTCAGCCGTATAGGCCACATCCGGCATCAGATCGATTTGCCCCTGTGCCAGGCGGTCCAGGCCCTCCCCCCAGGTACCGGGGACAAAGGCCAGGTCCCAGTTTTCCTTTGCGGCAATTTCCCGGAGGATATCCATGAATATACCCGAAGGAGTGCCCGTGTCATCCATGAATACCTTGGGGGCGTTCTGATACACGCCGATCCGGACCTGGGTCATGGCATCGCACAACCACACATCTGCTGCCAGCATCATGCATGATGATACCATGAACAATAATACCGGCTTTGACATTGAAGCAAATGAACTGCCGCGACCACCTGTGAGTAAAAGGCGCATGCGCTGTCCCCTGGATTTTGGATTATTGGGGCATAACTAATCTTGTATATCGAGAAATGCCTCCTCTGTCAAAGCATTTGACAGTCCGTTGTGTTTTTAGTAAATTCCCCTTCCAGACCGACCGAATTCAACAGGAGGGCAGGTGTGAAAATCATTATTGTCGGTGCCGGAGAAGTGGGTTACAACATCGCCTCCCGCCTGGCTTCGGAAAGCAAACAAGTGGTGGTCATTGAAAAAAACCCGGATCTGGCCCGGGTGCTTTTTGAAGATCTGGATGTTCAGGTGATCGAAGGATCCGGCAGCAGCCCCACGATCCTGAGCCGGGCAGGCATTCAGGACACGGATATACTGCTGGCCGTTACAGACAGTGATGAGATCAACCTGACGGCGTGTCTGGTCACCAATCTGCTGTCTCCGTCCACCAAAAAACTGGCACGCATCCGAAACACGGATTTCGACAGCTTTCATGAGATTTTTAAAACCCAGATTCCTTACATCGATACCATCATCAACCCGGAAATCGAGGTGGTCAAAACCATCCGACGGCTGGTGGATATCCCCCAGGCCCTGGATACCGGAGATTTCGCCGATGGCAAGGTGAGATATACGGGCATCCGCATCGATGCCGCTTCCGTCATGGCCGGGATGTGTCTGAAAGATTTTCAGGAACGGTTCGGGGCGACCCGGCCCCTGATCGCGGCCATTGTCCGGAAAGACGAAGTGATCGTGCCCCGGGGAAACGATTTTATTTATCCCGGGGATCTGGTGTATTTTGTCAGCCATGCCGACCAGCTCAAAGACACCTTGAAAATTTTCGGCATCCAGATCAAACCCATCCAAAGTGCTTTGATTGTGGGCGGCGGACGTATCGGTGCCCGACTTGCCACGCAGATGGAAAATGAAGGCATCAAAACCCGGTTGATTGAAGCGGACAAAGCCCGGTGCCTGGAGCTGGCGGAACAGATGGACAAAACCGTGGTGCTGCATGGAGACGGCTCGGACCAGAAACTGTTTTTGGAAGAAAACCTCAACCAGATCGATGCCGTGATCTCGGTGACAGACGATGATGAAACCAATGTGCTGGTCTCGCTTCTTGCCAAGAATTTAGGTGTTAAAAACACCGTAACCCGCATCGGAAAATCCAGTTATTATCCGTTTCTGACCACCATCGGCATTGAAAAGGTCGTCAGCCCCCGGTTGTCGGCCGTCAGCTCCATTCTTCAGAACGTCCGGCAGGGAAAAGTGCTGTCTGATATTTCCATATTCGGCGAACGCGGGGAATTCATCCAGGCCGTGGCCTTAGAAACTTCCGATATCACCAACCGGCCTCTGAAAGACTTGAACATGCCCAAAGGGGCGTTGCTGGTGTGCATCATCCGCAATGGAGACATTATCATTCCCACGGGGGAAAGTGTGGTGACTCCCGGAGACCAGATCATTGTGTTCACGGTCAAACAGGCCGTGAAAAAAATGGAAAAACTGCTGACCGTGAAACTGGAATTCTTTTAAATGCGGTGGCGGTATATTTCAGGCATTGTCAGTATTTTTCTGCTGGTGCTGGCGCTCAT
>JAIPDL010000122.1 GCA_021737695.1 Desulfotignum sp. | reverse complement strand
GCAAAGGTGTTCCTTTTTGCGACCCATGGGGCGGCCAAAGGCTCCGATCATGCCAGGGGGGCCATGGAATATGCCGTCAGTCTGGTGAACGGCGCCAATGTCATCGGCACCTACTCCTGCCAGGGCGAGGTCAATCCCATGGTCCTGGAAAAGATCAAACAGAAAGAATCGCCCCCGCCCTGGCTCCATGAGGCGGACGATGCCGTGGGCCATCCGGATGATACTGATATCGCCGAATTGATAGCCGCGTTGAAAAAAGTGCTCTGATGCGCCTCCGACCCGGGCTATGTCAAAGCTGAATGCCCTTGATGTGATGGATGAAACACGGTTGCAAGGGTGGCGTTACTCGTAACGCCACCTGTCCTGCCCAAACGGATCGGTTTGTGTGGCTCAGTACAGGGTGACATTCAGATATGTCTGCATCTGTTGCGATCTCTCAAGACATCCAGATCAATATCCAAATCCACCTTGCCCTTGTATTGTTTCAATGCGGAGATTTTTGATTTCCGCACCAGTTCCTCCAGGGCCACGGTAATGACTTTTGTTTTTGTCCTGATGTTTGTGACCTGCATTGCTTGGTTCAACAAGTCTTCAGGTAAATCCAAAGTGGTTCTCATACGACACCTCCTGATGCATAAAAAATAATAAATTATGCATAAAAAATCAATTGGAAATAATCATATTTTGCATGCAGGAATCCGATCACATGCCAGCGGTGTTTACGCGTTTTGCCACAAATAGCAAAACGCGTAAACAGCGATTTTGTGAACGGTTTTACGGTCTTTCAGGTGGCGCAGAAGCGCGTCTGGCCTGAATCTTCGGTCTGATCACAGGCGGTGGTAAATGCGGATGATTTTGACCGGTTCAAGGCACTTGAATGCCGGCAAATCGCTGAAAAATGGAACAGCAGATTCGAACCCGGGTGCTTTTCAGGGTGACATTCAGCGCAGGTGCCTCTCCCGGTGTTCCTCGATAAACTGCCGCACCTGCGCCTTTGGCTGAAAAATGCCGTAATGTCCCTCACACAGGATATCCGCCTCCAGTGTCAACAGCCGGTTCATGGATCTGCGGTAATCAGCCAGGTTAGACAGGAAATCGTTACTGAACGGTCCGTGCAGGTCCTGGCCGAACAGCACTTTCTGACCGGCCGTTTCCACCACCACGGCAATGGACCCCGGTGTATGGCCGGGGATGTGCAGGCAGTGAAAATCCATGCGGCCAATGGTGAGTGTTGTGTCGTCGTCCAATCGCTCATGCAGGGATATCGGTTCATAAGAGATCCCATACCAGTCGGCCGCAGTACGTCCGTCATGGCCGGGTTCTTCAATGGGGGTTGCATCCAGTGTATGGGCATAGAACCGGATTCCCGGCAGACGCTTTGCCAGCCCGGCACAGGCAGCCGTATGGTCGATGTGGCAATGGGTCAGGATACAGTGCCGGATATCTTCAAACTTCAGGCCGCTGATCTCGATCCCTTTGATCAGGTCCAGATCCATGCCGGCATCGATCAGCACCAGCCCCTCATCACTTTCGGTGTCCACCACATAGACTGAACAGCCGCTGTCGCCCACATGCCAGATATTTTCAATGATCTGTTTCATTTTTTCATCTCCCTGCCATTCCCTTTCCAGGGATGATTTTTCATCAACGCCCCTTTTCCGCTGGTCAATCCCGCAATTGCTCAACTGAGATTCCCATGGCCCCGGCCAGTTTTTTCAGCGTACCGGTCCGGGGCCTGGCATCCGGTTTTTCCATCCGGGCCAGTGCCGGCTGCTGAATGCCGGCTTTTGTGGCCAGTTCCTCCTGAGTGAGTCCCAGGTATTCCCGCCATGCCTTTATGAGGCTGTCCCCCATCACGTTTGCCGCCACCACTTCATGGGGGAATTCAACGTCTGCTTCGTCCGGGTCCATCTGGTTGTTGATGAGGTGCTGGTATTCCTCCCAGGGGATGACGGCAAAGGCGGGTTTGCCGCCGTATTCAATGATTTGTGTTTCAGTATGTTCGGTCATCACGCTTTTTCACCTCTTGAATTTCAATTATTTTAAGGGTTTCTTTGTTGTCTAAAACCAACACCTAAAATCAATCCATCTCCCGGTGTTCCTCGATAAACCGCCGCACGCGCTCCTTTGATACCCGGATTCCGGTCCGGCTACTGGTCCACTCCTACACGGGCGCCGATGGCAGGGTCATACAGGTTCATGGATTCGGTCCGGGTCCGCCGGGCCGTTCCCCGGACAAACCCGATATACCGCCCCTGATCCAGATCCAGGGCCTGGGCATCAGACGGGAAAATGCTTTTGCCGGCCATCTCCAGAGCGGTTTCAAAATCCCGCCAATGCCGCCAGCCATCCGGCAGGATCTCCATTCTGACATCCGTGACGCTGCTGTCTTCGGCCCACAGTTCCTGCCACCAGTCAGCGGTTTTGAAACTGCGGCACCCATCTTCCCAGAACACCTTGCCGTTGGCCTGGGGCCGGGTCAGATGATTCGGGATGACATTTCCCATCTCCTGCATCAGTGCCGGCATCACCACCCCCAGCACTCCGCCGGGTTTAAGAAACCGGCTCAGGTATCCCAGGTACAGCACATCCGTGCCAAAATACTGGTACGCATCAATGGACACCACGGCATCGAAAAATTTTGCCGGAAAGGGGAGTGCATGGGCCTCCGACCGCAGGGGAAACACCTTGTCGGCCACCCCGGCCCGGACAGCCCGCTGCCAGTTGTGGTCCGGTGTGATCCACAGGTCCGTGGCCCACACCTGGACGTCAAACTCCTTTGCCAGAAAAATACTGGTCATGGCCCGGCCGCACCCCAGATCCAAAACCCGCATGCCCGGTTCCAGGGGCAGGGCCTCACACAGCCATTCCGCCAGCCACACGGCATTGGGGCCCATCTGGTTGTCCAGCATCCAGTCCGTGTCGTACCGGTTGGACCGGGGGAATTCTTTTTTGATCAGCAGCTTCATTACAGATTCTCCTTTGATCATATGTGATTGACATTGTAGCATGATTAATGTGTCTTGCAAGACGAAGATAGCCTGGTATCATAAACCGGATTGATTCAACATTCCCGAATTCTGCATGACAGGCAATACTTGTCAAACGACCGGCAACCCGGTAAGATCGATAAACAAACAAAAATCGAAAAAAGGAGGATTTCATGGCGGTGTATCTGGTACAGCACGGAAAAAGTCTGCCAAAGGAAAAAGATCCGGCCAAAGGATTGTCTGACACGGGCCGGCAGGAAACCATGAAAATTGCCGATGTGGCAAAGATGTACCAGGTGCCGGTGTCCAAAATCGTGCACAGCGGCAAAACCCGGGCTGAACAGACCGCAGGAATTTTCAGGGATATTTTCAAGAAGGATGCACCCCTGGAACAGGTGGACGGCATCGGTCCCATCGACGATGTCACTGACCTGGGGACGCGGATCGATCCGGAATCCAATATCATGATCGTGGGGCACCTGCCTTATATGGAGCGGCTGGTCTCCTTTCTGACGGCCGGGAACCCGGATTTGCAGGTGATCCGGTTCCAGAACTCCGGTATTGTGTGCCTGGACCGGGATGAGAATGGCTGGTACATCAAGTGGACGTTGAATCCGCACATCGGGTGATGGTTTGTCCGGAAGCGCGGTTGAAAAATACAAAGCAAATGGAAATGTAACTGCGTGCAAATAGTTGAATGATATTCTTACGGGCTATGAAACAACTATTTTGCGTGCCTTTCTGGATACTGTGCGTGGTATCAGCCTGTTGGGCTTATTGATTGTCCGGGCCGCTCCGGCAGCATCGTCCCATCCCCATGAAACTCACACCTACATCGAGCAGACCGGGGAAGCGGTCAAAGAGGCCACATGGACCCTGGAAAAAGCGGATACATTGATTCTGACCTATTTGTCGCCGTTTGAGCGCCATGTCACAACCACGGGCCTGGATTATGATACACATCGCTGGCATGTGACGGAAAAAAATAAGCTGTCTGATTTCACTGCTGTGCGAACAGGAGCGTCCATCTCCATTTCCGGGCGGTTTCGGGGAGATCCTGTGAACAAGACGATACCCATTGACGGTACTGACTGGTACCAGGCATCTTCACTGTCTTTACGCGGGTTTGCTGCATCGCCGGACCGGGAAAAAGTGTTCTGGACCATCCGATCCGACACACTGACTGTCCACAAAATCAAAGCAGTCAAACAAGGATCGGAAACGATCGATGTGAATGGGGTCATGAAAAAGGCAGTGAGAATCAAGCTATCGTTGACAGGGTTTTTGTCACACTTCTGGAAGAGCGATTACTGGTTCTCCGTGCCGGAAGGGGTTTTTTTACTATTCAAAGGGCCAAGTGGACCGCCAGGGTCTCCCATGACAACTGTCACCCAGATACAGTGATCGACTCCATATGCTTGATCCGGTCAGTCATCAGTCTGTAGCGAATACGGCCGAGGGTGCCATGTATATGGACAACGCTTGTCAAACAGCCGATAACCCGGTAATATTTTTACCTGAAGAAAACAGAAAAAAAGGATGCTTCCGGGAGCAGGGGGATGACATCCTTTGCCCGGGAGGTATGAATTGAAAATCAACAAGGTCGATCACATCAGCATTGCGGTCAAGAATCTGGATCAGGCCCGTAGAATCTGGGAACCGGTCCTGGGAAAAGCCGGGCCCGATGATGCCTACATTGATGAATCGGAAAAGATCAAAGTGGCCCGGTACTGGATTGGGGAGGTGGGGGTTGAACTCATGGAATCGTTGACCCCGGACGGGGATGTGGCAAAATTTATCGAAAAAAACGGCGAAGGCGTGATGGTGGTCAGTTTGAATGTGGCCAACACCCGGGAGGCCATGGCCGGGCTGGAAGAAAAAGACTATCCTTTCATCGGCGGGGCCAGGCCGTTTCGTGATGGTGAGTTTGCCTTTATTCATCCTAAAAAAATGAACGGGGTCCTGCTGGAACTTATTGATGATAAAGGGACCAGTGACCCTGTTGATTGAGGGTCTTCGTCAATTCAGGTGTTTTCCTGCTGTGCCAGAAACTGTTTGTACTGATATCGGAAGACATGGTGTTTCAGGTTGAGCAGTCTTGCGGCCCGGCTTTCATTGCCGTCGGCCAGTTTCATGGCCTGGGTGAAATAAAAGGCATCCAGGCGGAAGCGAATGGCGCTCAGGTCCACCCCTGCCCGGGTTAGTGGCTTCAATGGCAGCAGGGACTGGTGCCTTTCCGCTTCCCTGGAAGCCCTGCCATCCAATCCCAGGTCCCCGGGTGTCAACTCGGGTCCTTCGGCCGTGAGAACCCCCCTTTCCATCATGTTTTTCATTTCCCTGACATTGCCTTTCCAGGGATGGGTTTCCATCAACGCCCATGCGGACGGACTGATCCCCATCAGGTTCCGGTCAAATTTCTGATTGAATCGTTTCAGAAAATAATCCGCAAACAATTTCAGATCTTCGGGCCGCTGGCTCAGGGACGGCACCTGGATTTTGACCACACTGATACGGTAGTAAAGATCTTCTCGAAACTGATCGGTTTCCACCATCTTTTCCAAATCTTTGTTGGTGGCGGAGACGACCCGGGTGAACACTTTCTTCCTGCGGGTTCCCCCTAATTTGTAGAATTCTCCCTGCTCCATGAACCTGAGCAGTTTGGCCTGGGCATCCAGACTCAGGTCACCGATCTCATCCAGAAACAAAGTGCCTTTGTCCGCCATTTCAATTAGCCCTTTTTTACCGGTGGCACTGGCACCGCTGAACGCCCCTTTTTCATAACCGAACAGCTCACTTTCAATCAGTTCGCCGGGGATGGCCGCGCAATTGACAGTTATAAGCGGGCCGGCAAAATTCGGGCTTCGGTGATGGATCGTACTGGCCATCAGCTCTTTGCCGGTTCCGGTTTCCCCCTGGATCAGCACAGGGGTGTCCGGACTCTTGGCCACCTTTTCGATATACGTAAGGATGTCGTGGATCACCTGGCTTTCGCCGATAAAAAACGGGGCCTGATCCCGGAGCTGATTTTCCTGAAGGGATTTGATCTCTTTTCTGAGCCGGAGGGTTTCCAGGGCATTGGC
The DNA here is from genome assembly GCA_021737695.1 of Desulfotignum sp. Classification (GTDB taxonomy): domain Bacteria; phylum Desulfobacterota; class Desulfobacteria; order Desulfobacterales; family Desulfobacteraceae; genus Desulfotignum. The sequence goes on along the minus strand of JAIPDL010000122.1, from coordinate 3,618 downwards.
AATGGTCACTCCCAGTCCCTCCATGTGGAGGGGCTTGACAATGTAATCATAGGCACCCAGTTTCATGCATGCAATCACCGAAGTGATATCCTCATAGGCGGTGATCATGACCACCAGCACCTCAGGGCGCACGGCTCGAATATGCTTCAACGCGTCTATGCCGTTCATTCCCGGCAGGCCGATATCCAGAAGCACCAGGTCCGGATGGTGCACCTGCAAGGCCTCCAGCCCTGTTTCAGCTGACTCAAACGCAAATATCCGGTATTCATCCTCGAAAAATGCTTTAATTCCGTCCCGAATAGTTTTTTCATCATCCACGATGAACAGGGTGTTGTCTGTCATGATTTCTCCTGATGCAGGCGGGTCAAACCGGTTGGGTCGGAATTTCTATCGTGAATGCGGCCCCGCCCAGTTCTGATTCGCCGGCCGTCAATTCTCCCCGGTGATCGGTGACAATCCGGTGGCAGAGGCTCAAACCGATACCCGTGCTGTTTTTTTTGGTTGTAAAAAACGGATCGAAAATTTTTTGCTTCTGGGTTTGGTCAATGCCGGGGCCGTTATCCTCGACTGTCAGGCGGATCCGGTGGTTCCGGCAGGTGGATGTCACTTTTATCACCCCGTTGCTTTTGATGCCGGACAAGGCGTCCGAGGCGTTGTTGATCAGGTTCAATATCAGCTCTTCCATGAGGTTGGGTTCGGCAAAACACTCGGGCAGGCCGTCTGCCAGGTCTTCTACAATATCAATTTCTTTTTTGTTCAATGTCACCCGGGTCAGTTTGATCGCCTCTCTGACCGGATCATTGATTTGAATTCGGTCAAACCGGGGTTCCGTGGGTTTGGCAAAATTCATGACCCGCCGGATCACCAGTTCAATTTTGTGGGAAGCGGACCGGACCGCCTGAATGGAAGTAACGGTTTTATCGGCCTTGTTCGGGTCATGGAAAAATTTTTCAATGATATCCAGATGGATGTTGATGCCTGAAAGGGGGTTTCGGATTTCATGGGCAATGCCGGCAGATACCTGACCCAGTGATGCCATTTTGTCCTGTATGGTCAACAGGTGCTGCAGCCGTTTTTCCTCGGTCATGTCAATGAAAATCAGCAGAAATGCATCCCGGTCATTGTATTCAATGGGGGTGGCAATGCAGGATACCCATTTCATACGGCCTTTACCCACACCGGGTTTTTCTTTGAAGAACCGGAACGCCACCTCGGAATGGGTCAGATCATTTCTGACGATCTGGTCAAAAAAAGAAATGACTCCGGGCAGGTCATCCGGGTGAAGTCTCTCGTCTTTGGATGGATCCAGCAGGTTCAGGGCCCCGATTAAAGCGGCATGGTTGGCGTTGTTATACACCACCCGGTTCTCCCGGACAATGGCAATGGCGTTGGGGGAGTGCTCCACCAGATCATTGAACCGTTTCTCGCTTTTCAACATGGCATGTTCCGCTGTTTTTCGCTGGATCATCCGCCACATGCCATGGGCCAGCAGACTGAGCTGTCGCAGGTCAGAGGCGGTATAGTCCGTGGGTTTGTTGCCCATGCCGGCCAGCACCACGATCTCATTATCCTTGAAGATGGGCACATTCATGTACCGCGTGATATGTTTGCAGCCTTCGGGCAGTCCCCGGCGGTTTGGATTGGATACCGCATAGTCATTGGAGATGACCGGCCTGCCCAGCCGGACCGCATCCCCCCACAACCCTTTGGTGCCTGTTGTAAAGCCCTTGCTTTTTTTCAGAGTATAAAACTGCTTTCCGTTTTCAGAGTTTGATGAATCCAGCACATGGGTGATGCCGTCCTGGTTCCGAAAAGACAGGTATCCAAAACGGCTTTGGGTCAGTTCCAGCATCTGGCGGAAGGCAAATTCAACGATGGTTTGAATGGAACCATGGGGCTGTTCATTGAGGGCCAGCAGGGCCTCCAGCCCTGTTTCGTTGCGCCGAAGCGCTTCCGTGCGCTGATTCACCTGGCGCTTGAGCTGGATATTCCAGGTGACCACAGTTCCCATAACCAGCATGATCACCGCAGCCGTTCCCAGCACCGAGTACCAGAATGTCCGGGTCTGGAAAACGCTTTGGGTATGCAGTTTCACCCAGCGGCGGTAAATGTCATTGTGTTCGTCTTGAGTAATGGATGCCAGAGTTTTTTCAATGATACGGCTGAAGACAGGCCAGTCTTTGCGGATTCCCATGCCGTGTTTCAATTCAAACCCGGTGTCCCCGGCCAGGCGCAGGTTGGTGATTTTTTCGGTTTCAATGATGTACAGGGCATTGGGGACTTCCGTAATCATGGCATCCAGTTCCCCGAAAGATACCATTCGAATGCCTTCCAGGGGATTGGATACATCCACCATGGTCAGGTATGGATACTGCTGCCGGATGAATTCCCCCACGGCATACTGCCGGGCCACTCCGATTCTCATTCCCCGCATCTGATCCAGGGAGAGCTTCATGGTGTTTTGTTTTCGGACAATAATGGTGGTTTTCAGATTCAGAAACGGCGTGGACCAGGTCATAAATTTTTTCCGGGCCTCGGTCTCCTGTCCGGCACTGATCACATCGATGGTGCCTTCCCTGGCGCGTGCCAGCATCTCGCTCCAGGATTTAACCGGCACCACCCTGAAGTTGAAATCCAGTTTTTTTTCGATCACACGGACATAATCCGCGGCCATCCCCGTGGGGGTGCCGCTTTTATCCAGAAAATCCATGGGGGGCCAGTCCGGTGTATGGGCCAGGCGGACACGGCCGTCATGATGGGAGAGCCAGGCCTGTTCCTCCGGGGTCAACTGAGGCACTGCGGCAGAAAGAATGGGGTTTTCACAGAAACCGGTCTGCCCCAGGATTGAAAAAATGATCAACCCTGTGACGGCAAAAAAACGAAATATGGGGTGTCTGTTGTTCATGCGGCACTCCTGGCGTTCAATTCACTGACCCGGTTCTTCCAATATCCATACCACAAACCGCCATGGTTTTAAATTAATGAAATGCCCCTTTACCACGGGATTTTTCCGGATCATCAGCGCTGAGGCGGTTCCATGATTTGATAATTTTCTCAATTTTCCATTCAAATTTTTAAGGATTTTCTCAATCACAGCGTGGTTCGGTCATAGAGTCCGGCCGGCAAATTCAAGTTAAACTTTTGAAATAAAAGCATTTTTTTAAAAAGGGCTGTGCTGGCACATCAATTGCTCCTATTGGGTTGTCAAATGAACAACGGGCAGACAAAGAGGAGATAATTTATCATGAAAAACCGATTACAACCCCTCACTGATAAAGAGATTCAGACCGTCCATGATGCCTGCATGCAGATCCTGGGCAACACGGGCGTGTCTTTCAAGGCGCCTGAAGCGGTGGAGATCTTTAAACGCCACGGGGTCAGAACCGATGGAGAAAAGGTATTTCTGACAGAGAAACAGGTGCTCAACGCGCTGAAAACCGTGCCTGAAGAATTCACCATCCAGGCCAGAAATCCCAAAAACAATGTACGTATCGGCGGGGACCATTTTGCGTTCGGTCCTGCCTGGGCCGCTCCGTTTGTGATCGATGCCGGCGGGGGGCGCCGGACCGGAACCCTGACGGACCAGGAAAATTTCTGCAAACTGGTGCAGACCTCCCC
>JAIPDL010000121.1 GCA_021737695.1 Desulfotignum sp. | reverse complement strand
AATATGAAACACGTTTTTAAGGCCCTTACACCCCTCCCTTACATCAGAAAGATATTTTCTTATATATAGTGACTTCGGGCTTGTTCAACACCGGATGAGATCATGGCTCGTTCCTCGCATGATCTATCCTTGTTCGTTGAAGATGCCTTGGCTGTTGAGGCGGCAGGGGCTAAAATGCTCCTGGTTGAAGGGGTTCCGCCGGAAGTAACCAATTATATCTGGAAGAAACTTGAAATCCCGGTTATGTCTATTGGTGCAGGTCCCCATTGTGACGGACAGCTGCTTATTGTCAGTGACCTCATCGGTCAGTTCCAAGCATTTACGCCTAAATTTGTAAAAAAATACTGTAATGTTGCAGAAGTTATTACCAATGCCATGAAAAAATATGTTTCGGAAGTTAAAGAAACCATTTTCCCGGATGAGGATAAATATTGTTACCACATGGTGGAAGGTGAAGAGGATAAATTTATAGCATTGATGGAAAAGTAGCTTCTATAGTAAAATTAAATCAAGCACATTGATCAAGATCAGGAGGAACTCATGCACAGTCTCCTGGTCTTGTTTTAATGAAAAATCTTAAAAAATATTCAAGTTCAATTCTCCTCGACCCAAAAAGGCCCAATGACCACTTAGCTGGACAAAGTGCCAAGTTTTCACCAAAAGTTGGCGAGTATGTTGTTTAAGGCTTTTATGTTATAGCATACTCTATCGGCAATCTCAGGCTGCACCGGCCTGGAAACCAATCTAAAAATCATCTCCTTTTCTTCCTGAAATCCCCCCAGGCGGGTGGGCATGTTTTCCGAAAGCATCAGGGCGTGAAGGATTCCATCTTTTCACCGGACATGATATGATTGGAATACAGTTGTTCACTCTAACACCAGGGAATATCATGGAAAAAAAAACCTTCCAGACACTCGTGAAAGGGTGGCAGAACGCCCTGCCCCTGTGGCAGGAGGAAAAAACATAAAATGTGTTGTTTAAAATCCAAGGAAATACCGTGCCCAAAATAACAACCCCCTGGAAAACGGCAGAAAAAACCCGGAAAAAAGGCCAAAACCGATCTTCGTCCAGACAGTCCCACCCCTTTCTGGCCCGGGACCCCGGCGCTGTGGTGGGGCAGTTCCATGAGCTGCCCGTGGAAAATTTTTCCGACTATGGTGTCTATTTGAGCTTTGGCCGGGACCGGGTGCTTTTGCCCAATAAATATGTCCCTGAAGATATCGCCGCGGGCGAGAAGATCCGGGTCTTTGTCTACACAGACTCAGAAGACCGGCCTGTTGCCACCACCCTGGTGCCGGCCGGGGTGGTGGGAGATATTGTGGCCCTCAAAGTCAGGGACACTGCGGCCTTTGGAGTGTTCATGGACTGGGGACTGGAAAAAGACCTGTTGGTTCCCCGCAGTGAACAACAGGGCCGGATGGAACCGGGTGAAACCCATCTGGTAAAGATCTTGCTGGACAAATCCACCCACCGGGTTTACGGATCCACACTCCTGGAAAAACTATGCCCCAGTGGTGCCGAAAACATTGCCATTGGTGCGACCGTGGATCTGATCATCCACAGTATCTCCCCGATCGGCTATACGGCGGTCATCAATCAGACCTGTCTGGGAATGCTTTACAATAATGAGACGTTTGAAACCCTGGCCATCGGGGACCGGTGCCGGGGATATGTCTTGAAGATCCGGGAGGACGGCAAAGTGGATCTGGCCCTGAAACAGCCGGGATACGCCTCTGTGAAGGATTCTGCCCTGAAAGTTCTGCAGGTTCTTGAAGACAATGGGGGATTCAGTCCCTGCCACGATAAAAGCAGCCCCCAACAGATTCAGGCGGCATTTTCAATGAGTAAAAAAGAGTTCAAAAAAGCCCTGGGAAGCCTTTACAAGCAGGGCCGCATCACCCTTCACAAGGCGGAGGGCATCCGTTTGAAATAAAATATTTTCAGGCCAATCCTCTGTCCTGATAGCTATTTCTATCCATATTCCATAAAACAGACCGTGGAAACCGTGCCATCCCTGTTTGACCTTCCCGCCTGCCGGGATCTGGCCGGCTGATCAGCGCATTGTTATTTACCTGTCAGATGGCGGCGTGGTGAAGCCCCAGATACCAGGTGGCAATGCCGAAATAGATGATGACCCCGCCGACATCCGCCACGGACGTCACCAAAGGAGCGGAAGCCGTGGCCGGGTCCAGTTTGAACCGGGTGAGCAGAAACGGCAGGGACATGCCTAAAAGACTGCCGAACAGCACCACGCATACCATGGCCATGGATACGATCACGGCCACATCCATACCCCCCCGGAAAACACCGATAAACGACACGGCCAGCGCCATGCACACGCCAATGGCCAGGGCAATGCCCACTTCCTTGCCCAGCAGCCGGAACCAGTCTTTCATCATGACATCGCCGATGGCCAGGGCTCGCACCATCAGGGTGGCAGACTGGGCACCGGCATTACCGCCGCTGCCGATGAGAAGCGGCAGAAAAAACACCAGGGCCACCGTGGCCTGGATGGTGTCTTCATAATAGGCAATCCCAGCCCCGGAAAAAATATTCATGAACACCAGGGCCATCAGCCAAGGCAGCCGCTTCCGGATCAGCAGCCAGGGACTGGCATCCCGCAGACCGATGTCCACCAGGTCATCGGCCCCCGTGCCCGAGCTGATGGACCCCATACGGTGAAAGTCTTCCGTGGCCTCTTCCTCAATAACATCATGGACATCGTCAAACGTGATGATGCCCACCAGAGCGTCTGTGCCGTTGACCACGGGCATGGCCAGAAGATCGTATTTGGCCATCTGCCGGGCCACCTCTTCCTGGTCGTCATGGACCCGGGCGAATATGGGATCTCTTCGCATGATCTTTTCGATCTTGCCCGTGGGCCGGGCCAGGATCAGTTCCCGCAGCGACACCAGGCCCAGAAGCCGCCGCTGGGCATCGATCACATAGGAATAGTAAATGGTTTCCTTGTTGGGGGCTTCCAGGCGGAGCTTGTCAATGGCCTGACGGGCCGTGAGACCCGGTGACAACGTGGCATATTCACTGGTCATCAATGCGCCGGCCGTGTCCTCTTCATAGGAGGACAACCGCCGTATGTCTTCTCTTTCCGTTGTAGCCAGCAGGCGAAGAAGAATTTCACTGCTTTCCTCGGGCATGGACTGGAGCAGATCCACCCGGTCATCCGAGGACATCCTTGTGATGGCCAGGGCCAAGACGTCATTGGACAATTCTTTGGCGATCTCCCGCTGATCCTCGTAATCCATATGCGTGAGCACATCAGCGCAGCATTCCGGGGACATGTGTGAAAAAATTGTGACCAGCTGATCCATGTCCAAATCGGACAACTGGGATGCCAGGTCTGCCGGGTGTTCAGATTCGCACAGGCGTAAGAGCACCTTGTCATCGATATATTCAGGGGTGCCGCCCTGACCGGGCACAAACAGATTATCCGGCAATTTGAGGGAATCGTTCACAGCCCTGCCTCCTTTCAATCGGTCCGCCATCAAGACAGGCGAACCAGGAGGTCACGGCGTGAAGAAAAAGATCAGTGTCGACCGAAGCTGAACCGGTCCGCCATGGCGTCTGCGCGTGTCATTGACAGCGGGGTATGATAAAAATGTCGTTTTCTTATGAAAATCACAGATATCGATAAGTGACAACTACCACCTTCGTCATCCATTTTCACATCCTCGTCATCAATTCGGTTAATAAGTCCCGGGAATCTGCGTAGGGATCACGCATTCATATCCCTGCTAAAAACAAACATTACTTAATACAAAATACCCGCATGATTGTCAAACAAAAATCGCTGTCAGTCCAGGGGCAAACCCCAGTCATCTGTCCCGGGAAACACCGGGTGTGTCTCCTTGTTTCACCGCCATGACGGCACTGAAGTTAAACCATTTGAGCCACACATCCACCTGGCTGAACCCGGCCCGATGCAGGCGCTGAAAATGGGTGTCCAGGGTGTCGGGAATCAGCACTTTTTCCAGGGCATCCCGTTTCTGACTGATCTCCAGATCTGAATATCCGTTTTCCCGTTTGAACTGCTGGTAAACTTCCAGTTGCAGGTGATGCATGGCCGGTTCCGGGTGAACGGTTTTTTCCATGAGCAGCAGGATACCGCCGGGCACCATCCCGGAAAATATCTCCTGGATCAGATCCTCTCTTTTGGAAGGATTCAAAAACTGAAGCGTCAGGTTGATCACCACCACTGACGCATTAGTGATACGGATATCTTCCATGCGGCCACAGACCAGATGAATGCGTCGACCCGGCTCCGGCGATGCCAGACGGTGTCTGTATTTTTCCAGCATGGGCCGGGACGTATCCACCCCCACCAGGGTAAACGAGGTTTGCCGGAACAACGCCTGGAGCCGGACCCCGAAATTGCCGTGGGAACAGCCCAGATCGTAGATCCTTGTGCCGGGCTGAAAAAACCGCCGGGCCAGTTCCGCCTGGCAGCGGATGCTTTCCCTGTACAGCGGCACGGACCGGACCAGCATATCCTCAAACACATCCGCCACTTCCCGGTTAAAGGAAAAAGGCTGGATCTGTCTGCGTTTTACGGCAAATACCCGGTCGCGAATCATGGTGTTCATGTGTCCTTTTCATCAAAAATCCCCCCCCTTATATCTGATTTACTTCCGGCGTGCAAGACTGACAGGGATGTGGGGAACCGGGCAATGCCCACAAACGCGCCTATCCAGGATGGATGGCCGGGTGGATGGACAATGAATGGATAAACTGACCGGTGTGCTTGTTCATGCGGTCTTTGAACAATTGGGCCACCCGGCGCATCACGGCATATCCGATCCGGTGATCCGTTTCAAACAGTTTGGCCATCAGGTCCCCGGACAGGACAATGATGTCACAGGGTTCGGTGCAGATCGCGCTAAAGGTGGCTGGAAACTTACCGAACAAGGCGGAGAAACCGAAACTCTGCCCGGGTTCGATCTCATCCAGGGTCAGGACCCGGCCGGTATCGGACCGGACGTTCAGGCAGATGTTTCCGGACACCAGCATGTGCACCAGATGCTGGATCTCGTTTTGCCGAATCAGTATCGTGTCCGGTTCAAAAACGGCCTGCCGGGCATGGGGACTGATTTTTTCCAGAATATCGTCCGGCAGATCCTGAAGAAACTGTATTTTTTTCAATTGATCGATCGATACCATGTCAATGCCTCCATAACGGATCTAATAGGCCGGGGTCAGTGTATCAATATCATGAATGGATGCCTTCATCTCGGGATGGCGCGCCAGTGTTTTTAAAATCATTTTTGCCCGGGTATCCATACTGTTCTTGTACTGCCTGGCCACGCCGGCCATCAGGTAAAACGCCAGTTCATCGTTGGTTTCAAACAGTTTCTGCATGCGCGATCCCGACAAAGTAATGGTTTCACAGGGTTCCTGACAAATGGCCGTGTATGTGGCCGGACCGCCGGATATCAATGCCGAAGACCCGAAGGTGCGGCCGGACTGAATATTTTCCAGGACCACGTCGATATCCGGGTTCAGGGCCACGGTCAACGCCACCTGGCCCATGATGACCATATAAAAGGTACCCACCTTTTCCCCTGCCTTGAACAGGCAGGTGCCGCTGCTGAAAATGGAAAGCTGGGCTTCCTGACCGATCAGGGCCAGTAAATGCGCCGGCATCTGTTCCAGCATGTGGATATGTTTTAAATCCTGTATCTTTACCATGGAAGGTCCTTACAGATTGCCTTTGTTTACGTTAATACATATATCAGAACAACAAACGATACGGCCACAGCTGCGCCAATGCCCACGGGAAACGTTCCCTGGACCACATCATCATACAGCCGCTGTTTTTTCAATGCCAGATGTTTGTCCCTGTACCCCTGGAGCAGCCACAGGTTGATGGAAACAAACAGGACCAGATGCACCGTGATCTGACGGAAAAATCCGCTGCCGCCTTTGACCACAGTCATCAATACATGTTCCACGTTGCGGTTCACTGCGTTCAGGGTCCTGTCCATAAACCCGTAGACCGCGGTCCCCAATTTTCTGTAGGTCCAGTCCACATCCAGGTTGATGGATTTGATTTCCGGCGGATAATACCCGGACAGAATCAGCAGGGCAAAGGCCAACGCCCCGAACATGAGCAGCTGGAGCTGGCCCACCACATGGGCCCCGGTATAGGGGATGTAATCCACGGTAAAGGGCAGAAGGTTATACAAGGGCTGGGGAAACACACCAATGAAAATGCAGGCAAATGCGGCCAGCCCCATGGCCAGCACCATGTTCCAGGACGGGTCCTTGGCCCGGATGCCCGAATCATGGCCGAAAAAGGTGAAAAACGGCACCTTGATCCCGGCATGGTGGAACACCCCGGCCGAAGCAAACTGCAACACCAGGTACACCAGCACCAGGTTTTCATTCACCGTTGCCGTCACCACCATGGATTTGGACACAAATCCTGAAAACAGCGGGAACGCGGAAATGGACGCCGCCCCCACAATGCAGAACAGGCAGGTCAAGGGCATGGTCTTGTACAGCCCGCCGATCTCCGTGCATTTGATTTTGCCGGTCATCTGGAGCACGGACCCGGCCGCCATGAACAACAGGCCCTTATAAAGGATGTGGCAGAACGCATGGGCCACGGCCCCGTTCAACGCCAGCTGGGACCCGATGCCCGTGCCCACCAGCATGAACCCGATCTGATTTAGCAGGCTGTAGGCCAGCACCCGTCGGATATCATTTTCCAGGACCGCGTAAAAAATGGGCACAAACACCATGAACGCCCCGATCCAGATAAGCAGTTCCGTGCCGGGAAAGGTCCGGATCAACAGATACACCGCGGATTTGGTGGTAAACGCGCTCAAAAACACCGTGCTGGTGGGGGTGCCCATGGGATAGGCATCCGGGAGCCAGGCGTGCAGCGGAATGGCGGCCGCGTTCAGGGCGATACCGATGAAAATCAGCCAGGACGCCGTGCCGGACAGCCCGATATAATCAAATGCCGTGGTGCCGGTTTCCTGGATGTAGAGCACAATGCCTGCCAGCAGAAACAACCCGCCGATCAGATGCACCAGAATATACCGGAAACCCGCTTGCCGGGCCGCATCCGTGCGGGAGGCCAGGATCAGAAACGTGGAACTGACCGCCATGATTTCCCAGAACAGGTACAGGGTGAGAAAATCCCCGGCAAACACCACCCCTAACGTGGCGCCGGCATACACAATGGCAGACACATGCTGGAGATTGTCTTTGACCTTCAGGGCGAACAAAATGCCCAAAAACGCCATGATGGTAAAAATATACCCGAACACCAGAGACAGTTTGTCAATCCGCCCCATGATCAGGGTGTATCCCCAGAAATCAAACGTCCAGATCCTTCCTGTGGGCACGTTCATGATGATGAGCAGCGATACCACAGGAATCAGCAGCATATAGCCGGCCTGGGTCTTTCCCCGCAAAAACGGGACCAGCAGGGCCGCGGCAATGAATATCAGGGCCGGAGGCAACAGATCACCGGTCATAGTAATCCTCTTTTTTCATAACGATCAATCGGAGCAGTTTGGCTAAAAAAATAAGCAGCACACAGGAAAAAAAACCATATACTGCGGAAAATCCCTTGATTTGTTCAAAATAGAATGCCGGATGCGGGTGAATGAAAAACTCGGCAATCAGCAACACCCCCAGAGAACAGTAAAAACAGATCAACAATATTTTTACATTCTTTGGCTTGTCAAAAAGGGTCAATTCTTTTTTCATTATTCCACCTTACGCAAATTTATTTAAGCCCGGTCCAGGGGCTGTCCCCTTTGTCCGGGTCATCAGTTTCCAACATGATGTCAATGGGCCACACTGCCACCGGAAAAAAAAGCCACGGCCAGGTAAATGACCGAGACCAGCACGGCAATGTAAAACGCAGTCTTGTATCCGGGAACCGGATCATGACCCAGCATTTCCCAGTCTTGATTATCGGCGTTGTTTTTTTGTGTCATGGTTTTTCCTTGTAATAACGACGTGGGATCACAGATTCAGACCCAGAAGGATCAGGTCCACAAACATCTTTGGGAAAAAAAACAATCCAATGGATGCCAGGGCGGTCACGGCCAGCGGCACCACCAGGCACAGATTGGCTTCTTTGATTTGAACCGGAACGCCCGGAACAACCGCTTCATTTTTTCCAAAAAAGGCCTGGAACACGATGGGCAGAAAATAAAACGCATTCAGAAACGAGGAGATCAGCAACACCCCCATAAAAACCGGGTGGTGGGCTTCTAAAGCCCCTAAAATCAGGTTCCACTTGCTGTAAAACCCCCCCGTGGGAGGCAGCCCGATCACCCCCAGAGCTCCGATGAAAAATGCCGCAAACGTGACCGGCATCTGTCGGCCCAGGCCTTTCATCTGGGATATGTATTTTTTGCCCGTGGCCACAAAAATGGCACCGGCACAGAAAAACAGGGTGATTTTGCCGAACGCGTGCATGAGAATATGAATCACCCCGCCCAGCTGACCCGTGGGCGACAGCAGCGCCACACCAAATACGATGTATGACAGCTGGCTGATGGTGGAAAAGGCCAGTCTTCGTTTGAGTTCATCCTGGGACAGGGCAATGCAGGAACTGACCAGAATGGTGATGGATGCAATGACCATGACCAGGGTTCCCAGATGGTATGATCCCAGCAGATCCACCCCGAAGATCCCGGTCATGACCCTGACAATGGAAAACACGCCCACCTTGACCACGGCCACGGCATGCAGCAGCGCACTCACGGGTGTCGGGGCCACCATGGCGGCCGGCAGCCAGGAATGAAACGGCATGATCCCGGCCTTGGCAAACCCGAACACAAACATGAGCAACAGCACGGTGGCACCCGGTTTTGACAGCTGGCCCGCAAAAATCCCGGCCGTGGAAAATTCAAGTGTCCCCGTGACATGATAACAATAGATCATGGCCGGCAGTACCAAACCGATGGAGGTACCCAGGATGAAAACCAGATACCGCCGGGCCGAAATCTTTGATTTTTCATCCTCATGGTGGGCCACCAGGGGATAAGTGGCCAGAGACAGCATTTCATAAAACAGATACAAGGTCACCAGGTTGGCGGAGAATGCGGCCCCGACGGTGGATGCAATGGCCAGCGCGAAAAAACAGACAAACCGGGTCTGGCCGTGTTCTTTCAATCCCCGCATGTATCCGATGGAATACAACGAGGTCACAATATAGAGACTGGATGCCACCAGGGCGAACAGCATGCCCAGTCCGTCCACCCGGAAAGCGATGTCTGCCCCCGGGACCAGCGTGAACACGGTCAGTTCAATCCGGGTGCCGGCCAGAATTGCCGGCACCATGGATGCCACCAGAGCGAACATGACAAATCCGGCAACAAATATCCAGGCTTCCCTGACATTGGGTTTGCGGGACGATGACATTAAAACTGGGATGATCAGCAAAGGGACCAGGACAGCCAGTAACGGTTTTAAGGAGATAATGGATTCCATGGTGGGATCAGCCTTTTTTACTTAAAAATACGAGTCAGGTCGTTGCAACAAAGATAAAAAATCCAGTGGGTCATGGTCGGGTCCTTAGTGTAAAAACGGCAGAATCACGGTGTTGACGATGGTACCGGCATAAACACCCGCGCCAATAATGGCCACACTCACCAGGCCCAGGGCTGCCAGCATGGACACCGGGGCCTCGGCCATGGTGGCGGTCCCATGATGGCCATGGGATT
>JAIPDL010000120.1 GCA_021737695.1 Desulfotignum sp. | reverse complement strand
ATGGTTAAAATCCTGCTCATGCAAATCTATATATACGTTCATGAGTCAAGAGTCCAGCTTTTTTTCAAGGGGCAGAGTGTTCAATACGGCATGAAAAATTGGTGGTTCTACATAATGCCACTAAATGGGATTACACCCGCTTTTTTCTTGCCGTCACAGGTGTTTTCTCCCACGATCATGTCTGCGCTTTCCAGATACGGGCACACCTTGCCGATTTTGAAACCAAAGGACGATTTGATCAGCGAGCAGGTGTTTCTAGGCAGCAGCTGCTCCACTTTTTCCATGGCAAAATCAGCGCCTGAACAAAGCCCCACCAGGGTGGCATTGGCAGCCAGGACGATCTCTTCGGGCACAAACACGCAATAGGAACCGATGATTTTTCTGCCGGCGGCTTTCTCATCCAGCAGCTCCTTGATGCGCAGCCCATGGACCTCGCTCATCACAAAATCAAAATAGCCCATGCCCTCAGGCCGGTTTTTCTGGGACAGATAAATGTCGGTGTAAGCGCTTCCCAGGACATTCAGCAAAGCATCATGGCCTGCCAGGTCCAGACCCAGCTCCTGCCACATTGGTGTATAATCAGTCGTCATGGTATCTCCTTTTTTTTGTTATTATTTGGTTTCATTCACACATCATTTTTCAAGGGGCAGGTCTTTCATACCGGCCCATTCATAAAATGAGGCATCATAATTTCTCGCCTTTGCAAACCCCGCCATCCGAAGGATCAGGGCCATATGGGCGGACCGTATACCAGCAGTGCAGTAGGTGACAATGGGGTCATCGGGCTTCAACCCGGCTGACTGAAACAGACGGGTAAGTTTTGCAGGGCTTTTCAACTTGCCGTTTTTTTCAAACATTGTATCGAATGAAATCAGGACAGCCTCTGGAAGGTGCCCACCCCGGGCTTCTCCGTACTTTGTCGCCCCGTTGAACTCTGACTGCGATCTTGAATCCACAATTTTGACATGGTCCTGGTTTGCAAGGATCCAGTCGGTGGTGGCATTAAGGCTGTTATCCCACTGGGTGATCACCATTTCCAGGGAAAAAGGAGATGCCGCCTCCCGGGTTGTGCTACCCCCGGCCTTTTTCCATGCCGCAAGCCCGCCGTCCAGGATCCGGACATTCTCGATCCCGGCCATCATGGCCATCCATACAAACCGGCCGTCTTCTCCCCAGCCTGGGGGATCTGCATACACCACCAGCGGCTTGCTGCCATCGATACCCAGGGCGCCGATTTTAGCAGCCAGCTCCGTTTCGGGCAGCAGTGTTCCCCACCCGGGGTCTCCGGGTTTGCCTGCCATGTTTGTGAACGGCTGCCATGGTGCGGACACCGCACCTGGAATATGTCCTTTTTTATATGCCTTTTCAGAGCGGGCATCCACAACCACTACCTTGTCATGCTGATCCATCAGATACCGGGCATCTACAAACAGCGGAGATGCCAACCGGTCTTTACCGGCATGGGCCGCTGAAACAGCCAGGACCAGCCACAGACATATGCAGCAGACTACGTAGAGCCATTTTGACAATGACAAATTGAAACCAAACTGCGCTTGTTTCTTCATTCTTTCTCCTATTTTTCAGTTTAACTTGAAATTGTATTTTATACATTTACGATTTCTATCTGTAAAATCGATAATTTGAATTCTTTTTCATCTTTCACATAGAATTTTTCAATGCGCAGAATCCTCTATTCCTTATCTGACTTGATATTGAAATTTTCAATATAAGGCATACGTATCCATACAAATTAAGAATTGGACAAGGGTTTTTCCCACAGGCTATTTTACCCGGCAAATCAATGGCATTGCCTTTAAGATATTTGTCGGCGTTGCGGGTTGAGGCCCCGGATGGGGTTTTTGGATAGGATACATAACCATAATTGATTGAAGTAGCTATGAGACATGATGCCAGACTGGTGAAAAAACTGTTTCTTCTGATCCTGATTGCCGGACTCGCAAGCCTGTTTTTTGTTTTTGGATTTCAGGAATTTATGACCCTGGAATTTGTGAAAGCTTCCCAGGAACGGTTCCAGGAAATCTACAGCCGCCAGCCGGTCAGGGTCATTGCCCTGTTTGTGGCCTTTTATATCCCGGTGATTGCTTTGAACCTGCCCGGAGCCACGATACTGGGACTGGCCGCCGGTGCCCTGTTCGGTGCACTGACCGGTACAGTGATCATCTCGTTTGCCTCCACCATCGGCGCCACCCTGGCCTGCCTGGTTTCAAGGTATCTGTTCAGGGACTGGGTCCAGAAAAATTTCGAAAACCGCCTGGAACGGATCAATGAAGGGATCCGAAACGAAGGGGCCTTTTATCTGTTTTCCATGCGTCTGATCCCGGTCCTCCCTTTTTTTGTCATCAACATGGTCATGGGCCTGACCCCCATGCGGTTATGGACCTTTTACCGGGTATCCCAGCTGGGCATGCTGCCCGGGACCTTTATTTACGTCAATGCCGGCAGCCAGATCGCCCGCATCGATTCTCTGTCCGGCATCGTCTCACCGGGCCTGATCGGCTCTCTGGTCCTGCTGGGCCTTTTCCCCCTGGTGACCAAAAAACTGGTGGCCGCTTTCCGCCGGGGCCGGTCCGAAAGCCCCACCTCTCTGGACACACCGGTATCACACAACAGTTCCCCTGAATTCATTTCCGCACTGACCCGGATGCAGAAAGACTGCACTGACTGCGGCGCCTGCAAAAGCCAGTGCGGGTTTCTCAAGGAATACGGCACCCCGGCCCAGATGCTGAGTACCTATGATTTCAGGCACCCGGACCATCAGCTAAAGGCGTTTGAATGCAGCCTGTGCAACCTGTGTAAAGCGGTGTGCCCGGAAAAACTTGATCCGGGCCATCTCTTTTTTCTGGCCCGCAAAGAAGCAGTATCCGCGGGCCGGGTCGATCTTTCCAAATACAAAGGACTTCTGGCTTACGAGAAAAAAGGCAACTCTCCTCTGTTCTCCTGGTACGGCCTGCCCAAAGGGTGTGATACCGTTTTTTTCCCGGGGTGCACCCTGCCCGGCACCCGTCCCCGGACCACCTGGCAGATGTTCACCCATCTGCAAAAAACAATCCCTTCCCTGGGCGTTGTCCTGGACTGCTGCAACAAAATCAGCCATGACCTGGGTCGACAGGACCATTTTGAATCCCTGTTCACACCCATGCATGATTTTCTCAAAAAACACCATATCCAAAAGGTGTTGGTGGCCTGTCCCAACTGCTACAAAATGTTCAACGCATACGGCGACAAGATAACGGTGGAAACTGTCTGGGAAGCTATGGACCGTCATGACCTGCCGGAAACAGCCCATGGACAGGGTCAATTGCTGGTGCATGACCCCTGTCCGCTGCGGCAGGAGGATGAGATCCAGGATGCGGTCAGATCTCTTGTCTCCCGTATGGGGATGGCAGTGGAAAAAATCCGCAGCCAGAAGAAACGCACCCTGTGCTGCGGTGAAGGGGGCAGCGTGGGGTGTGTCCGGCCGGATCTGGCCCGGACCTGGGGTGCCACCCGGCAGCAGCAGGCCGGGGGCCGGACCCTGATGACCTATTGCGCCGGTTGCGCCGGGTTCCTGGGCCGGTTGACTCCCACCATCCATCTGGCCGACCTGCTCTTTGACACACAAAACGTCCTGAGCGGCCGGTTCAAAGTAGCCCGTGCCCCGTTCACCTATCTTCACCGCATCCGGCTCAAAAACCGGTTCAAAAAACAACTGGCCCCGGCCGTGCAGCAGGTCCGGCAAAAACAACCCATGGACCCGCAATACCGCAGAAAAACCGGATTCAAGACCCATGACAACGCAGCCCAATATCTGCTGATAAAAGGGGCCGTGGATTATGTCATGGACCAGCAGGGGGAACTGTTCCGGGTGGAAGGCCCGTCCCATGAGGCCATGGAAGCGGTTTTGAATCAGACCTGAAACATGACTCACTGATAGTCGCTGCACAATACAAAGGCATGAATGTCAGTTTCTGCTCCGGCAGTTTTTTGTAGGTCCCGCTGTAAAGCACAATTCCCTCCGGGCAATGGGTGTATTTTTCAAGCATCAGATGAAGGCTTTTCAAACTTCCGCCTGAGCCGGATTTTACTTCTACTGGATAAATCGCTCCCTGACGTACCGCCAGATAGTCCACTTCGGCACTGCTACTCCGGGCGTCCCTTGCCCAGTAATAAAGTCCGGAACCATCCTTATTAGCCAACATTTCCTGGGCCACATACTGTTCTGCGAGGATCCCGCGATACATGGCCAAAAGGTTTTCCTGTTTTAATTCCAATTCCACGGGAACCTGACAGATGCGCTGTAACAACCCGATATCCAGCATGACTGCTTTGAATTTTTTCTGATTGGCCGTGGCTCCCAACGGCAGTCCCGAGGGATCGCAGGCCGGAATTTTGTGAATGAGCTTTGCCTTCTTCAACAGATCAAACGCTTTATGATTCATCTGCCCGGAATGTCCCGCATTGAGGCGGGTATATTTCAACTGCCGGCCGATATTTTGGGCGACATTCAGAAAAACTGCATCCAGGCAGGTGATATCGATTTTCGGCGTATATTTGGAAAAATCATCACGATATGAATCAAGAATTTCCGATTGAACAGCAAATGCTTCGATCATCGAGCCGGCATCTCGGTAAGTCTTGATACATTCAGGCATACCACCGACAAAAAAGTAGGTTTTCAATTCATTCAGGATCTTTTTCTGAATTTTTGGATCCACCTCAGACGGAGATTTGTGTATAAACTCCGCCATTGGTTCTTTGCCCACAGCAACGAGATATTCATAAAATGTCATGGGATGCATGTTCAGATACTGCACCCGCCCGACGGGGATGGATATGTCGCCGAATGCAAACTCCAGCAGTGACCCGGCAGCGACAACATGCAGTTCAGGCATCTGCTCGTAAAAATACCGCAGGGCCATAAGGGCCCGCGGGCAAGCCTGAATCTCATCAAAGAACAGCAGTGTTTTGCCGGGAATGATTCTGCCGGCTTCCAATTCCAGATAGACCAGAATCGTTTCAGGATCAAGATTGTCCTCGAAGTGAGTATGGATATCACGCCTTTTTTCAAGGTCGATTTTGACAAAGCTGTCAAACTGTCTGGCCAGAACGTTTTCAACCAGCCAGGTCTTGCCAACCTGACGCGCCCCCCGAATGATCAGGGGTTTGCGCCGCAAAGCATCTTTCCACTCGAGAATCTGTTTTTCAGCCAGCCGTTTCATAAACGCAGCCTCCTTGCCATTATCAAAATCAGGTACTGATGTTAACATTATAACGTAGAAAGTCAAGGTTGTTTTTCATACACAATCGTAAAAACTCAAGGAGCTATTGTTTATTCATATTATCTAAACGGCAGAACTGTCCCCACGTGTTTGGGGTGGCGGTTCCAAAAAATATTTATAAAATTGCTTTACCTGACAAAAAACATCTGATAAGGAATCAAATCAGCGAAACAACTTGTTAAAAAGGTCCAATAAAAATAAAAGGTTGATATAACCTGTCATGGCCCTGGCATCGACAAAAATTCCTCTTTCTTCCATCATTCTGGATGAGTCGATCTATCCCAGAAAAGGAATCGATCACAGGCGGGTGGCCATATTTGCCGAAAACATCCGAGATGGGATTGCCTTTGATCCCATCGAGGTGGAGCCCTGCCCGGACCGGCCCGGTTTCTACCGCCTGCTGGACGGGGCCCACAGATGGGGCGCGTTCAAGGCAACAGGCGCGGAAATGGTCACTGTCATTATCAAAGATCTGGCCGGGGATGATCCCTTGCTGTATGCGGCAGCCAAAGCCATCGGCCCGAAACAGTTGACAGAAGAAGAAGCCAGGGACACAGCCCGCCGGGCATATTCCAAAAACACACAGCTTCGTTCAGCGGATATCGGAAAGGCTGTCGGCCGGGCCAGACGGACTGTGGACGGCTACATCGCCGATCTTCGTGCCGCCACCCAGATGGACACGGACATCAAGATATTCCGAATGCACAGCCTTGGCATTCCCCAGGACAGGATGGCAAAGCGGCTGGGCCTGAATCAGAAAACGATACATAACCATTTAGGAGATTTGGCAACATTGCCAAATCTCCTAAATGCCGATTTATCCCGTGGCTTTACCGTGGCCCAGGTGGCGGAGAAGCACGGCTGGCCCGAGCCACTGGTCTGGTCCCTGGCCCTGGAGGGCAAAAATGACCCTGACCGGTTCAAAACACTTGGCTGGGGATTCCGGACCTGGGATCTGTGGGAATTCAATGACTGTGACAACCGGTTCGGCGATGAATGGCCCGGCCGGATTCCGGCCCAGTTGATCGCCCATATCCTGCGCTATTTTTCCAAGCCGGAAGACCTGGTCCTGGACCCCATGGCCGGGGGCGGCGTAACCCCGGACACCTGCCTTGCCATGGGCCGCCGGTGCTGGGCCTTTGACATGGAGAACCGGCCCGATACCCGCCCTGAAATCGAACCCTTCACATGGGAGATCTCTTCGGATCAAGGGCTGTCCTGGCCTGTGAGCGCCAAGGGAAAACCGGACCTGGTCATTTTTGATCCGCCCTATTTTGACAAAAAAGCCAAAGATTACGATGAAAAAAGCATTTCCGGGCTGCCCAGAAACGATTACCTGGATTTTCTGGAGGCGTTTTTTGCCCTGCTGAAACAACATGTCAAAAAAAAGACCCGGCTGGCGTTCATCAATGCTGACTGGCGGAATTTTCAGAACACCCCGGCAATGGCTGAAAAACACAAGGGCGGCATTCTCATCGACGATTACCTGGAGATCCTGAACAAAACGGGATGGTATCACACCCATATCATCCAGGCCCCCATGTCATCCCAGCGCTTCAGCGCCGGCGTCGTTTCCGCCATGCAGAAAAGCAACATCCTGGGGGTGACCAGCCGGTATGTGATCGTCCTGAACCAGCTGGGAGCGAAATGATGCAATTTCAGTATCCCATGCCGGTGGAAATGTCTGGGGATAATGAACAGAGACTATATGATATTTTTAAAATTGCTTTACCTGAGAAAAACATCTGATATGGAATCAAATCAGCTATTAAGGCGTTAGGTAGGAGATGAAATAGATGGAGCTACCAAAGTTCAATGAAACTTTCATGCCGATTTTAGAGATATTGCGGACGGGAGAGGTCCTTCGCCATCGAGAACTCCTGAAGCGCGTCCAAGAAAAATATTACTCGAACCTGCCTGATGATTTGCTGCAGCAGAAGACAAAGAGTGGTGAGATTCTAATTGAAAACCGGATTGCGTGGGGCAAGTCCTATCTCAAGAAGGGTGGTCTTGTTCATTATCCCAAACGCGGCATGGTTGAGATAACGGAGAAAGGTAAGGAAGCCTGCACCCAGGGAATAACGCTGGGAGATCTTGAATCCAACTTGATGGACTTCTACGCCGAAAAGAAGACCAAACAAGGAGAAGCTCTACCTGCCACGGAACAATCTCCACAGGATCTCATAGACGCAGGTTTTTCAAAAATTGAAGGCCAGGCAAAATCTGAATTGCTGGAAAAGCTGCGAGAATTGGATCCTTTTTATTTCGAAAAGGTCATTCTCATCCTGCTGAAGAGAATGGGATATGGAGACTTCACCGAGACGTCTAAATCTGGAGATGGTGGCATTGATGGTGTGATTGACGAAGACAAACTTGGACTGGAAAAGATTTACATCCAAGCAAAACGGTACACTGACAACAAAGTCCGGGAAACCGACATTCGTAACTTCATCGGCGCAATGAGTGGAGACACAAGAAAAGGCGTCTTCGTGACAACGAGCAGCTTTGATGAAAAGGCAACAAGGAAAGCACGCGAAGCGCATCATACGATTATTCTTGTGGACGGAAAGCGGCTTGTTGATCTCATGTATGAGTATAATGTCGGTGTTCAGGTTCACAGTCAGTACGAAGTGAAGGAGATCGATTCTGACTTTTTTGAAGCCTCGTGAATCACCAATGAGCCAAGAACTGATAGCATAGAATACCACGCACGAGAACGCAGACTTTGGTCATAGTAAATCAAATATGAAAATCGAAAATTTGAAAACAAAGACCTCAACGCCCTTGATGGATTGTTCAGGCAATTCTGGGGAGAGTAATCAATGACAGGATTCAACCCGATATTCACTATAACCAACCGCATGACATCCGCCATCACCCGGATTGAGCGTGCGCGGGGGTTTCTGGAGGCCGCAAGGTTATCCGACGACTGGGTAAGGGATATGGGAAACCAGGCCCTGATGAAAGAGGCCCATCATACCACCCATATCGAAGGGACAAGGCTGAATTCGGATCTTGAGATTCACCCGATTTTGATCAGCGGGATCTCAAAACAATGATTGAAAAAGAACTGATCGCCCGTGAAGGCGCCACAAATCAGCTGGTCTACCTGTTGAAGGCATGAACTTGCGACGTCTTGTGACAAAAACTTGTGACAGACTCATGACAGGAGACCATCACCAGTTCAAGCATCTCCCAGGACCGGATTAATCGGTGAGCTGTTCAACCGTCAGGTTCATTGCGGCGGCCAGCTTTTCCAGTGTACTGGTTCTCAAGTTGTCTGATTTTTCCATTTGGGACAATGCCGCCTGGCTGATCCCGGCCCTGGATGAGACATCTTTTTGAGTCAGGTCCAGGTGCAGGCGCCAGGCCTTGACCAAATTGCAATCCTTATCGACAATGATACTCACAACCTCATGCGGGATCAACGTGTCGTCATCCGCTTCCACGGATGGAAACGCCTGAAGGTATTCATCATATGGGATCACTGCAAACACAGGGATTCCGTTTTGTTCAATTATCTGCACGTTAGTAGGTTCTTTCATCTCTTTTTTTCACCTCCTCAATATGGACAATCTCAAAAGCCTCCGTAAAAAATACCCGCCAGCTGCCTACCCTGAGACGGTAATCATATTGATGATTGACCAGGCGTTTCACGTTCCGGCAGTCCGGAAAAGAGGTCAAGGTTCCCACTGCGTTCTTTATGGTTGAACGTACCTTCCGGTCTTTGATCCTTCGAAGCTGCCGAAGTGCTTTTTTGCGCCATTTAATTTTGTTCATGATTTATTTGTAAGTTGAAAATATAAGAAAGTCAACTATGGTATAAGTATAAAAATAAGATTTTTTATGTATACTTCATCAGTAGCACCATGCTGACGGCTGGTCCACACTGAAAATTCCATAACCTTCATCGAAAAAGCCTGTTCACCGATTTTCGATAATTTTTCCATGGTCCAACCAGCGCCGGCCTCTCCCGGTCAACCGATAGCGCTGGGTCGGGCTTCGCGGGGAATCCGGCTGCGTGCGCTCGATCCATCCGCCCTCCAGCGACGGGTTGAGGTAGTTGTTCCGAAATATGGGGCGGTGGGACAAGCCCAGTGCCTGCATCAAATCGCTGCTGCCCAGCTCGGCGGTTCCGATGACACGGATCAGGGCCGCTACTTGGTCGGTTACTTGATCGCTTACTTGGCCGGTCTCCACTGCCTCGCTGAGGGCATCCTGCAATGCGGTCAGCATGAACTCGATAAATGGCGCGGCATCTGCCAGTTGGTCGGCCTCCGAAAGAACACGGTAATAAGACTCCTGGCGGTCCCGGATCACTGTCTCCACTGGCAGATATGCCAGCAGCGGTTTCCAGTTCCGAAGAATCAAGGGTTGCCACAACCGCCCCATTCGTCCATTGCCGTCAGCAAAAGGGTGGATAAATTCGAGCTCATAATGAAAGACACTACCGGCCACCAGGGGATGCTCGTTCGTTTTTCTCAACCAG
>JAIPDL010000119.1 GCA_021737695.1 Desulfotignum sp. | reverse complement strand
TAAATGACGCGGCTTTGGACAGGCCGATGCCGTGTTCTGCAGAGGTTGTGCCGTTGACGGACCGTACAAATTCATAAATTTCCGTGATGGCTTTCCGGGCCGATGCCCATTGTTCCGGCTGTTTGGTGTCCATGAGGATCTTGGTGTGCATGCACCCGGACCCGCAGTGGCCGTATGCGGTCATGATAATATTGTTTTTCTTGGCCACTTCATGGATCTTGCCGGCCATATCCGCCATCCTGGAATAGGGCACCGCCATGTCATCGGCCAGGGATGTGGAAGACAGGCTGTCATCATATTTGGACAGGGCGGGAAACAGTTTTTTGCGGCCCATGAAGATTTTGGCCCGTTCCTTGGGATCGTAGCTGGTGGTGATATCGCTGCCGTGATGCTTTTTACATATCTCTATCATCTTGTTGATCTCATAGTCCACGGCTTCTTTGACCATGCCGTCCGCTTCAAAGATCAAAGAGGCGGCCACTTCCTTGAGGCCTAAATTCATGGTCTTGTTCACGGCTTTGATGGCCACGGAATCCACCAGTTCCAGCATGGAGGGGATGGCCCCGGATGCCATGATGGACCCCACGGCAGCCCCGGCATGGGCCAGGTGATCAAAATTGGCAATGCCCATGCACCGGTATTCGGGAATGGGCACAAAATTGAGTGTGGCTTCCACCACAATCCCCAGGGTGCCTTCAGATCCCACCATGAGCTTGTGCAGCTGGTAACCGGAGGCTTCCACCCGGGTGTGGGCGCCCAGGGTCACCAGATCTCCGTTGGGCAGCACCACTTTCATGCCCAGGACCGCGTCTCTGGTGGCCCCGTATTTCACGGACCGGACGCCTGAGGCATTGTTGGCAATTTCCCCGCCGATGGTGGCAATGCGTGAGGATGCCGGGGTGGGGGGATAAAACATGCCGTGGGGTTTCAGGGCCAGGTTCAGGTCATCGTCCACCACGCCGGGCTCCACCCGGCAGTACACATCGGGCAGATTGATCTCCAGAATCCGGTTCATGTGTTTCATGTCCAGGACGATGCCGCCCTGGATCGGCACGGTCTGACCGCACATACCCGACCCCCCGCCCCGGGGAATGACCGGAATCAGGACGTCATTGGCATAGGCCATCAATTGCTGGACCTGCCTTGTGTTGTCCGGCCGGACCACGGCCCAGGGCATGGCATGGTGAACCGATGCATCGGATCCGAATGCGTAAAGATCCGATGGGTCTGTTTTGATGTTTTCTTCACCAAAAATTTCCCTTAATTTTGATTCATCAATTGTCTTCATAGGCTGTCCCTCTTTGATGACCGGTTGTTACCATTTCAAATGCCTGCATAATTTCATAAACCTGGATAAAATTCAATGCTATTTTGGGTTTGTTCCTTGGCAAAAGGCCGGGTTACAGGTATACTTGATGCTGGTCAAAAACATCCAGCGGTTTTTTTAAAGACCGCTGTTTCATATGGATGAACAGACAATTATCAAAGGGAGACCCTGCTATGACACATACGATTCAGTTTTTACCTCATAATAAACAGATCACTGTGGCGGATAAAGAGAGTTTGATCCGGGCTGCCATGGAAGCCGGGGTCCACATCAATGCGTCCTGCGGCGGCGGTGGTGTGTGCGGTAAATGCCGGGTGAAGATCGAATCCGGAGAAGTGGCAGGCGGGATTTCGGAAAAATTGTCGGACCAGGACCGGGAAAAAGGATATCGCCTGGCCTGTCTGGCCCAGGTGACTTCGGATTTAATCGTACGTATTCCCGTGGAATCTGAAGTGGAGACCAGCCGTCTCACCCAGACCATGGACCGTCACACGGCCCGGGCCATGACTGTGGATGTGGATGATCTTACACAGGACGGGCTGTTCATTCCGCCGGTGGAAAAAATTTATCTGGAACTGGATCCGGCGGCTGAAGGGGACAACCGGGCGGATGTGGCCAGGATCATGCATCATCTTCGGATTCATCATGATGAACATAGATTGACCATGGATCTGAGCCTGATCCGCCGGGTGCCGGACATTATCCGGCAGGAAAATTTTAACGTGACGGCCACTATTTTACGTCCGGTGAGAGAGGACGGTAAGAACGAGATCATCAATATCGAACCCGGAGACACCACAGACAGGAATTTTGCCATTGCCGTGGACATCGGCACCACCACGGTGTTCGGTCAGGTGATGGACCTGCATACGGGTGACGTCCTGGCCCAGCAGGGCGAGTTCAACGCCCAGATCAGCTATGGCGAAGATGTGATCTCCCGGATCATGTATGCGGAAAAAGGCGACGGGCTGGCCACCCTGCACAAACGCGTGGTGGAAACCATCAACAAGATCGTTCAGGGGATCATCAAAAAAGCAAAAATAGACACCCATGAAGTCTCCACCATCACTTTGGCCGGCAACTCCACCATGACCCAGCTGCTGCTCAATATCAATCCCAGTTATATCCGAAGAGATCCCTATGTGCCGGCATCCATTCTGTACCCGCCGTTTCACGCCACGGAAATCGGTCTGGAACTGGCTGAGCACACCACGGCCCTGGTGTATCCGGGCGTCTCATCCTATGTGGGCGGGGATATCATCTCCGGCATCATGGCCTCGGGCATGTACCGGTCTCCGGAATTGACCCTGTACATGGATATCGGTACCAATGCGGAGATCGCCATCGGACACCAGGACTGGATCATGTGCACGGCCGCCTCAGCCGGCCCGGCCTTTGAGGGCGGCGGCGTCAAGTTCGGCATGCGGGCCGCCAAAGGTGCTGTGGAGGATGTGTCCATCAACCCTGCCACCTATGAACCCATGATCATCACCGTGGGCAATGAAAAAGCCAAAGGCATCTGCGGGTCCGGTCTCATCACCCTGGCGGCACGATTGCTGGAAACCGG
The DNA here is from genome assembly GCA_021737695.1 of Desulfotignum sp. Lineage (GTDB taxonomy): Bacteria > Desulfobacterota > Desulfobacteria > Desulfobacterales > Desulfobacteraceae > Desulfotignum. The sequence goes on along the minus strand of JAIPDL010000119.1, from coordinate 6,970 downwards.
AATCATCGATTCCCGGGGCAAGTTCAACCAGGAACTGGACACCCCCCGGATCCGGCAGACCGATGAGATCTGGGAGTATGTGCTGGTGTATGAAAAAGACACCCAGATCGATCGGGATATCACCATTACCGAACCGGATCTGGACAACCTGATCAGAGCCAAGGGCGCCATGTATTCCGCAGCCCTGACCCTGCTGGATGAGATCGGCCTCAAGGTGAACGACATCGAGCGGATCATTCTGGCCGGCGGGTTCGGATCATATGTGGACCTGGCGTCCGCCATCACCATCGGGCTTCTGCCGGAAATCGAGCCGGAGAAAGTCACCTACCTGGGCAATGGTTCTCTTCTGGGATGCCGCATCAACTGCCTGACCAATTCATTGCGCCAGCAGGTGACCCAGGTGGTGAACATGATGACCAATTTTGAGCTGGCCTCCACCCCGTCCTATATGGATCATTATATGGGGGCATTGTTTCTGCCCCACACGGAACTCAACTATTTTCCCAAGGTCAAGGCAAAGCTGGAAGCGTTGCGCAAATGAGTGTATCCGGGTATGTCCGCACCATTGAACTGACGACACCGGCCCTGGGCAACAACACGGCCGATGTCCAGCGCCTGGAACAGGTATTGAAAAGGGCGCTCAACACCGGGTATGTCCATATCCCCTGGCACCTGGCCGGGGATCTGTCCGCGCAGCTCAGGGAATGGCACTGGCAGGTCAAGGCGGTGCTGTTCAAGGACCGCCGGTCTTTTAAGGTGGTGGCCCTGCTGGATCCGAAAGATCCCGGCCCGGTGCTGGGGGCGGCCGTGGATATCGGCACTACCCGCATGGTGATCGCTCTGATAGACCTGGAGACCGGGATGAAACTGGGGGAAACCGGGTTTGACAATCCCCAGGCAGATATCGGCCCGGATGTGCTCACCCGGATTCACCATGCACGAACACCGGCGGGCCGGGAGGCACTCCAGTGCCTGGCCGTTGACACGCTGAATCAGCACCTGGCCCGGTTGTGCAAAGAAAATAACCAGACCCCGGACCGGGTGTTTCTGGTGGCCGGGGCCGGGAACACGGCCATGACCCATCTGTTTGCCGGGCTGCCGGCCTTCGGGATCATTCAGGAACCCTATATTCCCTGCACCAATATTCCCGATACCCTGGATGCCGCCGACCTGGGACTGGCCGTTCATCCCGGCGGTCAGGTGTTTCTGTTTCCCAATATCGGGTCTTATTTCGGCGGGGATCTGCTGGCCGGGATTCTGGCCGCGGACCTGGATCAAAAAGACGATCCCTGTATCATGGTGGATGTGGGCACCAACGCGGAAATTGTTCTGGGAAACAAAGACTGGCTCATGGCCTGTGCCGGGGCCGCCGGCCCGGCCCTGGAAAGCGGGGTCAGCCAGATGGGCATGACGGCAAAGCCGGGCGTGATCGACCGGGTACGCGTGGATCCGGAGACCCGGGACCTGGTCATCCACACCATTGATGATGAACCGGCCGTGGGCATCTGCGGTTCCGGCATGATCGACCTGGCCGCAGCCCTGTTTGTGTCCGGCCGCATCGATATCCGGGGAAAGCTGGTGCCCGAGGCCTGCGGGGATCGTCTGATCGATGAAGACAGTATTGCCGCCTTTGAGCTGGTGGCGGCAAAAGATTCCGGCACGGGGCAGGCCATCTGCCTGTCCCAGGTGGACCTGAATTCTTTGACCAGTGCCAAAGCTGCCATGTACACCATTTTAGAGGTGATTGTGTCCCAGACCGCCGGGCTGTCGTTTTCAGACCTGGCCCGGTTTTATGTGGCCGGGACATTCGGATCGTTCATTAACCCGAAGTCTGCCATTACCATCGGCATGCTGCCCGATATTCCTTTAGACCGGTTCCAGGTGCTGGGCAACACGTCGCTCAAAGGCGCAAAACAGGTGTTGACCGATCCAGCGGCCTTTGACCGGGTCATGGCCATTCGGGACACCATCACCTATATTGAACTGAATGTGAATCAGGGGTTCATGAATCTGTTTTCCGGGGCCAAGTTCTATCCGCATACCGATACTTCCCGGTTTCCGTCGGTGAAGGTCTGACCGGCTCGAGAGTGTTCAGAAAAATAGATATACCTGTCTATACAAGTTGTCTGATCTGTGATACATTTCTCAAACTTTATGGATAATGAACACGGTGAAAGAATGAGAAAGGAAGCCAGTATCATGAAAAAGATTGTCGAATGCGTACCCAATTTTTCCGAAGGCCGCAATACAGAGACCATTGACGCCATTGCCGATGCCATTGGAAATACGGCTGGGTGCACGCTGCTGGATGTGGATCCGGGGCGGTCCACCCACCGGACGGTGTATACGTTTGTGGGGGAACCGGATGCCGTGGTGGAAGGGGCTTTGGCAGGCGCCCGGGTGGCCCGGGAAAAAATCGATATGCGCACCCATAAAGGGGATCATCACCGCATGGGGGCCCTGGATGTGTGCCCGTTTATTCCGGTGGCCAATGTCACCATGGACGAATGTGTCACATTGTCAAAGGAATTCGGACAAAGGGCTGCAGACGAGCTGGGGATTCCTGTGTACCTGTATGAAGCCTCGGCCGCACAGGATTACCGCAGCAAACTGCCCCAGATTCGGGAAGGCCAGTATGAGGCTGTCAAAGACCGGATCGTGAAGCCGGAGTGGAAACCGGATTTCGGGCCGGCAAAATTCATTCCCCAGTGGGGAGCCACGGTCACCGGGGCCCGGTTTTTTTTGATCGCCTATAATGTCAATCTGCTGTCCACCCCGAACCAGGCCCACCGCATTGCATTGAACCTGCGGGAGGCGGGCCGGGGACTGGAAGACCCCGGGCGGCTTAAAGAGGTCAAGGGCATGGGCTGGTACGTGGATGACTACAACCTGGCCCAGGTTACGGTGAACCTGAACAATTACCGGGTCACCCCGCCGCACATCCTGTTTGAAGAGGTGAAAAAAGAGGCGGCCCTGCTCAATGTGGCCGTGACCGGATCGGAAATTGTGGGTGTGGTTCCCCTGGAAGCCATTCTGGCGGCGGCTGATTATTATATTGAAAAAGAAAACCTGTTTGTCCTGGATGAGGACCAGAAGGTGCGCCTGGCCGTGGAGCGGCTGGGATTGAATTCTGTGGCCCCGTTCAACCCCAAAGAAAAGATTATCGAGTATATCATTGCCGAAGCACCGGACGAGCCCCTGGCCGGTCTGACCACCCGGCAGTTCATCGAAGAAGTGACATCCCGCAGTTCCGCACCGGGCGGGGGATCGGTGTCCGCAGCCATTGCAGCCATGGGCGCGGGCTTAGGATCCATGGTGGCCAAACTCACCCTGGGGGTGAGAAAATTCGAAGATGTGGATGCAAAAATGCGAAAACTGATCCCGCCCCTGCATCAGGCGGCCCATGCCCTGATCCCAATGATCGATGCGGACACCCACGCGTTTAACGATTACGTGGCAGCCCTGGGCCTGCCAAAAGACACTGAGGCGGACCGGGCCTGTCGGGATGAACAGCTGCAGCTGGGATTGAAAAAAGCCATTGATACCCCGCTGTCCGTGATGGCCATCGCTGATGCGGCCTGGGAGGCGCTGGTCCAGGTGGCGGCACACGGCAATATCGCGTCCAAATCCGATGTGGAAGTAGGCGCAAGGGCTTTGGAGATGGGCATCTGGGGGGCGCACAAAAATGTCTTGATCAACATGGCGGGTATCACGGATGACGCTTATAAAAAACAGACCCTGGAAAAAGCGGATGCGTTAAAGAACCGGGCTGCGGATATGTGCGGGCAGGTTCTGGATATTCTGGATTCCCGGTCGTGATGCCGGGCGTGGGACGGCATCACGACCGGGAATCCGCTGTTCCCAGACATCTGAAATCCGAACGCCGGAAAATAACGTCCACAGTCACGTGTCTATTTTATGTTGACAGGGGGGTGTATTTATAATACAGCTATATCGAAGCTATAAAAGAGGCAAACAACACATTTCAGGAGGGTTACATGAGAGAGGTAGTCATTGCAAGTGCGTGCAGAACGGCCATCGGCAGATTCGGCGGGTCTTTGGCCCCGTTAAGCGATATTGATTTCGGCCCCATTCCCATCAAAGAGGTCATCAAGCGGGCCGGGCTGACCGGGGATCAGATTGATGAGGTGATTTACGCGTCCGGGTATCGTACCGGGGACCTGCCCATCAACTCCGCCCGGGTGGTGGCGGTCAAGGCCGGCATTCCCCAGGAAAAACCCCAGTTTACCATCTCCAAGGCGTGTGCCGGCAGTATCAAGGCCACGACCCTGGCGGCCCAGGTGATCAAATCCGGTGATGCGGACATCATTGTGGCCGGTGGGATGGAAAGCATGAGCAATGCCACATTCATGCTCAAGAAAGCCCGGTGGGGATATCGTTTAGGCCATGGCCAGCTCCAGGATCAGCTGATTCTGTTTGATCCCTTGAGCGGCAACACCATGGGAGAAACCGCCGAAAACGTGGCGGAAAAATACAATGTATCCAGAGAAGATCAGGATGAATTCGGCCTGAGAAGCCAGCAGCTGGCGGAAAAAGCCATCAAGGAAGGCAAATTCAAAGAACAGATCGTGCCCGTGGAAATTCCCCAGCGCAAAGGCGATCCCAAAATATTTGATACGGACGAGCATCCGAGGTTCGGCACCACCATGGAATCGCTTCAGAAACTCAAACCCGCCTTCAGAAAAGGGGGCACGGTCACGGCCGGCAGCTCCAGCGGCATGAACGACGGGGCATCCGCCATGGTCGTCATGGCAAAGGAAAAAGCCGATCAACTGGGCATCAAACCCATGGCGTCCATTGTGTCCTATGCATCAGCCGGTGTGGACCCGGCCCTCATGGGGATCGGTCCCATCCCGGCCACCCGCCTGGCCCTGGAAAAAGCCGGTCTGACCATGAACGACATCGATCTGATCGAGCTCAATGAAGCGTTTGCATCCCAGTCTCTGGCCTGCATCCGGGAGCTGGACATGGATATCAACAAGATCAATGTCAACGGCGGTGCCATTGCCCTGGGACACCCGGTGTCTGCCAGCGGCGGCGCTATTCTGACCAAGCTTCTGTATGAAATGGAAGCCCGGGATGTCAGGTACGGCCTGGCCACCCTGTGTATCGGCGGTGGGCAGGGCATGGCCCTGATCGTGGAAAGAAAATAAGTTTTCAGATAAATTATTGATATAAAAAGGCGCATCTGGTTACAGAACAGGTGTGCCTTTTTTGTTTGAAAAGCCGGTATGATCAAGATAATTTTAACAGGCCTGTGTGTTGTGTGTATGTTTCTGGCCGGTTGTGATTCCAAGCCGGAAACATATCTGGCGGCACAGATCGATGACACCGCGTATGACCCTGAAAAATGGGGGGATGCATACCCGTTGCACTATGAATCCTGGCTCAAAACCAAAGAACCGAAACCGGTGGACAAAACCCGGTACAAACGGGGATGGGACACGGATGAAGTCGTTTATGACAAACTCAGTGAATTCCCGTTTCTCGGGGTGTTATATAAAGGATGGGGATTCGGCATTGAATATAACGAACCCAGGGGGCATTTTTATGCGGTGACCGACCAGATCGAGATCGATTCTTCCCGGATGGCTTCCGGCGGGGTGTGCCTTGCCTGCAAAACGCCGTTCCACAGAAAAATGACCGAAACCCATGGTCTGGATTATTTAGGCAAATCATACCTGGAAGCCCTGGACATGCTGCCCGAAAAACTGCGGGAACTGGGACCGGCCTGTTATGACTGCCACCTGCAGGATCCTTTGGAACTGACCTTTAAAAAAGCCCACCTGGAAAAAGGCCTGGAAATGATCGGCAAAAAAGATCCGTCCCGTCGGGAACTGCGGATCCTGGCCTGTGCCCAGTGTCATATTACCTATTCCGTGCCCAAGGACAAGAATAACAAAGTGGCAGGGGACGTCACCATGCCCTGGCGCAACGGCCACTGGGGAGATATCTCCATCGAAGGCATCATCGATGTACTTTTGACCGATGAATTCCGGCTGGAGTGGGTCCAGGAGATCACCGGATTCAAGATGCCGTTCATCCGCCATCCGGAGTTTGAACTGTTTTCCCGGGGCAGCGTGCATTTCAAGGCGGGTGTGGCCTGTGCCGACTGTCACATGCCGTTTACCCGGTCCGGCAGTTATAAAATATCGGATCATGACGTGACCAGTCCCTTGAAAGCGGATCTCCGGGCCTGCGCCCAGTGTCACACCCGGTCCAAAGAATGGCTCACGGATCAGATTTTCCATACCCAGGACCGGACCACATCATTGATTCTCAGGGCCGGATACGGCACTGCCACCTGCGCCCGGCTGTTTGAAACCCTGCACCAGGCCCGGGCAAAGGGCGCGGCCGTGGACAAAGCGGTCTACAGCAAGGCCAAAGACTTTTACATGCAGGCGTTTTTGCGCATTGTGTTTATCAACGCGGAAAACTCGGTGGGGTTTCACAACGCAGCCGAAGCCGGCCGGGTGCTTGGAGATGCCGTTGCCTTTGCCGGAAAAAGCGAAGCCCTGCTCAGGCAGCTGCTGGCCGTTGCGGGCATGGATCCGGGCCTGGAAGTGGCCCTGGATTTAGGAGAGACACTGAACAACCGGGGCCAGGCCCAGCTGGATTTCAGGCCGGAACAGGAATTTAAAGATCCCTTCGGCATCCAGGACAAGCTATTGTCGGAACACGCCAAAGGCCTGTAATCGCAACATAATTTGCAAAACAAAAAAGGGGGACCGCCGGCAGACAGGATTTGCCGGCGGTCCCCTTTTTTTATGGCTCAAGTGCCCGGGACTTTGTATTTTCGGGGCCTGGTTTTTTTGGGAAACAGGGCCGTGGTGATTCTGGGTGCCAGTTCAAATAAAAGAATGCCGATCATGGCCGAAGACAGGATGAAAACCCCGCTGAGCACCCGGATGGTGTCAACGGCCATGCTGGCGATGATCACGGAAAATTC
>JAIPDL010000022.1 GCA_021737695.1 Desulfotignum sp. | reverse complement strand
CTTTCCTGGATTCTGCAGAAAAAACCGGATCTTTCCATGGCGCTGAATGGGTCTTTGGCCGGCCTGGTAGGGATTACGGCCGGTGCAGATGTGGTCAGCGTGATGAGTTCGATTGTCATCGGATTTATCGCAGGTCTCCTGGTGGTGGTGTCTGTCATGGGCATCGACCGGATAAAAATTGATGATCCCGTGGGTGCGCTTTCCGTTCATCTGGTCTGCGGTATCTGGGGCACACTGGCGGTGGGTCTGTTCAGTTCGGACCACTCTTTAATGACACAGATTGTTGGTGTGGTTGCCTATGCGGTTCCCTGCTTTTTATCCGCCCTGGGTATTTTCTACCTCCTGAAGAAGACACTGGGTATCCGGGTGGATGAGGAAGAGGAAATGGGCGGCCTTGATGTGGGTGAACACGGCATGGCAGCCTATGCGGACTTTGAAATCAAAAGTGCGATCTGATGGACTGATTGAATCACTCCCGGCCCGGTACTCAAACTGACGGTTTGTTTTACCGGGCCGGTTTTTTGTCGGTTCTGGATTTTGCCAACGGATGTCTGCCTCACCTGGATCTTTCGTTGTATTCAGATCATTTTTATAATGGAAAATCTGGTACCGTACAACCGAAAATCCAGGGAAAATTTGAATCAGGACAGCCAGGAGAGTTTTTTAATGGCCTGGTAGATCCTGGCGGCAAAAGCCCCATAAGGCGGGGTCAGGGCCGCGGTGGATGAGAACGGGGCCTGGTGAAACACGGGCCGCAGCTTGGAAAATTCCAGGAACCCTTCGAATCCGTGGTATTGTCCCGTGCCGCTGTTGCCGATGCCGCCAAACGGCAGATCGTGCTGGGCCACGTGCAGGGCACAGTCATTGACGGTCACCCCGCCGGACCGGGTGTGTGCGATCACGGTATCTGACAGGCGCCGGTCCCGGGTGAAAACATACAGGGCCAGGGGCCGGGGCCGGTCATTGATATATTTGATCACGGTTTTCAAAGAGGTATAGGGAATCACCGGCAGAATCGGGCCGAAGATTTCCTCCTGCATGATCTGCATGGCCGGGGTGGTCCCGGTCACGATCACGGGCGATATTTTTTTATGTTCCAAAATGGTGTCCGGTCCGGTAAGCAGAGGGATCACCCGGCCGCCTTTTTCCCGGACGTCCGCGATCGTGTCCATGAGCCGGTCAAAGGCCGGAGAGTCGATGATGGCCGTGTAGTCGGAGGAGGTAATATCCGGATAAAGCTGGCGGGCCACCGTTTTCGCCGTCTGAATGAACGCATGGATGCGGTTTTCCGGGACAAAGATGTAATCCGGGGCAATGCAGGTCTGTCCGGCGTTCATGAGTTTGGCGAACAGAATCCGTTTCACCGCTTTGGTCATGTCGAAATCATCGGCCAGAATCACGGGGGATTTGCCCCCCAGCTCCAGGGTGACTGGCACCAGGTTGTCGGCTGCGGTTTTCATGACGGTTTTTCCCGTCCGGGGCGACCCGGTAAACACCAGGTGGTTGAAAGGCAATCCGGAAAAGGTGCCGGCAGACACCCCGGGATGAAAACAGACAAACGCCGGGTCGATTTTCCGGGAGAATCTGTCATGAAGCAGGCGGCACAGATGCCGGGAATTGGCTGCCTGTTTCACCATGATCCGGTTGCCGGCGGCCAGGGCACTGGTCATGGGGCTGACGGCCAGAAACAGCGGATAGTTCCAGGGGGTGATGATGCCCAAAACCCCCTTGGCCTGGGGAATGACCCGGTTTCGACCGCCGACAAAGATCATGGACCCATGCCGGCGCTGGGGCTTTATCCATTTTTTCAGTTTTCTGCGGGTATACCGCAGTCCCAGGATACTGGGCGTGATTTCCAGTATCCGGGTTTCATGAAACGACCGGTTCCCGAAATCCGCGCAGATGGCCTCGCAGATGGCCTGGTCGTTTTCAATCAAAATGCCTTCAATGGTTTTGAGGAGCCCCAGCCGTTGTTTCAAGGGAATCTCCGGTTGTTCCAGGCAGGCCCGGGACTGAAGATTGAAAATTCTCAACGCCTCGGCATCCGCTTCCGTTGTCGATGGCATCGGTTGGGTCATGGTAATTTCCTTTCCAAAATCGGTTTGTTTCCAATGCGCATCTGCTTTTGTATGACACTTTGGCATCAGATGTACAGTATTTTTAAGCTTTTCCCTGAACCTCATTTATAAGACATTTTTTGTTTTGGGTTGACATTGGAATCTCTCCATGGCTATGAAAGGTTGATATGATCGTTATCGTAAATAATGATGCCTGGCCGGTGACATGTTTTGATCAGGCATTTTTCAAGATTGTTTATGGTAGAGAATGGGGGCACACATGAATGGTGAGCAAAAAAATAAAACCGCTTTGCGGGTGACAGTCCTGTTTTTTGTTTTCAGCATCATTTGGATTGTTGTCACAGATATGGCCCTGGATCTGTTTCTGCCGGCGGATTTTTCACAAACCTTCGCCCAGACAGTCAAAGGGTTGCTGTTTGTCACTGCAGCCACCATCTTTGTTTTCTGGTTGAGCCGGCGCGCGTTTGCCCGGGTTGCCCTTGAGGCCCGAATCGGTCAGGCCAACAAAACCGAGCGTCTTCTTAAAACTGTCATGGCCAATCTGGGTGAAGCTGTGATTCTGGTAGGGCCCCCAAAGCGGTCAATTGTCGATTGCAATTCCGCTGTGAAATCGATGCTGGGATACTCAGCAGAGGAACTGGTGGGAAAATCAACCGCGTTGATCCACGAGGATGAGGCCGCCTTTGAATCATTTGGCACAACCAGCGAAACTGTTCTGCAAAAAGAAGGTATTTTCCGCTGTGAATACCGGCTCAAACACAAAGACGGACATGCGGTCCCCATTGAAATCACGGTTGTGGCACTGCATAAGGATCTGGGCTGGCATGCCGGCGTTGTCAGCATCATTCGTGACCTGACGTCCCAGAAAAAGGCTGAACACGCGTTACGCAAAAGTGAGGAACAGTACCGGCTTCTGGCAGAAAACACCCTGGACATCATATGGGAGATGAACCTGGATCTTGTCTTTACCTATGTGAATCCTGCCATTGAACAGGTGACTGGGTACATGCCATCTGAATTTGTCGGCAGGCACCTGAAAGAATTTGTCGGACAAAAAGAACTGAAGAAACTGGAACAGGTCATAAACGACGAGATCTCAAAAGGGCCGCAGGGCAAGGGTATTATTTTTGAAAACAGTTTGTTTCACAAAGACGGGTCTTGGGTCCTTACAGAAATTCATGCAAGGGTCATCTTCGGAAACAATGCAACGCCCGTGGCGATCCAGGGAACCACCCGTGACATCCGCCAAAGACGCGCACTGGAGGTGAAACTCCGGCAGTCCATGAAACTTCAGGCCATCGGGACTTTTGCCGGCGGCAGCAGATTCAGCAGGTGGTCATGAACCTGGTGACAAATGCACGGGACGCACTCAACACCAAATATCCGAACGGCGATGAAAACAAACGCATACTGATTGCGGGGGAAACTGTGGACGGTCCCGGCAAAAAATTCGTACGCCTGATGGTAGAAGACAAAGGCCCGGGGATCCCTGAGGATGTCCGGGCACAGATATTTGAGCCGTTTTTTACAACCAAGCCCGAAGGAAAGGGGACAGGGCTTGGCATGTGGATTGTGCACAACGTCGTGCACGATCACCACGGAAAGATTGGGATTGAAACCCGGGCTGGCGAGTTCACGCGGTTTAATATTGATTTGCCCGCTGCCGGAGATCGGGATTAGTCAATGAAAAGGAAATAACATCCGTATGACTGCCTGTGAAAGTGAGTGTTTGAAAAAAAAACAAAGGAAATCGCCTTGGGCGGTCGATATAAGAGGAGAAGCGTTTGTGAAATATTATGAAAAAGACCGGGCTCAGTCGCTACCCGTCGAAGAGGCTGTGGGAAAAATACTGCTCCACGACATCACCCGCATCGTTCCGGATCTGTTCAAGGGACCGGCCTTCAGAAAAGGTCATGTCATTACCGAGGCAGATGTGGACCAGTTGCTGGATCTGGGCAAACAGCATGTGTATGTGGCCTGTCTCAACGGTGAAATCCACGAAAACGATGCAGCGCAACGAATCGCCCGGGCTGCTGCCGGAAAAAACATCCGGCTTTCCGATCCCAAAGAGGGCAAAGTGGGATTTACTGCGGGTATTTCCGGTCTGTTGAAAATCGATGTGGCGGGTCTGACACAGCTCAACAGTGTTCCGGAAGTGATCTGTTCCACCCTGCATACCCATCAGACAGTCATCGAGGGTCAGGATCTGGCCGGCACCCGGGTGATCCCGTTATCCATTGATGAAACCCATGTCATGGCAGCGGAAGGCGTGTGTCAAAAATTTTTTCCGATCATTGATATCCGTCCTTTTGCCGGGGTGGATGTGGGACTGGTGGTCACAGGATCGGAAGTGTTTTCCGGCCGGATCAACGACGGGTTCGGGCCGGTGGTTCAGAAAAAATTTGAAGAACTGGGTTCCCGGATCATGGGTAAAAAAATCGTTTCCGACGACATGGACATGACTGTGGCCGCTATCCGGCAGTTCGTGGATGACGGGGCCGGATTTATCGCTGTCACGGGCGGCATGTCCGTGGATCCCGACGACCTCACCCCGGCGGCCATTCGAAACGCCGGAGGTGACGTGATGTTTTATGGGGCCCCGGTACTGCCCGGTGCCATGTTTATGCTGGCGTATATCGATGATGTGCCCGTGATCGGCCTGCCCGGATGCGTCATGTATTACCGGGCCTCGATTTTCGATCTGGTGGTGCCCCGGCTGCTGGCCGGAGAACCCGTGACCCGCACCGATATTATTCAGATGGGACACGGCGGGTTTTGTTCATCCTGTAAAACATGCCGGTATCCCCGGTGCAGTTTTGGGAAGAATTAATCATGGAATTGTCGAATCAGCAGATACTGGACTGTCTTGAAAAAGGGGCCCCTTTTGCTCTGGCCGCCATTCTTTCTCATCAGGGGTCCACACCCAGAACGTCAGGCTCCCGCATGGTTGTTATGCCGGACGGCACCCTTCTGGGCACCATCGGCGGGGGACTTGTGGAAGCAAAAGTCAAAGATGCCTGCCTGACCCTTATCCGGGAAAAAATATGCCGAATCCAGTCCTTTTTTCTGGATCAGGAACTCAAGGGCAGTCTGGACATGGTCTGCGGGGGCCGCCTGACCGTGCTCATGGAAACCCTGGTACCCGGACCCGAATTGATTTCAGTTTTTCAGGCCCTGGTGGCCCAGGAACAGGCCGGGCAAAAAGGGGTTTTGGTATCTAAGCTGTCCGGCCCCAGCCAGGGGGAATTCACTGTGCAAAAAAGCCTGGTACTTCCGGACGGCACGGTGACAGGGGCCTGCCTGATCCCAAAGCCCCTGCTGGAAGATATTTGTGACGACCGGTTTTCCGGCAGATTTCCAACCGTTCATTCTTTAAATCTGGAAGAATTCATCATTCAGCCCATGCCGCCTGCAGATACCCTGTTTATTTTCGGTGCCGGGCATGTGGGGTTTGTTCTGGCTCAACTGGCCCATCTGACCGGATTTTCAACCGTGGTGATGGATGACCGGGAGGCGTTTGCCAACAAAAACCGATTTCCCCAAGCCCGGCAGGTCCGGGTGGCACGGGATTATGATGATGCATTCAAAGGATTGAATGTGGACAGTCATTCCTATATCGTGATTCTCACCCGGGGCCATCTCCACGATCAGACCGTTCTGGAGCAGGCGCTTTTCACTGATCCGGCCTATATCGGCATGATCGGTTCCCGGACCAAACGGGACAGAATCTATGACAATCTGATGGCAAAAGGGATCTCAAAAGAGCGGCTCAACTCGGTGTATTCACCTGTGGGACTTTCCATCGGGGCCCAGACCCCGGCGGAAATCGGGGTCAGCATCATGGCTCAGATCATCCAGATCCGTCAAGGGGGTCCCGTGTGATTTTCCGCAGGTCTGAATCACAAACAACTGTCCATAGGACACATTGAACTGGAACAGATTTTTCACTGCCAGGCCTGAAATATGGCACAAAATCACCCGGATCACCCCGGCATGGGTCACAAATAATGGTGTGCCGGGTTTTTCAAGGCATCGGGTCAAAAAAGGGACAGCCCGGCACTGGACATCGTGAAAACTTTCTCCGTCCGGCGGTCTGAATGTGTCCAGATGTTCCCCCCTTTGTCTGAACCCTTCCGGATTCCGGCGTTTAATTTCATCAAACGGCCGCCCCTCCCACTGTCCCAGGTTGATTTCATTCAATGCCGGGTGGCTGACGATCTTCCGGTTCCCGGCAATCCGTCGGGCCATATCCCGGCATCGGGAAAGGCAGCTGGTGTAGATGGTATCAATTTTCAAAGGAGAAAAGGCATGCTGCCAATACGCGGCCTGGGAAATGCCGGTGTCATCCAGGTCCACATCAGAGATGCCGATGAATCGCCGGGTGCCGGAACCGGCGATCTGCCCGTGCCGAAGCAGAAAAAAAAAGCCGTCAGTCTGCAAGTATTTTTGTAATGGATTTACCTGCGGAGGCTTCAATTCTGGCCTGTATGTGCCGTGTATTTTCATACCGTTTCCAGATGCTGGTGGCGGCCCAGGGGTTCTTTTCAAGGCGGTGCCTGAACCGGGGGTGATAATCGATGTCAACGCCGTGCCGGGTGCACAGTTTGTCTGCAAAATACACCAGTTCCTTTTCCTGGACCGGAGCATGGAGATCCAGTTCAATGTTCATGTGCTGTTCTACCACTTCAGCCACCCGGGGGAATCCCAGGTCATGCAGCAGGGCGGCACCAGCCGCTGCATGGTTTTTTTCCATGCGCCTGACATCATGGAGCAGGGCCGCGGCAATCACCAGATCCACGTTTACGGGATCGGCCACGGCATGGGCCAGTTTTAGTGCAATCATGGCCACCTGTGCCAGATGATTCCGGATGGGATGGTCTTTTGGCAGTTCTTCGTCGACAATGGACAGACATTCCTCCCGGTCGGGGATGTCAAGGGATTGAAATCTGCTTTGTACTCGTTTGTAACCGTCCGGATCATCCGCATCCATCAGAATGCCCCGGTCATGAAACGCCAGGGTTTCGGTCCGGTCTTTTTCTTCGGCCATCAGGTCCCGCAGGGTTGAGGGTTCCGCCAGGGCCAGAATCCGTTCTTTAAGGCCACATGGCAACAGGGGCGGATGCCCGGTAAGGCCATTGAAACAGGGCATGAGGAGCCGAAGGGGATCGGACTGGAATTGTTGGATCATCCGGGCGACTGTGGCACCTCGGATGGCCGGGATATCTGTGGGAAGCAGAAAAAACCCGGCCTGCCCGGACCGGATGTGCGCAACCCCCTGCTGGATGGAGCCCAGCATGCCGGAAGCGAACCCCGGATGAAACACCGGACAGGCCCCGGCATCTCTGACCACCGGTTCCAGCTGCTCCCGAAGATGCCCGGTCACCACGACAATATCGGTGATGCCGTTGCCCGAAAACAGGTCAATACACCGTTTGACCATGGGTGTGCCGCCCACCGGCAGCAGGGGTTTGAAGGCCTTCATCCGGGAGGAAAAGCCTGCTGCCAGGATCACGGCTGAAATACCGGATGTCCGGGGGCTATCCCCCCAGATTGGGGTTGATGAATTCAATGATGTCATTTTCGTTCACCGGGCAGGTGTCGTACTCCGCCGGGTAGATGTATTGTCGGTTTTTTTCCACCATCAGGTCCGGGTCCCCCTCCTTTGCCCATTCAATCAGGCTGGAGATGGTCAGGCCGTCCGGAACGGTTTCCGTCATGCCGTTCAGCTGAATGATCATCTCTGGTGTCACCGCCTTTCTAAATTGTTCCGTTATGGATTTCCATCAATTCACGGGTTGTCTGCCGCCAGCGCTTTGCCGCATGCCGGGCAGGCGGGATTTGGGGTCAGGTCCATGCAGTGGCAGCGCATGTCCAGGCCGGAGATGCGCATCAGCCGGTTCTTCAGGGGTCTGCCGATATCCAGCAGCAGTTTCACGGTTTCCATGGCCTGGATGCTGCCGGCCAGACCCGGGGCCGCACCGATTACCCCGAGCGGCTGGTCAGATTCCGGTGCGTTTCCGGAAAACAGGCATTCAAAGCAGGCGGTCTGTCCGGGCACAAAACAGGAGATCATGGCATCGAACCCGTTGACCCCGGCGTACACATAGGGAAGGCCGTGCTTCAGGGATGCCCGGTTCAGCACCTGCCGGGCCTTAAAGGAATCAAGGCCGTCCACAATGATATCCACGCCGTCAAGCATGGCGGTGATCCGGTCATGGGTGATCCGCTCGCACAGGCTGGTCACCTGGATTTCGGGGTTGAACGCTGTTATCTGATCGGCGGCGGACAAGGCCTTGGGCTGCCTCAGGGTCTTGTCCACATGCAGGATCTGTCGGTTCAGGTTGCTGATTTCCACAATGTCATTGTCTACAATTTTGATATGGCCTACCCCGGCGCCTGCCAGGTAAAAGGCAGAGGCAGACCCCAGCCCCCCGGCACCGGCGATCAGGACGCAGGCCTTAGCCAGCCTTTCCTGACCTTTGGGACCGATTTCGGGGAGGAGGGTCTGCCGCAGATATCTGTCATCACCGGCAACGGACAAACCGCTCATGATCAGGCCGTGGCCTTGTTGCGTTCCCGGTATTCCTGGATGGCGTGGAATACCCGTTCCGGTGTCAGGGGCAGTTCGTAAACCCGGACCCCGGCCGCATCATACACTGCATTGAGGATGGCCGGGATGGTGGGCATGATGGCCCCTTCCCCCACCTCCTTGGCCCCGAACGGCCCGTTGGGCTCGTCACTTTCCACCACAATGGTCTTGACCCGGGGCATGTCCATTGTGGTGACGATCTTGTATTCCGCCAGATCATCGTTGAGCACCCGGCCCTGGTTGTCAAAGATGACTTCTTCATGCATGGCCTCGCCGATGCCCATGGAGATGGAGCCTTCCATCTGGCCTTCCACCGAAGTCATGTTGATGGCCTTGCCGCAGTCATGGGCGTCGGTGATCTTGTCGATGGTGATCTGGCCGGTGTCCATGTCCACCGTGACCTCGGCCACCTGGGCTGAACATCCGTAGGCCGGGGAGGTTCCCACGGCCGCGCCCTTGAACTTGCCGCCCAGGGAATGGGGTTTGTATTTGCCGGTGCCCACAATGGAGCCCCGTTCCAGGAATGCGATGCGGGAGGCTTCCTTAAAGGTGAGTTTGTCTGAATCCGGGTTGTCGGTCCATCCCCGGTGTTCCTTGATATACCGGGTCCGGAGGGTGGAAAAATCCGGGGTGTCCCCGTCAAATTCGATGAACCCGTTCCGGATGTCCATTTTTTCAACGGCCACGTTCAGCTGTTCTGCCAGCACTTCCAGGACCTGACGTCTGACGTTTTCCGCCGCCTCTTTGGTGGCATGCCCGGTCATCAGGGTCTGGCGACTGGAATAGGCCCCTAAGTCCACACCCATGTCCGTGTCGCCTGAAGCCAGCCGGACGTTTTCCAGGGGGATGCCCAAGGCTTCGGCCGCGATCATGGCAAAGGCGGTGTCAGACCCCTGGCCGATTTCAGCCGATGCCGTGTACACCAGGGCCGTGCCGCCGTCCTCGGTGAGCTTGACGATCACGGTGCCGTGAAAGGTGTCGGACCGGTAAATGGGATATCCTGCACCGGAGACAAAAAATCCGCAGGCCATGCCGATGCCTTTGCCCGGCGGCATGTGGCCTTTCTTTTTGTCCCAGTCGGATCCGTTTCTCACCGCTTCGATGCATTCAGCCATGCCAAATGAACTCATGTTCAGGTCGTTGCAGGTGGTGTCCCCGGTTTCCATCATGTTCTTGATCCGCAGTTCCAGGGGGTCCATGCCGATCTTTTCGGCGATCATGTCCAGCTGCTGCTCGAAACAGGCCCGGGCGATCACGGCGCCGTGGCCCCGCTGGGCCCCGCAGGCCGGCTTGTTGTTGTACACCCGGTACCCGTCATAGCTCATGTTGGCCAGTTTGTAAGGGCCGCCCAGAAGCGACCCGGTGTAATAGACCGTGGCAATGCCGAAACTGGTGTAGGCCCCGCCGTCCAGCCAGCATTCATGTTTGAGGGCCATGAGGGTGCCGTCTTTTTTGGCGCCCGTGGTGATGGTGTGGTGGAACCGGTGGCGGGCCCGGCCGTACATGAATACCTGTTCCCGGGTGAAATTCATTTTCACGGGTTTTTTGGTTTTTCTCGCCAGCATGCAGCAGGCCAGTTCCATGGGGTTGGCAGCGGCCTTGATGCCGAACCCGGCCCCGACATAGGGTTTTTTCACCCGGACTTTGCCCACATCCATGCCCAGTACCATGGCCACGGTGCGCTGCACATAATGCGGGACCTGGGTGGAGCTGGTCAGTGTGAGCACGCCGCGGTTGTCGTATTCAGCGATGCATCCCTGCATTTCGATGAACGCCCCGTCCTGGCGCTTGCTTTTCATCTCCGTGGTGATGACAATGTCACTGTTTTCAAGGCCTTCAGCCACGTTGCCGAACTCCTGGTGCACCTCGGCACACAGGTTGCCCTTGAACTCGTCATGGAGCTGGGGGGCCCCGTCCTTGACCGCGTCTTCCACGGTGAACACCGCGGGCAGCACCTCGTATTCCACCTGGATCCGGGAGACAGCCTCCAGGGCGATATCCAGGCGGGTGGCGGCCACGGCGGCAATCTCATCCCCAACATACCGGACCCTGTCCACGGCAAACACGGTTTCATCATACCGGGCCGGACTGACCCCGTACTTGACCTGGCCGGCCTCCTTGGCCGTGATCACCGCCTTGACACCGGGCAGTTTTTCCGCTTCCGAGGTGTCGATGGACAGGATTTTCGCGTGGGCGTGGGGGCTTTGCAAAAGGGCCCCGTAAAGCATGCCCGGCAGGGTGATGTCATCCACGAACACGGCTTTGCCCGTGGCCTTGTCCGGCGTATCGATCCGGTTGGCCCGGGTGCTGATTACATCATATGATTTCATGGTATCCTCCTAAAAGAACTGAAAACTGGCTTATGAGCGGGTGGATTCAATGGCTTCGAATATTTTCTGGTACCCGGTGCACCGGCACAAATTCCCGGAAATGCCTTCCCGGATCTCTGCTTCCGTGGGGGCCGGATTTTTGTCCAGCAGGTTTTTGGCGGACAGAATCATGCCCGGCGTGCAGAATCCACACTGGATCGCGCCTTTTTCCACAAATGCCTGCTGCAGCGGATGAAGCCCGTCATCCGTGCTCAACCCCTCGATGGTCTCGATCACGGCATTGTCGGCCTGGACGGCCAGCACCAGGCAGGAATTGACGGGATCGCCGTTGAGGATCACAGTGCAGGCCCCGCAGTCACCCGTGTCGCATCCTTTTTTGGTGCCGGTCAGGCCCAGGTCGTAGCGGATCAGGTCTGCCAGGGTTTTGTTGGGTTCCACCGCCACTTCATAGGCCCGGTCATTGATGGTCATCTGAATGAGTTTTTTCATGGGTATCTCCTGTGCTGTCAAGGGTTAGGCCCGGGCCTGGTCAAAGGCTTCAGCCAAAGTGCGTTTGGTCAGAACCCCCACCATGGCCCGCCGGTATGCGGCACTGCCTCTGAAATCATCGATGGGGGAACAGTCCTTGAACCGGGCGGTCTCTGCCGCGGCATTGAACGTGTCATCCCCGGCGGTGCGGCCCATGAGGGCGGCCTCGGCTTCCGGGGCCCGGATCGGGGTGGGGGCCACGGATCCCAGCGCAATTCGAGCCGACAGGATGTTGCTGGTACCCGGTTCACAGGTCAGGAATGAGGCCGCATTTACCACATTGATTTCCGCTGATTTGCGCTTGCCCAGCTGAATGTAGTGGGCCCCGCTGTGATCGGGCGGATACGGCAGCCTGAACCCGGTGAGAATGTCATCGTTTTTCAGGTCGGTTTTGCCGGGTCCCTTGAAAAAATCGGTCAAGGGGATTTCGCGTTTTCCGTCCGGACTTTCGACCAGGGCCACGGCGTCGTAGACCAGCAGCGCCGGCAGGGTATCGCCGGCCGGGCTGGCATTGCACACGTTCCCGCCGATGGTGGCCCGGTTCCGGATCAGGTGGGTGCCCATGTTGTCGGCCCCGGATTTCAACGCGCAAAACCGTTTCAGAACCGCGGGGTGCCGGGATATGGCGGCCATGGTGGTGCAGGCCCCGATGAACAGATTCGATTCATTTTCCTGTATTTCGCCTAAGCCGTCAATGCGTTGCAGGCTGATGACATGATCGGTGGAAACAATCTTTTTTTTCAGGTACACCAGCAGATCCGTACCGCCGGCAAGAAACCGGGCGCCGGAGTTGAGCTGTTTTTTCAGCGCCAGCGCTTTTTCAATGGATTCCGGTTCATGGAATTCAAACTTGGGTAACAGCATATCATTCTCTCCCTTATCTTAAAGACATGAGGCCACTTTCACCATGCTGTCTATCATTGGAATTTTCATATGTCAACAGAAACATAACGATGGGTAAAAAATTAGCTGGCTTTTTTGAGCGAAAGATGCGGATTTAAAGAGTTTCAGACGTTCTGCCTGGGAGGCGGCTTCCAAGCGGCCGGGGCAGGCAAAAGGGACGGCATTTGTTTTCCATGGTGAACATCTAAAGTCATTTAATGGTAAATTTGTCTGAAAATGGTTTCAGATGCTTCCGCGATCTCCAGCCGCAGGCGCTTGAATTTGTCAATCATTTCCAACGCCTCGGGCGTCAGGTCGGAATGTCCCCCTTCGGCCCCGCCTTTGTGGCGTTCCAGCAGCGGTTTTCCCAGGCGTTTTTCCATTTTCCGCAGCCGGCCCCACATGGACCGGTACCCCATTTTCAAAGCTTTGGCCGCCGCATTGATGGACCCCTGCGCCTGTATGGTTTCCAGGATGCGCATCTGGCCTTCCCCGAAAATGGAATCCCCGGTGTCGCACTCGATCCAGAGCTTGATCCGCAGTTTTTCATGTGTGTTCCCCATGTCAGGGGTGATAATACGTTGTCTGGTCAGGTGTCAAGAAAGAATTTGACATCACTGTGGAATTCTTTATATATGAGGTTCAGTGATTGAAACAGTGAATTTATGATTATGAAACAAGCTGAAATTATAAAGAAAATGTGCCGGGCCGAATTGACACAGACCGATGTCAAGGCCATCTGCAAGTTTCGTGGCTTCTCATCACCCCAGTCTGCATCCTCTGAAATCGTTGAGACCCTGCTCACTTCGGATGTGGGATTGAAACGTGCATTGGACAGCCTGACCCGGAAAGAAGTCATCATGCTCCATTTTCTGGCGGCATTGGGAAACTCAGTGGATATTTCCGCATTTGCACGGATCAGTGATCAGGAGGGATATCGATACGGCACCTTTACCCAGCGGTACCACAATGTCTTCAAAGACATCAAAAAACGGTTTATCCGCAAAGGCCTTCTGGCTTTTTACACGAATTCGTCCGATATCGGCAATACAACCAAAATGGAAAGAATCCGCCTGTGCCTTCCCGTGGAGTTCCAGGCACATTTACCAGGGATGTTCGACCGTCCTTTGAAGTCTTGTCAACCCGGGACCTTCTCGGAAGATCGGATTCGAAAACTGCTGACAAATATCGGCCTGTCAAGGGGAACGCCGACCTGGGACCAGTCTTTCGATATTGATCAAAACGGATGCCTGCAGATCAAGGACTGCATTTTCAGTATTCCCAATGTAAAACAATGGCAGTACGGGCAGTGGAAAACAAAAGCTGCAAAGGATATGGGGGTTGCCTCCGTTGGGTATTCCATTGATTGCCTGGCGGCATTAAAGGTGATTTTTTCCAGTTTGCATTCCGATGAATGGATAGGTCCGGATCAGCTGAAACCGGTTTTGGACATTTTCTGTGATTTTAAAAAAGAGCCGGACATTGACAGGGTCTGCCGTTTGGGATGGGAAACCGGTGTCTTGAAAACAGCTGCCCTTGACGGCGGCACCTGTTACCGTCTGTCCGATATCATGGACGGGCCCTGGGAAGAGACTTCTGAAAAGACCTATGTCACGGATCCGGAAAAGGCCTGCATTGATATCAAAAAAATCCCTTTACCAATGCTGGCCCGGTTATCTGAGATCGCCAGGTTCCGGGCGGAAGACAAAAAGATTCTTGCACTGCCCGATCCTGTGATGATGGGCCGGCAACTGGATGACATCAGAAATACACCCTGGCTTTTCCGCCTGGTCAATCATCTTCCTGAATTCAAAGATCTGTTTCAAAGGCTTGAAAAAAACTGGGGAAAAGAGATCGTGCACCGGAATCTGCTGGTTGCGCAAATCAAACACATCGGTTTGAAAGCATCCCTTGAAAAAGCCTTTTCCAGTCAGCCGGTTCTTTTTCTGCCCAAGGGATTTGTGGCGTTTCCCAAGGGTCTGGAATCCACAATTGAAAAAGCGGTCATTCAACAGGGATTTGCCGTGAAACGGGTCAAATCCTGATTCAGTGTCTATTCCAAAAAAATAAGAATTTATGAAAAAAACGAAATTGCCTGAAAAATACGCAGAACAGGTGGATGTATCAAGCTTGACCGACATTGAAGACAAGGTGCCGGATCTGAAAAAAGATCTCCATGTCTTTGTGGAATATGTCCGCAACCGGACCGTCAAAAGGTCTGTACGGGAAAATAAATTGCCCAAAACGGATCTCACGCGGCTGGCCAAACTGATTTCAGACCCGTTTGCCCCGGCGGATGTGGCAGAACACGGGGAATCAGACTGGCTTGATTTTATTGACCATCTGGCCTTACAATTGAAATTTATTGATTACGATACCCAGGGGGAGTATGCCGGTTACACCAGTTACAACCGGTCTTTTCCGGATAATTATATTGATTTCAATGCAGACGTCTACACGGCATTTCTTGAAAAAAGCCTTCAGGAGCAGGAACAGGTGGTGTTTGACTGCCTGGTGGATTCTTACGCAAACGACATGAATGAGTTTTATTCCGTCAACGCCCTGGGAAGACTGGACAGGTTTAACTTTTGGGGATGCGCAACCGGTGTGATGCCGTTTATTCGTTTTGGAGAAGCCAGGAGAAAAGTATTTGCGCACCTGAAAAATTATCTGCCCGGTGTCTGGTATTCAACTTCTTCACTCATCCGGCGGCTGAAACATCTGGATCCGTATTTTCTCATTCCGGAAAAACCAAGATATAAATACCCACATGACAAGAAAAAAGGGCGGTACGGCAATTTCACCGAAATAAAATCTGATCAGCCACACCCAGTTAAACCAGCGGACCCGGATGCCTTTGAACGGGTGGAAGGCCGGTATATTGAACGGCTTCTGGAATATATCCCCCTGTGCATGGGGTTTGTGGAACTGGCTTATGGAAAAAACCTGCAACAAGGCATCTCCCCTTCCATGGGGCGGGTCAGAGGGTTCAAGGTGACCGAACGGTTCATCCGGTTTATGAATGGTGCCCTTTCGGAACCCAAAGTAACGGTATTGCCCAATCACGAAATCCACATTGAATCCGATATTTATCCGGCGGGCATGCTTCATCGTCTCACCCCCTTTGCCTCCCTGGTTTCAGAGGATAAAATCTGTGTGATGAGGCTGGAACGGCAGCGTATCATCGATTTCATGGCTGAAAACGACGCATTTAATCTGGAAAAATTTTTGAACCGCATCAGCCCAAGCCCATTGCCGTCCAATATTGTTGCTGAGATTTCGGAATGGTCCGGGCAGTCCGACATGTTTGTCCTGCATGAGGGCTGCGGGCTGCTGGAGGGCAAGAAACCGCCCGAGTTCATCAATGATTTTTTGAAGGAAAAAATATCCGAAGATATTTGCCTTATCCGTACCCCGGAAACGGTACTGGATGAACTTGAAATCCAGGCCCGGGCCCCGGTTGAGATCAGGCACAGCCACGCAAAGTTGTCAACACCGCCACAGGGTATCACCAGCCGTTTTCTAAAAAAAGCCGTAAAAAAACAAAAACCGGCGGCCAAAGAACGGGTGGTTTTGAAACAAAAGACGTTTGTGACTCTTTTTTTTCAGAAACCGGATATCCTTGAAACCTTTGCCAAAGAACTGGTCCGGGAAAAATGCCCCTTTGAGGTCAACAAGGAAACCCTTGCACTGAGTTATGGAACGGCAGACAAGAAAACAGTGGCATCCGTGTTAAAAAGATTAAGAAACATATATCAAATTACCATCGAGGACCTTTCGCCATGAGTCCACTGCCGCCGGATGGCCCCCTGATCATACAAAGCGACCGGACCCTGATGCTGGAAACAGCCCACCCCCGGTACGGGCCCTGCAGGGATTTTCTGGCACTTTTTGCCGAACTTGTAAAATCCCCGGAATTTATACATACGTACAAGGTCACCCCGCTGTCCATGTGGAATGCCGCAGCCTTAGGGTTTCCGTTTGAAGACATCCTTTCAGGGCTTCACCGGTTTTCCCGGTATGAACCGCCGGGGAATGTGCTGGCGGATATCAAGGAGTGGTATGAGGTATACGGCTTGCTGGTCCTGGAAAAAGATCCTTCCGGCCGGCTGCGTCTCCAGGTCTTTGATGAGGTCATTTTAAACCGACTGGGGAAAAACAAGGATTTAGCCACCTTGCTGACAGAACCCGCCCAAGGCGGGTGGTTTGTGGAAACCGACCAGCGGGGAAATGTCAAACAGGCCCTGGTCAAGGCCGGATATCCAGTCAAAGATTTATGCGGATATACAGCTGGTGAGGCCCTGTCCATCGGGCTCAGGGATGTGGACACATCGGGAAACGAATTTGCATTGCGGGATTACCAGAAAGAAGCTGTGGATATTTTTTACCAAAAAGGGCGGTCTTCCGGTGGAAACGGCATCATTGTCCTGCCCTGCGGGTCCGGCAAAACCATCATCGGGCTGGGGGTGATTTCCAGGATAGCCGGGCATACCCTGATCATTTCCACCAACAATGTATCGGTTCACCAGTGGCGGAACGAACTTTTGTCCAAAACCGACCTTGAACCGGACGCCGTCGGTGAATTCACAGGCCTTGGAAAAAAAATCAAACCCGTGACCATTACCACATATCAGATGCTTACTTATCGCAAAGACAAGACAGTGCCCATGGACAATCTCAAGATTTTCAGTCAAAACAACTGGGGACTGATTATTTATGATGAGGTCCATATGCTGCCGGCCCCGGTTTTCAGAGCCACCACCGGTATCCAGGCCAAACGCCGCTTAGGCCTGACCGCCACCCTGGTCCGGGAGGATGGAAAAGAGGATGATGTGTTCGCTTTGATCGGCCCCAAGCGGTATGATATTCCATGGAAAACCCTGGAGAACAGGGGATTTATTGCCCAGGCCATCTGCACGGAATACCGGGTGTCCCTTCCCCGGGAAGAAGAGATCCAATATGCGGTCGTCCCCAAACGGCAGCGGTTCCGCATTGCATCGGAAAATTCCCTGAAACTGGACATTGCCAGGGAACTCATTACCAATCACCCGGATGACAGCATTATGATCATCGGCCAGTATATTTCCCAGCTTGAAATCATGGCGTCGGCCCTGGATGCCCCGCTGATCACCGGGAAAACCAGGCATCCGGACAGGGAAAAAATCTATGAAGACTTTAAAAAAGGAATCTGCAGGGTGCTGGTGGTGTCCAAGGTGGCCAATTTTGCCGTGGACCTGCCCGATGCCAATGTCATGATCCAGATTTCCGGCACCTTTGGCTCCCGCCAGGAAGAAGCCCAGCGGCTGGGGCGGATTCTGCGGCCCAAGAAAAAACTGTCCCGGTTTTATACGTTGGTGTCCAAGGGCACTGACGAACAGGAATTTGCATTAAACCGCCAGTTGTTTCTGGTGGAGCAGGGGTACAAATACGATATCCGCTATTTTGATCCGGGTTTAAAATTCAATTTTTAGAATTGTTAAGCTGTTGAAGTGTTGCACCTTCCACAAGGGTTTCTATACGTACCACCCTTTTATCAATATCATGGGTTTTTTCTGTCAATAAGGGGCGCCTTCCATGATGGTCTGGCTGCGTTCAAACCGGATTTTGGAATTGAAGCCTTCTGCAAAGGGTTCATCCCGGCAGCATGACAGGCAGTGCCCGAACTCTGCCACGCCCAGTTCCCGGTATTTTTCCGCATACCGGCACCAGGGCATTGGCTTCAATAACACGCTGATCGATGAGGTGGATGGTATCTATACTCATTCTCCTGTTCCTTGATAAATTGACCCTCATGCCGACAACAATTTTACCGGCATGAGGGGTATTGAAATAAAATTGAGCTTACAACAAAATAATTTTAGGTTCAATTCAAGTTGTTGGTCATCCGATCACGGAAAAACTGGAATCTTTGTTGATTTCCCGGTTTCTGGAAAAAAATCCCACATCCAGGGGTCGTTTGAGATATTTCAAATCAAACTGGAAAGGAGATTTGTCATGGTCAAGTCCCTTTTCACAGGCCTGGATCAGGTGGGCCATCATTGCCCCGGCCACCGGGGCATTCTTGTACTGATTGCCGGATGTGCCCACGGCCATGTAAAATCCGGGAAGATCTGATTTGTCATATATGGGGAGCCAGTCATCAGATACATCATACAGATCCACCAGACCCTGATACTTGTTGGGGATGGGAAGACCGTTGACCCGCATGGCTTCCCGCAGGACCATGCACCGATACTGATCGGTGAAATTCTGGTCATAGTCGTCAGGGTCATCTACCCACAACTGCGGATCACTGGGCGGATCTTCACTGCCGATCAGAAAATGATTTCCCACTTCTGGCCGGGAATAGCAGCCTATGTCGCCGTCTGACAACATGAACCCATCTCTTTCCCAGTCAAGGTCTTTCGGGGCGGGGATATGAGCCACTTCCTGCTTCATGGGCCGGGTCTTGATGTTCATTTTATCTGCCACACCGGCCATGGCATTGATCTGAAAGGAATGGGGTCCGGCAACGTTTACCACCACCGGGGCGGTGATTTTTCTGCCGTCTGAAAGGATTACTCCGGTGGCGCGGTTGTTTTCAATCAGAATTTCCGTTACTTGTGCATTGAAAAGAAACTCAGCGCCTTTTTTTTCGGCCGCCACCTGGGCATTGTTGGTGGACAGTTTTGGATCTGAAATATATCCGGATTCCGGGACCCAGATGGCTCCGGGGATGTTTTTCCCTGAGGGTTTGCCGAATTCCGGATCAGTGATCCATTTCTGAGGAAAATAGCTGTTGAGATCTGCATTGGGAAGATAGGTGTGCACCTGTTCCGGCGCCAGCTCCAGAAATCCCACGGAAAGAGCCTGCAGCGCTTTTTTGACATGCGCTAGGTTCTTGTTGATTTCCGTTTTGATGACCAGTGCGCCGGTGTTGCGGTAGTATGCCATCCCTTCCGGGTCTCCGGTCTCCAGGTATTTGGGCCAGTCCAGCCAGTAGTAATATCCCTCTCTGGCCAGGGTCACCCCCTGGGCAGTGGAATAATGCAGCCGGATAATCGCACAGGAGCCGGCTGTGGATCCCATTCCTGCGGCCGGCAGTTTGTCGATGTTCAGGGTTCGGTACCCCAGTTTGCTCATTTCAAAGGCAGTGCAGCAGCCGATGATGCCGGCACCGATGATAATCGCGTCATAATCGGGTTTCATTTTTTCTCCTTGTTCAGCATAATATCAAGAATAGTGGCATCGGTCTCGGACATGCCCCGGGTGCTTAATACGCCCAGGTTCTGGATGGTCTGTTCCAGCGTGTCCGCAAGGATGCCGTCCGAGTTGGTCAATGTAACGCCTTCAAGGGCCAAAAGTGATGCCTGTACGGCATTGCCCGCAGCTGTGGAAAGTTTGAGAGCACACCCCGGTTTGGCGCCGTCACAGATCATGCCGGACAGGTCTCCGATCAGATGTTTGACGGCGGCGGCAATCTGGTTGCTGTCTCCGCCCATCAGCCAGGTGATGCCAGCGGCTGCCCCGGCGCCGGCCGCAATGGAACAGCCGCATATAGGGGCCAGGCGGCCGGTGTGGGATTTAACCACTGAGGTCAGTACATGGGACAAACCAACGGCTTGGTACACAGCTTTGTCATTGCAGATGAGATAATCGCTGACCGCCCGGATGGGCAGTACGGCTGTCAGGCCATGATTGCCGCTGCCGGCCGATGCCATGGCCGGCAGGCCGACACCGGCCATACGGGCATCAGCCGCTGCTGACGTCAGGATGCGCGCCGCAAGGACCATGTCCATTTTGATCCGTCCCTGGTCATTCAGCCGTTGCAGGGTTCGGCCGATTCCCATGCCGGATTTGTGGGACAGGCCGAATTCCGCCAGGCGGCAGTTAAGATCAACCCCTTTTTTGATAAATTCGATATCGTCGTCATCAAAGGTGTCTATCATGCTCAGCATCTCATCCAGTGTGAGATGCCTGAGCCAGTCGTCAAAATTGGCCCGGTCGAAACGCTCGACAGGATGATTTTCAGACGCGACCGGTCTGTCCGCAGCCTCCACACCGTCCAGAGTCAGGGAAACAATGTTGTCATGGGTATGTTCAATCAGACAGGCTGCTTCATGCGTGCCTGCCCGGATCAGGGTCTGGATATGAATCCCCCGGTGCTCCCTCAGAAGATGGATGGTTACGGCGTTGTTCTTCACCAGGGTCACTGCTTTTTCGAGGCTCTCTGACGTCAGGGTTTCCAGCACTTCTAACCCTTTGCCCGGATCCCCGCCAAAAGCACCTAAGGCTGCGACCAGTTCCAGGCCGCTGAGCCCGGCTGTGCCGGGTATGGGAACCGAAAACCCGTTTTTAAAAATATTGGGGTCCACATGGACAGAAATGGATTCAACGGTTTCGGGAAGAACCAGCCGGGCGGCGGCAGCGGTGGACAGGGCAATGGCAATCGGGTCTGTACAGCCCAGAGCGGGTGTGACTTCCCGCTTTAATATATCTTTGGCGCTATAGGTCTTCAGGTTATCAGATTCATGTACATGTAACATGTTGATATTCCAATGATACAATGGTGATGTTTGTCAATCGACGGCGGTGATTTCAAATACACACTTGTCATCCCCGTTGGCCAGACATTTGGTTTCCCGGCCAATTATTTTTTTAGAACTTCCCCCGCTGGTAGTCAGAATGGTCTGGAACGCGCCTGCAATGGATCCCGGCAGGTGATCGCATACCGTTCTTCCCACATCCCCCATCTCCTCCGCCACGGCCGAATGGGTAAGATGGATCACCGCTCTGGGAGCCTGTTCATCATATTCGGCGATGGTGAGTTTTCCCCATCCCCGGAGCCCGGCGCTGTTCATATACTGCTCGAGAAGGGCACGGCCGCTGAGCCCTTCGGTCTCAATGTGTTTTTGGGTCCATTTGACCGCCCCCTCCCATCCGGCCTGGTAGTAGATCTTCCGAGCGGTTTCCAGATCACTTTGTTTTTCAATCTGTTTTTTGATGGACACAAAAAACCAGCGGGGAAACAACACCATGGGAATGCTGTCCAGCATCAGCCGTTGTTCGGAAGTCAGCTTTAAACGGGATATCAGGTGATGATAGCTGACCGGGGATGCCATGTCACTGCTGGTTCCCTGATTTTTCCATACTTGGGAAAAAATCCGCATCATGTTTTCGCCCATGATTTTTCGTATCTGGAGTTCATCATATCCCCGTTCCAGAAGTGCTGCGGTGATGTTGGGAAAATCTGCGGCACTTTGAATCCCTTTGGGATTGACAAGGGGGTGCTGCAGCTGCAAAGCCGGGCCTTTTTTTGATCGGCCGGTCAGAATCCAGTCAAACCATTCCCGGGGTTGCCCTTCAGTAAAATCAGTACCCACGGCCACATGATCGATGCCGATCATGTTCACCATATAGTCGATGACATCAATGAAATCAGCGAGCGCGGACCGGTTGCCCTTCGGCAGGAACGGTGGAAAAATGGTGGCACCCACCACTCCACCGTTCTCAGCCACTGCCTTGATCACTTCATCCGGTTTGTTGCGGGGATGGTCGCAAAGGCTTTTGGGATTGGCATGGGTCAGGGCCACGGGCCGCCGGGAATGGGTGATCGCCTCCAGAGCGGTCTGGTTTCCCACATGGGACAGATCAATGAGAATCCCCAGCCGGTTCATTTCTTCGATCACTTCCTTTCCGAAATTGGTCAGCCCGGCATCGAACCGTTCCAGGCATCCCTGTCCGGACAGGTTGCCCTCCATGTAGGTCAGCTGCATCACCCGGACCCCCAGCTGGTGAAACACCCCCAGCAGATCCAGATCATCCTCGATGGCCGAGGTGTTCTGAAAGCCTAAAATGATCCCGGTTTTGTTAAGCCGTTTGGCAGCCCTGATGTCTGCGGTGTCATGTACCGGCATGATCAGCCCCGGATATGTGTTGAATGCTTTCTGCCACCAGGCGATATTTTTGATGGTCTGCCGGAAATTTTCCAGTATGGAACAGGTGCAGTTGACAGCAGTCAACCCTCCCTGCCGCATCTGTTGGAAAACAGATTCACTCCAGTTGCTGATTTCCAGGCAATCGATCACCGTTGCTGTATCATGTAAGGCGTTGGGTGTATGATTCACTTTATAAAAATCCTTTTTATTTACAGACCCATATAAGCTTTTCGCACTTCCTGATTGTTGATCAGGTTACAGGCCTTGTCACTCATAATGATTGATCCAGTTTCCAGTACATATCCGTAATCTGATATGGTCAAAGCCAGTTCCGAGTTCTGTTCCACCAGCAAAACGGTCATCCCCTGGTCTCTTACCATGAGGATAAACTGGGCCACTTCCGTGATCATTTTGGGGGCCAGTCCCATGGAGGGTTCATCCAGGAGCAGAAGTCTGGGTTTTGCCACTAGAGCCCGCCCAAAGGCCAGCATTTCCTGTTCTCCGCCGCTTAATGTACCGGCCAGTTGCCTACGCCGTTCCTTGAGCCGCGGAAACATCTCATAAACAGTTTCAATGTCCTTTTGCACCTGTTTTTTGTCCCGGCGCACCAGTCCCCCCATCAACAGGCATTCGTAGACCGTCAGATTGGTAAAGACCTTCCGCCCTTCCGGCACCTGGGCGATGCCCATGCGGATGACCTGGTCCGGTTTGTATCCGGTGATGTCCCGGTCCTCAAAGGAAACAGTCCCTGATGCAGGGATCAGCAGTCCAGATATGGTGTTCAGGATGGTAGTTTTTCCGGCCCCGTTGGCACCGATGAGAGATACAATCCCCCCCCTGGGTACCTCAAGGGAGATGCCATGCAGCACCTCTATCGGGCCGTAGGCCACTTTGAGATCTTTCAGTGTCAGCATGTGATATTTTCTCCGCTGAGATAGGCGTTGATTACATTTTCATCCGCCTGGACCTGGGCCGGTTTCCCATGGCCGATCACTTGGCCGTAATTGATCACTGTGATCCATTCGCAGATTTCCATTACCATTTTCATATTATGTTCCACCAGAAACACGGTTATCCCCATTTCTCGGATCCGGGCAATGAGTGCCATCAATTCCCTGGTTTCCGCGTGGTTCATGCCGGCAGCCGGTTCATCCAGCAGCAGCAGTTCCGGATCCCCTGCCAGGGCCCTGGCTACCTCTAGCAGCCGTTGGTGGCCGTAAGGGATTTTCCGGGCTGCTTCCTCTGCCGTGCCGGACAATCCGACAAAATCAAGGGCTGCCATGGCTTTTTCCCGGATGAACGCCTCTTCCCTGGTCACCCAGGGGAGCTTGACCAAGGCGGCTACGGCCCCGGCCCGGGTCAGCCTCTGGCATCCCATCATCGCGTTTTCCAGAACCGTCATGTCATAGAACAGCTGGATTTCCTGGAATGTCCGGGCCAGTCCTTTCTGGTTGACCTTGAAAGCGGGATATCCCGTGATATCCATGCCATTGAATGTAATGGTGCCGGAGGTGAGGGGATAGATCCCCGTGATCAGGTTGAACACCGTGGTTTTTCCCGATCCGTTCGGCCCGATCAGGCCGTGGATGGTGCCTTTTTCCACTGACAGGTCAATGTGGTCTACCGCTGTCAGTCCGCCAAAGTTTTTTGTGATCTGTTGCAGGGTCAGAAGTGTCATTGGGTCACCTCCCGGACATTTTTCTGAAGCCGCTGTCTCAGGATCCGCAAGGGATAGCGCGCCAGGTCAGCCAGGCCGCCGGGCAGATACATCATGAATCCGATGAGCAGTCCGCCGTACACCACCAGGCGGTAATCCGCAAGCCCTCTGAGGTATTCCGGCAACAGAATGATGACAAGGGCGCCGATCAGGCTGCCGGGAACCGAACCCAGCCCGCCGATCACTACCATGGTCACCATTTCTACTGAGACATGAAACTGGAAGGAATCCGGGTTGATATAGGTAACGTAATGGGCGTACAATGCCCCTGCGATGCCGGCACAGGCCGTTCCGATGACAAAGGCTTTGGTTTTCTGGGAAATCAGGTTGATACCGTTCACCATGGCCGCCAGTTCATTTTCCCGTACTGCGATCAACCCCCGGCCGAAACGGGAGTCGGTCAGGCGGTGGACCAGAAAACAGATGAGCCCCAGCACCATGGTTACCAGAAAATAATAGGCATAGTCGGAACTGATTTCAAATCCGAAGATGCTGGGGAATGGAATGCCGTATAGCCCATAAGCCCCTTTTGTCAGCCATTTCCAGTTGAGCATCAACAGGAAGATGATTTCACCCATGGCCAGGGAGCCGATGGCCAAAAAATGGCCGGAAAGGCGTAACAGGGGGCCGGCCAGCCATCCCACAAGACCAGCAGCGGCGCCGGCCAAAGGGAGGGTCAGGAGAAACGGCAGATTCAGCTGTATGGCCAAAAGGGCGGAGGTATAGGCACCGATTCCGAAAAAGGCAGCATGGCCAAAGGAAAATTGTCCTGTATACCCCACAATCAGCTGCAGGCCGAGTGCGGCCACTGCAAAGATCAGGGCTAAGTTGAGAATGCGCATGGTGTAGACATCAAATACGGCCGGGATAATCAGCCACACAGCCGCACCCAGAAGCAATGCCGAAGGCCTGATCCAGAAGGGCATGTCAGCGGAAAACAGATTGACCGCCCGGCCGGCCGCCACCTTGGATCCTTCCGTGATGGATCTTCCCGTGGGGGTTTTCGGCCGGAAGAACACCATCAGCACGGCCAGGAGGATAACATACATGATCACGTTTTTGTATTCAGAGGATATCAGCCCGGCCGCCAGGGTCTCGATGGCCCCGAGCGCAAGGCCCCCGATCATGGTGCCGACCACCCCGAATCCTCCCATGGCGGCCGCGGCAAATGATTTCACCAGCACCGAATGACCCATCCCGAAGGATGCAAAGTATAACGGCGCGATCAATACACCGGCCCCTCCGCCCAGTGCCCCACTCAGCGCAAATGTCAGGGATACGTTTCGCTGGCGGTTGACGCCGTAGAGTGCGGCAGTCGAAGGATCCAGGCTGGCGGCCCTCCACGAAATACCGGTCATGGTTTTCTGAAAAAAGAACTGCAGGGCAGCCATGGATGCCAGGCCTAGGCAAAGAATCCACAGATTCAAGTGCTGCAGTCGGATGCCGAAGAACATGACCGGTTCCACGCTGAAGATATCCGGGTAAGGCACCGGTTCTCTTCCCCAGAGAATGATGGCCAGGGCCTGGAGGGAGATGGATATTCCCAGGGTGGCGATCAACAGGTTCAACAGCGGTGATTTATTGTCCAAAATTCGTCTGAGAATGAACCGTTCCATGAACATCCCGAAAATTCCGGTCAATATGATGGACAGGATAAATACCATGATATAGGGCAGGTGAAAGAAGGAAATCAGGGTCAACCCGATAAAGGCACCCAGCATGACCATTTCTCCCTGGGCAAAATTGATCAGTTCTGTGGCCCGAAGTGTCAGAGCAAAACCAAGGCCGACAAGGCTGTATACACAACCGATGGTCAAGCCGCTGAATGCCAGCTGGGGGATGGTGACAAAATCCATTCAGTTCCTCACTTGGTTGTGCCGGCAGGAGAATCCGGCCGGCAGATCATCTGTTGGCTGATGGGTGGCTTACCGTTCCAGGATCACTTTTTTTCCGTCTTTGATCTGTACCTTGTAAAGGTCGAAGTTGGCGTTTCCTTCCGGGCCGAAATACCAGTCTCCCAGAATACCGGAATACGCGCTTTCAAACGTCAGTCCTGCCAGGTAGTTCTGAATGGATTTGGGATCGATTTTTCCGGTTTTCACCACTGCCTCATGGATCATGCCGACGGTATCGTACATCTCCGCTACCCAGCCGTCCGGATCCTGCTGGTACTGTGATTTGTATTTTTCTACAAAAACCTGAATGGCCGGATCCGGGTCCGCAGGGGTGAACGGTTCCACAATCACTGCGCCTTCCACGGCTTCGCCACCCAATTCGATATATTTGGGAGTGGCATTGCCGGTATCACCTATGAGCTGGAGTGACAGTCCCAGCTGTTTCGCCTGTTTGGCAATGAGGGCGGAAGCGGCGTAACTGCCGGTGGCATACAGGCAGGTGGCTTCGGATTTTTTCACCGAGGTCAACTGTCCGGAAAAGTCCTTGTCCGAGCGGGGGTAGCTTTCATAGGCAGCCGGCTGCAGATCCATTTCTTCCAGAGCGGCTTTGAAATTTTCCGCCATGGAAGCGCCATACTCGTCATCTGAATACAGTACCGCGATTTTGTCATGTCCCAGCGTGTTGACGGCATAGTCCGCCAGGGCCTGAGTCTGTCCCGGTGCACCCACGGCCACACGGAATATCCAGTCAGATCCCTGTTTAGTAATGGCGGTCCCGACACCGAAGGTGAACTGGGGGACCTGGTATCTCTGGGTAATGGGCACCATGGCTAAGGCGCAGGGGCTGTTGCAGGCCCCGATGATGGAAACCACCCGTTCCCTGGTGATGAGTTTAACCGTGGCGTTGACAGATTGATCGCACTTGCTGGCATCATCCTCACTGATCAGCTCAATCGTATATTCTCCAGGTGCTGCATTGATCTCGTTTGCCTTCATTTCAGCGCCGTTGAGCTGGCTCTGTCCGACAGCGGCGAACTGACCGGTCAGCGGCCCGACGACACCGATTTTGATTATCATTTCTTTCGCAACCGCAGAGTTATGTACCAAGAGCATGACCAGTGCACTTAGAAAAATCAATTTTCCCCAGAAAAATGCTTTTTTTTGAAAATTGCTTGCAACCATAATTCCTCCCATTGATTGTTGGTTTTCAGATAATTTCGGTGTTGTCCTTTTCTTCTTGGCTCAGTGCTCATATGAATGGCGACGTAATTCATGTATGAGAACTAAGTTTGTATATATGAATTAAACAGAAAAATATTGATTTGTCAATAGAAAAAAAGACGATTCGGTGAAAAATAAATTTTTTAGTATAAATTATTGAAATATATGAAAAATTTTATATTAATAAGTGATTTTTTGGGTTATGTCCCAGCAGTTTTGAAAATTGTGCCGTGATTTGCTTTAAAATCGTTTCGTATCGATTTTCTTTTTCCGGCGTGAGGCTGGCAGTGAGCACGGAAATGGATATGGA
This sequence comes from Desulfotignum sp., assembly GCA_021737695.1. Classification (GTDB taxonomy): domain Bacteria; phylum Desulfobacterota; class Desulfobacteria; order Desulfobacterales; family Desulfobacteraceae; genus Desulfotignum. The sequence continues at coordinate 22,694 of JAIPDL010000022.1, read as the reverse complement.
GGCAACTGCACGGCCATTATGGTTGAAAACCGGTGCGGCAATGGCGGTGATCCCTTCCCGGTAACCGTCCCGGTTATAGGCCAGGCCGATTTTTCGGATCTGTTTCAATTCAGCCAGCAGATGGCTACGGTCAGTGACTGTTTGACGGGTCACAGGTGTGAGCGGGACGGACTGAAGATATTGATCGATCTCATGGTCTGAATAATATGCCAGCAGGGCTTTTCCCACCGCTGAAGCGTATAAGGGAAACCGGGTGCCGATCTGAGTGGAGGGCATGATCGGTTGAATACAGTCTTCTTTGTAGACCAGCAGGGCTTCCAGGCCGACCGGTATGGCCAGTGCCCCGGATTCACCGGTTTCACGGCTGAGGCAACTGATCATGGGACGGCCCTGTCCCACCACATCCTGGTTGTCCAGATATCCGCCGGCAAGGATCAGCACCTGGGGGCCCAGCACAAATCGCTTGGTCAGCCTGTCCTGCAGCAGGTATTCCCGGTTAGTCATATCGGTCAGAATGGATGAAAGGCTGCTTTTTGGAATGTTGAGACGGTCTGAGATCTCCTTTTGGTTCAGTCCTTCTTTATGACCGCACACTGTCTCCAGAATTTCCATGACCCGAACTGCTGACTTGACCATGACCCTACCTGTATCATTCGTATTAATATTATGTCTTATGTTCAGTTAGTTAAAATATCATGGGGGGGGCAAATGTCAAAATAAATGTGCTTTCTGTGGTTTTTTTCATCGTCCTGACGATACTATTCAGAGGATAAAGCATTTTTTTTTGCTTTATCCGCAGCAACAGGTGTGATACTAAGGCGAAAAATATGGGGTTTTCAACGGTTAGATCTGAAAAGGGGATCAATGAATCAGCGAATCGTGTTCAACCGGATGGAAGTGGCCGGATCCCTGGGGGATCTGGGCACGCTGCTGCCCATTGCCATCGCCATGGTGCTCCTCAACGGGCTGAGCCCCACGGGCGTGTTTCTGGGCATCGGTATCTACTATATTCTGTCCGGACTGTATTTCGGCCTGACCGTGCCCGTGCAGCCCATGAAGGTGATCGGGGCCTATGCCATTGCCACGGCCATGGCCCCGGAGCAGATTCTGGCCTCCTGCCTGCTCATGGGGATTTTTCTGTTGATTGTGGGACTTACCGGCGCCATTGACCTGATTGCGAAAAATACGCCTAAGGCTGTAATCCGGGGGGTTCAGCTGTCCACAGGCGCCCTGCTCATGTCCGGAGGGATCAAATTCATGATGGGCACCTCCACGTTTCAGATCATGGAAAATGCCGTGGAACCGTACCTGGCTTTTCAGACTTTAGGGCCTTTGCCCATCAGCCTGGTGATCGGGTGCATTGGCGCGGTGATCACGCTGCTGCTTCTGGACAGCCGGCGGTTTCCGGCCGGACTGGTGGTGGTGGCGGGCGGTGTGGCCATGGGTCTGATTCTGGGGGCGAGATTGGACATCGGGTTCAAGGATATCGGCTTGAATCTGCCGGAATGGCTGCCGGCCGGGTTTCCGGGAAAAGTGGATTTCACATTCGCCCTGTTCGCCCTGGTACTGCCCCAGCTGCCCATGACCCTGGGCAATGCCGTTCTGGCTTACACGGATCTGTCAAAGGAATATTTCAGGGAACAGTCGGCCAAGGTCAACAACCGCCGGGTCTGTGTGAGCATGGCCCTGGCCAATTTTTTCAGTTTTTTTGTGGGGGGCATGCCCATGTGTCACGGGGCCGGAGGGCTGGCAGCCCATTACCGGTTCGGGGCCCGCACCGCCGGTTCTAACCTGATCATCGGGATGGTGTTTGCCCTCATGGCCATCCTTTTGGGCAGCCATATCATCAATGTACTGAATCTGCTGCCCATGTCTATTCTGGGAGTTCTGCTGGTGTTTGCCGGATCCCAGCTGGCACTGACTGTCATGGATCTCAACACCCGCAAGGAGTATTTCACCGCCACCCTGATCCTGGGGATCACCCTGGCCTCCAACCTGGCGACCGGGTTCATTGCCGGCCTGGTGGTGGCCCGGCTGCTGAAGTGGGACAAATTGTCGGTGTGAGTGACCAGGTCGAAATCACAGCTGACGGGTCAGAAAATCACTGGTTTTGCCCTCAACGTCAGGACACGATTTTCCTGCAAAATTCCACCGCTTTCTGACGAATGGCATCATCCATGGCATCGGGGGTGGTGCAGGAACCGATAAACAATGTCCCCGCATTGACCGCCTTATGGTATTTCTGCATCCGTCCGAAGGCATCGATCATGCCTTCTGCATTTTCATCAAATCCCCCGGCACCCGTGGCAACCAGTGCCTGGCGCTGTCCTTCTACCAGAGAAGCATGATCAGGCTGGTTCGCATTGGCATAAAGACTGTATGTCCGGTCGATCACCGCTTTTATTTGGGCTGAGAATCCCCAGAAATAAAGGGGAGAGCTAAAAATGGTCAATTGTGAACCAACCACTTTTTTCAAGACGTCAGGCATATCATCTTTTTGAATGCATCCTGTGAGCACAGAATTTTCCTTGCACTTGCCGCAACCCATGCACCCTTTTAAATTTTTTGAATGCAGATAAATGCGTTCAACGTCATGGCCAAGCGTCTGAAGTTCTTCTTTCACCCAGGTCAGGACTCTGGCGGTGTTTCCTTTCTTTCTGGCACTTCCTTCTAAAATGACGACGTTCATTTGAATCTCCTTGATTAAATTACTCCATACATCAATTACCTGTTGTTGTCGGCGGATAGTTTATGTATGGTTAAAATATTTGTCAAATGAATGGTTTTGCCGGTTTCTAACATTGCTCTTCACAGGACTAAAAAGAAATCATCGGAAATCATCGATTGCTTCTCCGAGCATTTGATCAACTCATTCAGGAAAAAGACGGATAACTGACAGGAAGTTTTTTTTTGTCAATCAGAGACGAACAGCATTGTTTGAATGTCTATATCAAATTGGCACACCCAGGGCCTTCAGATCAGAGAGCAGCGTCAGTTCGTTATAAAACCGGCCTTCCCGCCATTTGCCGTTGTATGACAAGGTGGGTACGACCCAGTCGTCTCCGCCGTTGACCTGGATGATTTTTTCAATGACATCTTCGGGCTGGTCTTCAATCTCCATATAGGTGAATGCAATGCCGTGCTTTTTTAAAAATTCGACGGTCTTTGTGCAGTGCGGACACCAGGCAGCCGCATAAACAGTTAACATGTGAGCCTCGTAAAAATTATTGTTTGCGTGGAGTATACTTTTTTTTCCGGCCGGATTCAATGCCGGTCAGAACAACCGCAAATGCCGGATATGTTTGGGTGCATGGGCAAAAAAAGCGGCCAGGACAAAGGCGGTCAGCATGGCAGGGACTTCCGGGAGCCAGCCGTGAATGGCCATTCCCATAAGTACCAGCTTGACCAGGGTGGTCAGGCCGGCCGGTTCCCGTAAAAGCTGCCGGTGGCGCAGCATTTCCGTGGTCATGAGCAGCACACCCGTGACACCGGCCAGCACCAGATACATCCGGGGCAGGTCCGGCCTTCCGGGCAGCAGAAACACGGCCAGAAACACGGCCGCCCCCACCTGGTGGAGGGCCCGGATGAAAATGGACGTCATCCAGATCCAGTAGGGCCGGTCAGCGGTTCGTCCCATCCGGGGGTCCGGGGGGCGGCGGGTCTTTTTTTTATCACTCATTCAGGTCTCTTTGGTTGTTGCGTTGATAGCCCTGGGTTGTCCGGGGCTGTTCCGGTCCTTTGTCGAAAGTTTTGAAAAGAAAATATACCAACAGTCCGGCTGTGGCAACCGCAAAAATACCATGGACCACTGAAATCAGAAACAGGGCACTACTGGTGAAAGGCGTGCGTATCCATAAAAGCATGCCCGTGATCACCGTGCCGGCGCCGGAAAGGTGGAACCCAACGGCGATCCACGGGTGACGGACCCGGGTGTGAACCAGAAAAAAATACCCGGCCGCTGCCAAGAGTGCTGACAACGGCCCCAGCCACGGCGCCATGGCCGCAAGGGTCTGGGTCACTGACCATAAAAATCCGGTGTCCATGATCAGCAGGGTGTGGGCAAAGAGAAAGCAGATGAACACAGACATGCCCGCGGCGCTCAGTTTCGACATGTGCGTGTCAAGGAGCCTGGAAGGACTGAAAAATATAAGCCAGGTCCCGGCGGCCAGGAGCAGCAGCACCCCGATCCCCAGGACCCAGGGGCCGGTTTTCAGAAACAGGCTAAACAGGCGGTTGGCAGATTCAACCGATTCCGACAATCCCATGAACCGGGCCATGGACACGGTCACGGGCTGCCCGTCATCCCCGAAATAATCGGTCACCACGGGTCCGCTGATCAAGTGGGCATCTTTGGCATGACAGTCTGTGCACCCGCCGCTGCCCAAAGCCTGGTCTGCCGGTGCCACATTGTGGCTGATGGAATAATAGGGGAGCCGGCTGACCCAGGTGAAGTCCGCCTGGATCACCAGCCGGCTGTCTTGTGAAGTCGGGCCGGAGCCGGATGATGAGCCGGATGTCGTATCGGATTCCGGTGCGGTCCCGTTCGCAGGGCGGTCTGCCAGGAAGAATATGTTGCCGCCCGTGTGAAACACCGGTTTCACCGCGGAAAACCGCTGGTTTTCGGCCAGGGTGTCGGTCAGGGTGTCCAGCATGATAACGATATCGTCTCTGCGGTGGAAATCATACGGGATTTCCCGGTCGCTCATCTGATCTTTACACTGTTCATAAGCGGTTTCCACCTCGGACAGGAACAGCGGGTAATAGATGCCGTCCTCATCCAGGTTGGTGAACAGGGTATTGCGCATGGGATTCACCGGGGTGATCCTCGGGATCCCGTCTTTGTCTTTGGCCCGGATGATGTAGGCGGGTTTCCAGGGTTTGTGGGTGCCGAACCGGTGGGTATCGCCCTGCCCGTATTTTCCGAACCTCCCCGTGTTCAGAAACATGGCCCCGCCGGCCGTGCGTTGCAGCACCGGGATGTGGCAGGCCTCGCAGGACAGCTTGTCCAGGTGGTCCTTGCGGATGGTGTCATGCCGCATCCGGGTGGCGCCTCTATACCCTTCGGTGTGGCAGTCCCGGCAGGAGCGCATGGAGTTGTCCAGTGCCGGGGCCACCAGGTTGTCTGTGGCATTGCCCTTGGCGAAATTGTGGCGGATGTCCCCGAAGTGACAGTCGATACAGGTGAGTCCGGCCAGGTGATGCACATCCGGGTTCAGGGGGTCGGCCCAGGAGTTGCCCCGTTTGCCCAGCTCGATGGATTCATGACAGATCAGGCAGTTTTTTGCCTCCGGCCGGAACACCATGTCCGGCAGGTAAAAGGTGCCGTCCTCATTGAACAGCCGCTTGTTGTAGACCACAGAGGGCACCTCTCCTTCACTGACCCGGCCGTGCACCTGGCCGATGCCGGCGGCGGCTACCCCGGCCCATTTGAAGTTCAAATACTTGATCTGGGTGATCCGTTTCTGGATATGGTAGCGGCTCCCGTGGCAGAAAAAGCAGTCCGGTTCGATCACCCCGGTGTCATCCCAGCGGCTCTGGTAATAATCCCCGTCCAGGGTTTCTGCCAGTTCCGGATTTTCCGCCAGACGGCGGTCGTACCGCTGCCCGTCCCGGTCAAACTCCAGCAGGCCCCCGCCGGCATGACACCCGGCGCATCCGGGTTTTTGATATCCGCCTTTGGATTCCGGCACCCTTGCCACAAAATCAAACGTACTCAGATCGATCTGGTCTGGATGGGTGTTGTGCTTTTTGGCCAGCTGGAAAAACCCGTAGGTGATGAGATTTCCGGTCAGGCCAGTGGACACCAGCCAGGGGGTGTCCGTGCCGGCAAACCGGGTGTCGCTGGCCTTGTCCCAGTCCATCATGAAATGGTAGCCTTTGGCGATGGTGCCCACATCATGGCAGGCCCCGCAGGTCTGGCGGGTGGAAAAGGGCTGGTCTGCATTTTCCCCGGTCATGGGGTTGATGATCTCACCCGTATCGGTCCGCAGGTAAAACGGCGGGCAGGTATCCGTGACCGCCCATGCCGGTGGTAATACCAGAAGGCACAAAAGGGCGGCTAAAAAGCATATGAATGCCGGGCGGGAAAGTGTATCAGATATTGGGTTCATATGATTATGTCTGGTTAACAGGGGTTTTTTTCAGAGACAGATCGGTTTTCATGACGGGACGTCCTTGTGGATGTGAATCCAGAACCCGATCTCGGACTGGGTCAGGCTATAATGACTGGCATCGGAGTGGTCCAGGTGGTCCAGGATGTGCCGGGTGGTTTCCGGGCTGCGGCGCTGCCGGACTTTTTCCGCCCATTGATCGTTTTTTTCAGCCATTTGCTGGAAAATCCGGTGTTTGATCTCCTCGTTTCCAAATCCGGCCCCGATATGGGTTTTGCCCCCGGGCGCAAGCACCCGGTAAATCTCGTTGAATGCCCCGGTGAGGTCCTCCCAGAAAAACATGGATCCCCGGGAGACGATGAGATTGGCAAAATTGTTTTCAAAGGGCAGGGTGCAGACATCGGACTGGACGGGAGTGATCCGGTTTTCCAGGCCGGCTTCTCGAATGTTGGCACAGGCGATGGCATGGCTGTGGGGGGATTTGTCCACGGCATGGATCAACAGGTCCGTCACCTTTGCCAGGCTGATGGACAGGGCGGCCGGGCCGGACCCCAGATCGATGCAGGTCCCTGTGGTGATGCCGTGAATGGACGCGATCTGTCCTGCAATGACCGGGTAGATGGGGGCAAACACGGTTTGGGTGATTTGGTCCATCATCCGGGCGGTTTCCCGGTCATCCTGATCATTGGTATAGGGGTTGTCAGGCAAGGTGTTTGCCATGGGGGTCTCCTGTGACTGTTCGGTTAATCAATGGCTTTATTTGTCGTCCCGGTGCACCACGGCCATGCACCCCTGGTTGAACAGGTTTCTGGCAAAACACTCGATGCTGATGTCCACGCCGAAGGCCATGTGCATGAACATGCTCCGGTTTCCCACGGCAATGCTTTTTCCCGGAAAATTTAAGGCCAGGGTGTGGCCGAGAATCATATCCATATAGCCGGAGAACGGAAATTTGACGGCGTCGGCATCTTTGTCGAAGAACCGGAATCCCGCCGGGTAGGCAAAGGGCTGGTGCCGGCCCGTGGACAAGGTCAGGTAAAAGGCATCCCCGGGCTCGTAGCAGAACCAGTCCACCCCGTTTTGAACCAGACGGCGGGATTCGGGGAAAAACGATTCCCCCACCCCTTCCACCAGAATCAAAGCGATTTTATGCGTGGACAGGTGTTCGCGGATCAGGGGCTTGATTTCCCGGAGGTCATTGATGATACCCAAAGGTGTAACCACAGGCACTTGAAAATTGTTGGCCGGAATATGGACGGGTTTGCGCAGGGTGGTGCCCATGGTCTTGAATGCCTGCCCCTCTCGGGCCACGGCCAGAAAATCCGGCATCAGCCGGGGGTCCTGGAGAATTTCCAGGTCCGGCTGGGCTGCCTGGAACAGATCGATCCATTCCTGTTTGGGAACGATCCGCTCCAGGGTATCCAGGGAATTCAGAAAATCCATGTCCCTGGGGCTGGGACCGTGGATCCCACAGTACCGGGCCGACCAGTTGGAAGACACGGCCAGGCCGTCCAGGCCGGACAGGTCCATGTCCCCGGCCAGGGGAATCATGTCCCCCGTGCCCACGATCACGGGGGTAAATCCGCTGAGGTCCACAAACCGGTTTGCTTCTGCCATGGCGGCGGCAAACAGGCGCTCCCGTTCCGTTTCCGGGTGCTTGAAATGCCGGTCAGAAAAAAACTGCTGCACATAGCTCAGGCACACCAGATCCGGGTCATAGTGTGAGATGAGATCCAGGGCCGTGTCTGTTACCCACTGGTTGGCTTGTTCATCCACATCCCCGGGATAGGGATGCCGGGAAAGCACCCCGGCCGCCATCTCCACCCCGGGCGTGTCACTTTTCCGGGGCTGCCCGGTTTCCAGGTCAAACCGGTTCTGCCATTCCCGTGCATCGATCACTGCCAGGCTCATGACACGGCCTCCCAGGATACGGATTGTTTTTCATTCCAGGCAACCCGGGTTCCCAGGATGGGGATAGGGGTGCCGCATTCCGGGCAGGTGTTGCCCGGGGCCAGGAATTCATCGAGCCGGTCCCCGGAACAGCCCAGGCTGAACCGTTTGATCACCGTATGGCCGCAGTCCGGGCAAAGGGTGTTCACCCATCTGGATCCCACGAAATTGTGAAAATAGATATAGGGCAGCAGTTTCCGGGAGGTTTCCAGGGCCTGGTCCATGCGGTCGATGTTGGGGTACAGCGATTCTTTCATGTGGTGTTCGGGCAGGAGCCGGAACACGTGCCAGGGGATGTCCGGCCGGATGTCATGGATGAACCGGGCGATATCGAACAGCTCATGGTCATTGACATCCTCGATCACGGGAGAGGCAATCTCCACGTGACAGGTTTGGGCAAACATCCGGATATTGCGAAGGATGGGGGCCATGTCCGGGATCCCCACAAACTCGTGGTAAAACGCGTTGGAAAACCCCTTGAGCCCGATGTGCACAAAGGAAAAAATCTCCATCATCAGCCGGGTGGCGGATTCCGTGGTATACCCGTTGGTCAGGCATCCCATGGGAATCTCTTCTTTCCGGGCATAATATTTGACCCGTTCCAGGCTGGGCAGGGACACGGCCGGTTCATTCACATTGAACACGATGTTGTGGCATCCCATCTTTTTGGCCATGGCCACCAGCCGGTCGGCAGGGAGGGTATACATCACCTCCTGGAGATCGGCCGGATCTTTGCACGCGATGAACCCGTTGGAACAGTACCGGCACCGGAAGTTGCACCCGGCCGTGCCGATGATCATGGACCGGGCGCCTGGATATGCATGGTAAAACGGCACGGACTCGATCCGGGAGGGGGTGTAGGTGCACCACTGGTCCGGAAAGCGTTCCTTTACCCGTCCGTTTTCTTCCATGTACATGCCGCAGAAGCTGCGGCCTTTGGTCAGGTCACATGTTCGTTCACAAAACTGGCATTTCATACTGTCCTCTTTTTCTAATGGGTTGTCAAAGGGTCGGCCGGATCATGTGCCGGCCGGTTGGTTGCGGAATCAAATCGTGCCGGAACCGCCACCCGGACCCCGCCGGCGGTGACATCCAGGCGGATGTTGTCCCCCAGAACCCGTGCCAGCACCTCTCCGGTCAGGGTATCGCTGGTTTTCCCGGCGGCAGCCACCCGGCCCTGGTGGATCAGCACCACGTCATCACAGTAATGGCAGGTGAGATTGGGATCATGCAGGGTGATGATCACGGTCATCTGCCGTTTGGCGGCCAGCTTTCGCATCAGAGCCATGATCCGGTGCTGGTTGGTGAAATCCAGGTGGGCCGTGGGCTCGTCCAGCAGCATGATGGGGGTTTCCTGGAACAGGGCCCGGGCCAGCATCACCAGCTGGCGCTCCCCGCCGGAAATGGCATTAAAGGCCTGGGATGCGAGATGATCGATTCCCACCTCTGCCATGGCGGATAAGGCCCGATCCTGTTCTTTTCTGGACGGGGCGGCCCAGGGCCGGATCCTGGCGGCGCCCGCCATCAGCACCATGTCCCGGCAGGAAAACGAAAACGGAGAAAAATTCACCTGGGGAACCACACTGATGATCTGTGCGATCCGGTGCCGGGCCATCCGGGTGATGTCCTGCCCCAGGATCCGGATTTCTCCTTTCACCGGCGGCAGCACATGGTTGATGCACCGGAGCAGCGTGGTTTTACCGGACCCGTTCCGGCCCATGACCGCGCAGATCCGGCCGGCGGCAGCGGTCATGTGGATCCCGGAGATGACCGGTGTGCTGCCGTATCCGGCTGAAAGGCGCTGAATGTCAAGTGTCATGGGACATTCGTGCCTTTCCCGCATGAATCACCAGGTACCCCAGAAACGGGGCCCCGAAAATGGAGGTGACAATGCTGATGGGGATTTCCGACAGCATGACGCTCCGGGCCACGCTGTCCATGACCATGAGAAAAAATCCGCCCAGGAACGCGCTCATGGGGATCAGCCGGGTGTGTTCCGGCCCCGCCAGGTACCGGGCGATGTGCGGGACGATCAACCCGATCCAGGCCACGGTGCCGGCGGCTGCCACGGCAGCGGCCACCATCAGGGTGCTGACCAGCACATAAAAGATCCGCCAGCGCATCACCGGAACCCCTAATGACAGGGCATCCTCCTCTCCCTGGGTCATGATGTTCAGCCGCCAGGAAAACAGGACCAGCAGGGTGATGCCCGGCACCAGCACCGGCAGGGTCGCCTGGATCTTGGCCCAGGACGCGGTGTGGAAACTGCCCATGGTCCAGAAGATGATCTGGGCCAGCTGGTCATAGGGATTGGCCAGGTACATGATAAAGGACAGCCCGGCCTGGAACATGGCGGAAATCACGATGCCGGAAATCACCAGTACGGACGGGGACCGGTCCCGGCTCAGGGATGCCAGAATATAGGCCAGGGTCACGGCCGTGATCCCGAAGACAAATGCGCTGGCCTGGATCACCAGTGCGGCCGGCACCAGGAACATGATGGCCAGGGCCGCGCCGAACCCGGCTCCGGCCGTGACCCCCAGGATGTCGGGGGCGGCCAGGGGATTCCTGAAAAGGGCCTGGAACACGGCCCCGGCCGCTGAAATCCCGGCCCCGGCCAGCATGGCCAAGAGCACCCGGGGCACCCGGATGTTCCAGAAAATCATCATGGGATCGGCCAGGCTGCCGGATGCGGCGCTGTCCATGCCCAGTCCGGCCAGCAGCAGCCGGATCACTTGTGCCGGATGGATGGGATACCGCCCGATACACAGGCAGGCAAACAGGCCGGTGACAAAAGCGGTGCCCAGGATGGCCCACCGGTATTTCATGGCAGTTGTCCCCCTAAATCTTCAAAGGGATATCCCGTGAACCGGTGATAAAAATCATTGGCCGCCTGGGTCAGGTCCAGGTCTTCAAACAGTTGCGGGTACAGGGTTTTGGCCGTCCACACCACGCCTAGCACGCAGTGGGGGGCCGGATAATCCCACCACCCGATATTGGAGGGAAAGGTATAGACCCGCCGGTTCTTGATGGCGCTTACGGTCTGGAACTGGGGCAGGGTGAAAATTTTGTCCTTGCCGTACACATCCAGGTAAGATCCCAGGAAAATCACCTGGGGATCCCACCTGGCGATCTGTTCCGGGGATACATCGGCCCAGAACCCCTCCAGGTCCTGGGCCACATTCCGGGCCCCGGCCCGGGCCAGGATTCTGGTCTGCAGCATGTTGCCCGTGGCCACGGAATACACGCTGCGCGGGCCGGCAAACAGGACCGGCACGGGGGTGTCCACGTTATTTTCCAGGCGGGCCGCCACCTCATCCAGGAGGGCCTGGCACGCTGATATGTAGGTTTGGCCGGCCTCCGGGCACCCCAGCACATCCGCCATCAACCGCACCGCCTCAAAGCTTTCCTCAAAGGTTTCTCCCCGGACCGCCACCACGGGAATGCCGGCGTTTTCAAACTGGGCCAGCTCGGACTGGTCCATGGAGGCATAGGAAAAAATCACCTGGGGGGCCAGGCTCACCAGGCCTTCGATATTGTAGCCGTGTCCCTGGACCAGTCCGGGCAGGGCTGCAAATTCCGGGTCGATGGCGGCCAGGGCCTTTGCCTCCATGCCGTAGATGCTTTTTTCCACCAGCAGGTGCTGCCGGTTCAGGGCAAACACGATTTTTCCCCCGAAATGATGCAGGGCCGCAATCCGTTCCGGAAGCACGGGAAAGGTCACCTCCCTGCCCAGCTGATCCGTGATGGTGCGCATGGGAAGGTCGGGTGTTGCCGGGTCGCAGCTGCTCAGGCCGGCGGCCAGAAATAGGCCGGCCCCCAGGTACAGGCCGGGGGAAAGCAGCTTGAGAAACCGGGAAAAAAAGGATCGCTGTGTCATCAGACGTCCCAGTAAAGCAATGCGGACCGGTTGCCGGCGGGCCATACATAACTGCCGTTCGGCTGCCGGGTCAGGTGTTTGGCCAGAAGTTCCCATAAAAACACATCATGGTCAGCCGTGTCTTCCAGGTCCAGCCGGAGTTTGATATCTGCCATGGCGGCCTCAAAGGAGTCACTGGTCCAGGCCGGCCAGGTGCCGTCCGCTTCCATGATCACATCCGGGTAGATATCCATACCCAGCAGGATGTTGTAGGCGATCTGGAAATTGGGGCTGTCGTAGGGCTGGCCCCAGATCTGCATGGCCGCCTGTGCCATGACCGAGTCGGCAAACGGGGCCCGCATCACCAGGATGCAGCCCTTGCGGGCCGTGTCGCACATTCGGGTCACAAACAAAGGAAAATCGGCAATTCCATACATGGAATGGGAGGCCAGGATAAAATCATGGGGACCCGGGTCATCTTCGGGCCACGCGCCCGTAAACATGTCGATATTGGTGATTTTCATCTCATGGATCTTATTTTTCAGCACAGCCTGCATGGCTTTGGAAGGATCCAGGGCCGTGATTTTTTCGGCATAAGGGGCAGCCAGGACCGACCATTTGCCTGTGCCGGCCCCGATGTCCAGAAGAGACGATCCCGGGTGGGCCGTGAGCTTGTCCAAGAGAAACTGCCGGGAAGAATCCGGTCTGGCCCACCGCTGGTCCACTTTTTTGTCGTAATCCCTGGCTTTGTCCCGCCAGCTGTCTTCCCTGTCGGGCTGTTTTTTTGAAAACGCCCGGGATTGAATTTTAGACAGCTGTTTCCACAATCTTGTCCAGTCGGTCAGTTTTTCCATGGGTCTCCTGTGAACCGGGTCCTGTTTCAGATCCGGGTTTTTTGGGGTTGTTTCATGTTTATACGGCCCTGACAAACGGTCCTTTTTCCGTTTCAATCACTTCCACATCCCCCCCATAGGTGCGGGTGAGCAACCCCCGGGTCAGGGTCTGTGCCACCGTGCCGGCCGCCACCAGTTTGCCCTTTTTCATGAGCAGGACCTGGTCTGCCACCGCAGCGGCGGCATTGGGATCATGGGTGGTAAATACCACGGTTTTGCCCTTTTTTGCGATGGTTTCCATCAATATCAGCATCTGCCGGGAGTTGATCAGGTCCAGGTGAGAGCAGGGCTCGTCCAGCAGGAGGATCTCCGGCTCCTGGGCCAGGGACCGGGCCGTGTTCACCAGCTGTTTTTCTCCGCTGCTCAGCCGGGTCACGGTATGGCCGGCCATGTGGGTCATGCCCACGGTGGAAAGGGCAGTTCCCGCCGCCGCGCGGTCCGGGTCCCCGGGAATGGTGAGCAGGCCCAGGTGGGGGGCCCGGCCCAGAAGCACATATTCGTCCACCCGCAGGTCAAAGGGCGGGGTATCGTTCTGGGACACCATGCCTATCAGCTGCTTGCGCCGGATTTGGGAATAGTTGTGAATCGGTCTGTCGAAAAAATGGATCTCACCGCTGTCCGGTTCAAACAGGCCGAGCAGCAGGTGCAGGAGCGTGGTTTTTCCCACGCCGTTGGCCCCCAGCACGGCTGTAATAGTGCCGGCCGGAAGCGTCAGGTCCAGGTGGGAGATCACGGGATCCTTTTCATAGGCAAAACTCAGATCCCGGATGGAAACGGCCGCACTCATGTCACTTTCTCCCCAGCAGCATCGGGCGGGTCAGCAGCAGGATCAGGAACAGCCCGGCCCCGATAAAGGAAGTCAGAATCCCCAGAGGAATTTCCCCGGACAACAGCGTGCGGGAGGCATTGTCGCACAGCAGCAGAAAAATGCCCCCCAGCACCAGTGAACACGGCAAAGCCTTCTGGGCATCCGATCCCACGAGACGCCGGGCGATGTGGGGGATGATCAGGCCCACCCATCCCACCTGTCCGGCCTTGCACACCACGGCGGACGTGGCAATGACCGCCGTGAGCAGCAGTACAATCCGTTCTTTGGATGCATCGGCCACCAGGGAAAATATGGTTTCATCCTGCATGGACAACAGGTTCAGGCGCCACCGGAACAGCCAGATGATAACCAGGCAGGGAATGCACACAGCCAGGACCTGGAGGGTATCGGTCCAGGTGATGCCCCACAGCCCGCCCAGCAGCCAGAAGGTCAGTTCCGGCAGCTCCCGCAGGGGGTCGGCCAGATATTTGAGCAAACCCGTGCCGGCGGCAAACAGGGCGGACACGGCAATGCCAGCCAGGATCAGCCGCAGGATCCAGTCCCCGAACCGGATCCGCACGGCCATGATCCAGGAAAACCCCAGGCCCAGCACGGCGAACAGGGCTGCACTGCCCTGGATGGCAGCCACGGATCCGCCCAGCAGCACGATGCCCAGGGAGGCCCCGAAGGCGGCCCCGCCGGACACGCCCAGGAATCCGGCATCCACGATGGGGTTACGGAAAATCATCTGAAAGACCATGCCGGATGCGGCCAGGACCATGCCCGTGACAAAGGCGCTCAAAATCCGGGGGATCCGGATCTGCCACACCACCTGCTGCACCAGGTCCTGGGTCATGAGATCGGACAGGCCCGTGACATAGGGGGCGGGGAACCGGCCCAGAAATACGGAACCGGCCAGCAGCGACAGGGCCGCCGCCAGCATGACAACACCGGTTTTCCTGATTTTGAGCCGTTCCGTTTTCATTTGCCCCATTTCATCCATCCCATTCCAACGGTTTCATCTTCCACTCATTCATCACAGGGGGTCCGGCATCAGACGGGCGGCAATGGTTTCCGGGTCCAGACCATACATCTGAGTGTAAAATGCCGTGACGGTTTGGGGCATGTCCAGGTCCGCCAACGGATCTGGATAGGTTTTTTTGGCCATCCACAATGCCCCCAGAATCCATCGGGGACTGGCGGAATCCCATCCGAAAATGTCCTGGGGGAACAGGTGGAGCTCGTTTTGTTTCAAAGCGGACAGGGAAGTCCATTTGGGATCCCGGTATAAAGCATCCAGAATTTCAGAGCCTTTAAGCTGGTACCAGACAATCAGAAAAATTTTATCCGGATCCCAGGCGGCAATTTGTTCAAATCCCGTGATTTGCCAGCCGTCCCGCACGGAAACGCCGTCGGTCCAGACCGGGCTGCCGCCGGAGATCACGGCCTGCTGCGTCTGGATCCAGCCAGGTGCCGGCACGTTCAGGGCCTGGCGGTTTCCCCGGTTGCTGTACTCCAGAATCAGAACCCTGGGTCGGGACGGATCGGGTACCTTTGCCACGGCCTGTTGAATCCGTGCCAGGTGGTCGGTGTAAAACTGCACAATGGTATCGGCCCGGCGTTCCTGTCCCAGCACCTTTCCCAGGTTCCTGATATCGGAAAGAAACATGTCCGGGGTTTCGGCCCCCACATGCATCACGGGAATGCCTAAGGCTTTCAGGGTCCGGGCCGCCTGGCCTTCCACCGTGGATTTGGTGATCACCAGGTCCGGTGCCAGGGCGGCCACGCTTTCCGGGCCGGGATTGGCCGCCAGGGTCTGTTTCAAGGACAGGTCCGGGTCGATCATTTCCAGGAATTCATCCGTGACCTGGCCCCGGACTTCAAATCCCGCCAGCCGGTTTCTTGCCTGATCAAACATGTAAACCATGTGCAGGGGGATGAACGGGGCCGCCCCGATTACCACCACCCGGGCCGCCGGTTTGTCAAGGGACAAACAGATGCCGGCGGCATCGGTCACCTCAATCGGGCCGGCTGAGACGCGGGCCGGGAGCAGCGCCGGCAAAACCAGGCATGCCGTCAGAAACGCCCCCAGGCAGACCGCAGCGGTCAAGGCAGGGAAACACCGGCGGACAACTCCGGGTGCGGCATCAGCGATACGGATGGCAGGGGAGTGGGTGCTGGGCGGATGAATGGCGGCCGGATGGAACAATGTCCGGATACGGGCCTGACAGGTCATGATACCTCCTTGGCAGGGACAGGGCGGTTGGTTTCTTGCAGCAACGGGATACATATCTTCCGGTTCACCCCTTTTTCCAGGGCCACCACCCGGATATGGATCCCGTAAGTATCGTACAGCACGGATTCGCACAGGGTGTCATCGGGATTCCCCAGGGCCTGAAGCCGGCCGGTTTTCAGAATCCCCACCTGGTGGGCCGTCAAAAAGGCGTGGTCCGGAAAATGGGAGGCCATGAGAATGGTGATGCCGTCTTCGGCCAGGCGGTTGACGGTCTCCAGGATTTTGACCTGGTTGCCGATGTCCAGGTGGGAGGTGGGTTCGTCCAGGAGCAGCACCTGGGGGGAATGGGTCAGGGCCCGGGCAATGAGCACCTGCTGCCACTCGCCGCCGGACAACTGGTTGCAGGGCCGCAGGGCCAGGTGGGCGATGTCCATACGTTCCAGAGCGGCCATGGCCATTTCCCGGTCTTTTCTGGAGGGCGAGGCGGTCATGCGGATCTGCGACGCCCGTCCCATGACCACGATTTCTTCCACGGTAAAAGGAAAGGCAGACACCAGGGTCTGGGGAACGAACCCCAGTTTTGCCGCGATCTGGTTGGCACCCAATCCGCTCAAATCCTCCCCGTCCACCACAACACGGCCGGCTGCCGGAGTAAGCACCTGCATGATGCATTTGAGCAGGGTGGATTTGCCGGAGCCGTTGGGTCCCAGCAGGCAGAACACCTGTCCCGGATCCAGAAGCATGTCAATGTCTGAAAAGATGGGGTTCTGTTCCGTGTATCCGAATGCCAGACCGGTTATGTCAACTTGGCCATGCATGATTCATCCCGCCTTCTGGGTTTTCCTGAGCAGCAGGGCAAATACCGGGGCCCCGAATATGGCCGTGAGAATGCCGATGGGGATTTCCGTGGTCAGAGCGGTCCGGGCGATGGTGTCCACGGCCACCAGATAGGCGGCCCCGATCACCAGCGAGATGGGCAGCAGGTATTTGTGGTCCGGCCCCACGATGAGCCGCCCGATGTGGGGGATCATAATGCCGATCCACCCGATGATGCCGCTGATGCACACGGCCGATGCCGTGGCAATGGTGGCGCACACGATGATGGTCAGTTTCAGGGCTTCCGTATTGACCCCCAGGGTCCGGGCATCCTCATCCCCCATGGCCAGCAGGTTGATGCGCCACCGGACCAGCAGCAGTATGGAAATGCAGATGATGAACACAGGGGCCGTGATCAGGATGTCTCTGAACGACACATGGTTGAGGGATCCCAGCAGCCAGAACACGATGGCCGGCATCTTGTTCATGGGATCGGCGATGTATTTGAGAAAAGAAGTCAATGCGGAAAACAAAGATCCCACCACAATGCCGGACAACACCAGCATCAGCACGGGGGTCATTTTGTACACCCGGGACAGGGCATAGGCCATGCCCACGGCGGCCAGGCCGAACACAAACGAGGTGAGATGGATCAGCCAGATGTTGTCGAATAAAAGAATGGCCAGGGCCGCCCCGAATCCGGCGCCGGCCGCCACCCCCAGGATATGGGGGCTGACCAGGGGATTCTGGAACACCCCCTGGAAGGACGCCCCGGAAACGGCCAGGGCCCCACCCACCATCATGCCGGCCAGAATCCGGGGGAGCCGCACATCCACGATGACCGAATACAGGGTGTCGGATATGTCTGAACCCAGGGGAATCACCGGGGACAGCAGAATTTTCAGGGTCTGGACAAATGTGATGTCCACCCGCCCGCTTCCTAAGGAAAAGAGCATCACCAGGACCAGCAGGCCCATGAACACTTTGATCCACGCATCCGGAGAAATGCGGCTGGACATGCCCTGGATATGAAACCGTTGATCTTTAATGTCTGGCCCCTTTCATGATCCGGGTTTCATAGGTGCCGTCAAGAATCTGGCTTGCCTGGGGATCGCTCAGGTCAAAGTCAAACACCTCCCCGTAGAACTCTTTGACAAGACAGGGGATGCACACATCTGAAAATTTTTCTGGATAGGCAATGCCGGCCAGCCACAACGGGAAAAGGGCCGCGGATTCCGCCGTGGGCCGGTTGAAAATAAACACCCCGGCCGGCTGGGGATACACCTGCCGGTTTGCCACGGCCCGGATCTGCTGCCATTGAGGATCGGCATACACGTCCTCCGGGGTGCCGTAGTTGATCACCAGAATATCGGGGTTCCAGGCCAAAACCTGCTCCATGGAAACCTCTCCTAAGCCGGAATGCAGCCCGGTGCGCTGGCCGATGGTGGTCACGCTTTGGGCGGCGTTCAGGCATCCGGCGATCTCGATGCGTTCCTGCATGAATGTGTCGCCTCCCAGGGTCACCAGGTGGCTGGGGTTGTATCCCTGGAACACTTTTTTGCGCTGATTTTCAGGGATATCCCGGGTCCGTTCCAGAACCAGGGCCGTGAACCGCTCCAGATAGGTTACATATCGTTCGGCCCGGTCCGGGGTATTGAACACAACCCCGTAAAACCGGACTTCCTTTTTAATGTCTTCCATTCCTTCGCCCATGCTGTCTTCCAGAAACGCCACGGGGATCCGGGTCTTTTCCAGGACAATGCCGCCGTCAATGTCCCCGGCAATGGCGATGTCCGGATCTGCTTTGATCAGTTCCTCGATGTTGATGGAGCCGGAAGTGGCGCGGGGACCGGGCAGGTCCGCAATTTGAGGAAAAAACGTCTTGACCAGTTCGGACATTTTCAGGGTTTTGGTGACGGCGCACAGCTGGTCTTCAACCCCCAGAATAAATGCAATCTGGCCCGTGGGGCCGCCCAAAAGGGCGATCCGCTCCAGCGGGTCTGCCACCTCAAAGGTCCGGCCCTTCATGTCCGTGATGGTGCGGGGGTTTCCCGGCACGGGGGCCTGTTTTTTTTTCTGGCCCGTCGTATAGATACTGAACAGAAAGATCAGGCAGGCCACACAGACAACCGGCCACAACAGTTTTTTAAAGGTCATGATGTTTCAGTTCTTTTTAGACAGACAGGGCGGCAGAAGCCGGAATTGCCCGGTATGTCACTGCCGCCCTGTCAGGGTTGTTTCAATTAAAAGCTGAACTGCATCCCGGCCAGAAAATTTCTTCCCGGATAGGGACCGCTGCCTTCTTCATAATCTTCGTCAAACAGGTTTTTGACTTCCAGAAAAACGGCCGTGGATATTTTTTCAAATAACTTGATATCCTGGTTCAGTTTGGCATTCACCACCCAGAATTCATCGATATCCCTGGGATTGAAATCCCAGTCGTATTCGACCTGGTCACTGGTATAAATGGCCTGGCAGGCGGCGGTCAGGCCGAAATCAAAGAAATACCTGGCATCCACAAAAAACTTGTGCTCCGGAATTCTTTCCGCATCCAGTTCCGGTCTGGCCTCATCCGCCTTGTCCGTGGCAGACAGGTAGGTATATCCCAGGCCCAGATCCAGGTTCCAGGGGCTCTGGTAGTTGAGCTGGGTTTCCATCCCCTTGATCTCGGTTTCCCCGATATTGGTGAGATTGTCATCGATATCATAGTCGATCCGGTCCGTGATATCATTGTAAAACAGGGCCCCGGAAAGACTTACCCCATGGTTGAACCGTTTGGTGGCGCCGATCTCATAGGCAATGGTCTGCTGGGGATCCAGATCCGTGTTGCCTCCGGCCAGATCGCTGTACAATTCCTTCATCTGGGGGAACCGGGTCTTTTTGCCCACGGATGCATACATGGTGAAATCTTCGGTAAAATCATAGGAAACGCCGGCCTGGGGGTTCCAGGTGCTGGTCTTGTCCCGGTCTATGGAATCACTGCCGTCAAACGCTTTGACCGGGTCATGAACATCATAGCTCACCCCGGCGGTCAGGGTCATTTTGTCGGTCACCCGGATATCGTCTTCCAGTCCGAAAGAATAGATATCCACCTCATATTCCTGTTCCGGGGCCCATCCGATGGGATCGCCGAATTTAATGACAGGCATGCTGGTGGCATCCAGATATTCCCGCTGGATATTGTTGGCCTTCATATAGCTGACCCCCATCTTCACCAGGCTGATATCACCGAAATCCAGATATCCCTGGACTTCCCCACCAATGGAATAGTCATCATAGGAACTTGTCTGGAACCATTTTTTGCTGGAGGTGTGGTCGGCATCCCAGCTCACATCTTCCAGGGTGTCGTCGTGTTTCATGTAATAGAGCCGGGCTTTCATGGACAAAAGGTTGGTGACATCATGTTCTCCGGCCAGGCTGACATGCCATTGTTCCCAGTTTTTAAAATCCCAGTATCTGGAATTTTCCGTGGGGATGCCTCTGTCATTGTCATGGTAATCCACGGTCATATACAGCTTGGAATCATCATCATATTCATATCCGAATTTGGCGCTCACCGTGGTTTTTTCATAGTCGCTCAGATCCCGGACTCCGCCGTCTTCGTTGTAGTCCGTGCCGATACCGGTGACGGGATTGGTGGGATCGAAATCGTCCGACAGTTCGAACCCGTCGGTTTTCCGGTGGCTGGCCGTGATCCAGTAGTTGAAATTGCCTTTGCCGGCCCCATGGTTGAAAATATAATTCTGGGTGCTGTTTTCACCAAAGGAGGTTCTCACGCTGGTGAACGGCTTTTCCCCGCCCTTTTTGGTGATGATATTGATGACTCCGCCCATGGTGTTGGGGCCGTAAAGGACCGAGGACGCGCCTTTGATCACCTTGATTCTGGCAATGGCATCCACGGGAATCTGGGACAGATCCAGGGATCCGTCATAGGTCGGGTTGGCCGGCACCCCGTCAATGAGCACCTTGATATTCCGCTGGTCAAACCCCCGAAGGGTGACATAGGATTGTCCTTTGCCGCCGGTCTGGACATCAAGGCCCGGGATCAGTTCCAGGGCTTCCGATACGGTCTGGCTTCCCTGCATCTCGATGTCATAGCTGGACAACGTGTCGATGCTGGTGATGGCATTCACTTCATCGCCTTTTTCCATGATGAGCACATCGCCCAGATCATACACCTCTCCTGAGCCTGCCGGTTCCTGGGCAAGGGCCGGCAGGATCGAAACAGCTGAAAAGATACATAAAACCGCTAGGAAATACCGGAATTGTTTCATTTTTTTCTTCCTTTAACTTGAAAAATTTTCATGCCACGACCCTGATGTCTTTGCCTGCGGTGCAGGCAAAGACACCCCTTCTCAAAAAACCAGGACCTTATGTAATGGGTTTTTTGCGTTATTGTCAATGATTAATTGTTGTTTTTAGACTATAATATATAGATATGAATTAATAATTACAATAAACAACCAATAATTACACAAACAAAAGGGGGACTGGTGCAGAAATGACGGGAAGTCAATACGAAAAACCGGGTGGCCGCAAGAAGCCACCCGGTTGCAGAACCTGGTTTGACTGAATTTTCTACTCTGTTTGGGGATGCGGACAGCCCGCAGCGTGATGTCTGAATAAAAATCAATGTTCGGGTAGAGAGGGCGGGAGATGAAACAGGCATCCTTGCGCACAGCCTGTTCCAGTTCCAGGAATGGTCGGTGTTTTAACCGCCGTCGATTTGCGGCAGCAGGGTCAGGATGTCTTTGGGTTCAAGGCGGGAGGACAATTCCTCCCGCCGGCCGTTACGCAGTACGGTGATATAAAAGGTGTCGGGGATACCCAGGCGGGTGACCACATCGCTGATCGTTGCAGACGGGGCCACCCGGTAGACTGAACAGGTCTGTCCGTCCGGTGCATACCGGTTCAGCCCGCCATACAGCCTGAGTTCAATCTCCATGGGGGGGAGTCCCTGGACCTGTCATGCCAGGCCCAGGCGTTCAAGGGTTTTTGTTTCCGGGATGCCGTCACGGTTCCAGCCCCGGACCTCATAATACTCATCCAGCATCTCTTCCAGATGGCAGACCAGGCCTTTGGCCGGACCTGCCGGCATGGGAACTTTTGTCAACCGGTCAGGCAGGGTGTCATCCTTTCTGGAAAACCCGGCATGGTTTAGAAATACCCGTTCCGCCGTGATGATCCGTTCTCCTGCCTGCATGAGTTCTTCCAGGGTATAATCACTGCCCGTGGCGGCGTTCAGGTATTCCAGAATGCCCGTGGGGGCCACGCCCAGGTCTTTTGCCGCCAGATTTCGGACGGCAAAGAAAATGCACAGTCCCGCGGCATCGATGATGGCGGACAGATCCTGGAACGCGGCGGTGACTTTGGCCTTGCCTTCCCAGATATGGGGATCCATGGGCTGGGGCACGCTGAACAGTTCAAAATAGGCGGGGTCGCCGCGCATGTGAGACCCCCCGATGGGGGAAGTGGCATAGGCCAGCCCCATGGCCTGAGCCCCCCTGGGTTCATACCCGGGGAATTCCTGTTTTTTGGAAACGGGTGCCAGTTCCGTATGGCCGTATTTTTCAGCCAGCCGGAAGCTGCCAAGAGCCAGTTCATCCCCGAATCCTTCCCGCGCGGCCGTCATCCGGGTCAGTTCCACCAGGGCTTCGGCATCTCCCCATTGTAGGGACCGGCCCACCCGGTCTTCGCTGAGGTATCCGCGGTCCACCAGTTCCATGGCACAGGCGATGGTGGCCCCCATGGTGATGGTATCCATGCCCATTTCATTGCAGATATAGTTGGCTTTG
The DNA here is from genome assembly GCA_021737695.1 of Desulfotignum sp. GTDB lineage: Bacteria > Desulfobacterota > Desulfobacteria > Desulfobacterales > Desulfobacteraceae > Desulfotignum. The sequence continues at coordinate 227 of JAIPDL010000022.1, read as the reverse complement.
GTGATGGCACCCAGGTTGTCGATCATGCAGTTGGAACCCATGGCGTACAGGGTTTCATATTCCGGGCCCTCGCCTTCACCTTCAAATCCGTCGTCTGTCACCCGGGTCAGGCGGCCGCACCCGATGGGGCATCCATAGCAGGCTGAATTTTTTTTCAGATACCGCCGGGTCAGTTCCTGGCCGTCAATTTTTTCCCATCCGTCAAACGTGCCCTGCTGCCAGTTTTT
>JAIPDL010000118.1 GCA_021737695.1 Desulfotignum sp. | reverse complement strand
GTCATGGTGGGTTCGATATAGCCTTTGCGGATGCGGTGCCAGGTGGAGCGGCGCCCCCGTTTCAGGTCCCCGAATCGTTGTAAAATGGGTTTGCCCCCGCCGATGATGGTGGCCAGCCGGCCGATGGACTCGCCATAGGACTGGTTGTCGGTCACGGGTTCCGTCAATATCACTTTGGACAGAAACGCAAAATTGGTGTTTTCCGATTTTTTCCCTGAATAGGCATGCCCGTTGACACACACAAAATCCCGGTAGTTTTCCAGAGAGATGAATCCCCCCTGGTTGGTGCAAAAAGTCCTTGTCTGATCGTCATAGGTATGGGTCTGGATAAAAAAGGTGGGATCATAGATGATGTTACACAGATCGTCCATGATATCATTGTGCACCTCCACCCTCACCCCCACTTCGATGCCCCGCTGGCTTAGATTAATACCGTGTTTCTGTGCCACAGTTGACATCCAGTTGGCCCCTACCCGGCCCGGCGCCAGAATCACGTGCGGCGCTGTGTAAGTGGCCTTGTCCGTGACCACCCCGGTCACCTGCCCGTCCTGTTCCAGAATATCGGTGACGGTCTCGTTGACTTTGACGGCCAGCCCTTTTGCCCGGATATGATCGGCCATGGCAGCGATATACCCGGGCAGGTTGTCGGACCCTAAGTGTTTCTGCCGGATGAGCATCAGGTCGATGCCGAACCGCCGGGCCTCTTTTCGGATCTGCCGGGCCGCGTCCATGTCCGTGGGATAGACGGGCCCGTCCATGTTGAACCGGGTGAACACGGCTTCCGTTTCATCGATCAGGGCCTGGGCCTCTGACAAGGGCATGAACTGGGTCAAATCGGTTTTTCCCAGCCGGGGAATGAAATTGAGCTTGCCGTCTGAATACAGCCCGGCCCCGCCGATGCCTGACAGGATATTGCACGGGTCGCATCCGGCGCATTTCTGCAAATGATGGTTGGGGCATTTGCGTTTGAGGGGATCTTTGCCTTTTTCAATGAGCAGCACCTTTAACCGGGCATGTTCCATCAGATATCCGGCGGCAAACAACCCTGCCGGTCCGCCGCCCACAATAATCACGTCATATTTCATTTCCGGGTGTCTCCGTTGTTTCCGGTTCCAGACCCATGGCTTTGGCCCGGGCCATCCACTGTTTCCGGGCCAAAGCCCGCATGTCGATCACGTTGTCTCTTTCATCCACGATTTCCATTCCCATGAGGGTTTCAATCAGGTCTTCCAGGGTCACCAGCCCGTCTGTGCCCCCATGTTCACTGACGATCAGGGCAATGTGCTGACGTTCGGTCAGAAACCGTTCAAACAGCACGGTCAAAGGAATGGAGCTGGGCACGGCCATGATGTCCCGTTTCAGCGCCTTGAGTGTCGCTTTTCCCCTTTTCTGGGCCATGAAAATCAATATATCATCTTTGAGAACAAACCCCGTGGCATCGTCTAAGTGTGACTTGTATACAGGCAGGCGTGAAAAAGGGGTTTTCATGATGTATTTCAAAGAGGCATCAATGGTCATATCTTCGGGCAACGCAGACACCACGGTGCGCGGTGTCATGATATCCGTGGCTTTCAGACTTTCAAACCGGAGCAGATTCTGGATGATTCTGGATTCTTTGGTGTGGATCTGACCCGTGCGTTCACCCACGGATGCCATGGCAATGAATTCGTCCCGGGAAAGAATATGCATGGTTTTCCCCCGGGAAATGAGTTTGGTCAGTTTTTCAGACAGCCAGACAACAGGGTACAGGATGGTAATCAGCGTGTTGATGAAAATTGCGGTGGGGCCGGTCAGGCTCGACCAGTAGACCGCACCGATGGTTTTGGGAAGGATTTCCGACAAAAACAGGATCATCAGGGTCATGGCAGCGGAAAACACCCCGAACCAGGCGCTGCCGAACACGGCCGTGGCTTTGGCTCCCGCACCGATGGCCCCGACGGTATGAGCAATGGTGTTCAATGTCAAAATGGCGGCCAAAGACCGGTCCACATTGTCCTGTTTAAGTCGTTGCAGGAGCCCGGCTTTCCGGGGATGTTTTTTTTTCAACCCTTCGATGTACGAGGGAGTGACACTCAAAAGAACGGCTTCCGCCACGGAACAAAGAAACGAAAAAACCAGGGCCAGCCCCACATACAGGATCAATCCCAGGATATCAGGATCCAGCTCGCCGAAACTATGGTTCATGGGTGTGGATTCCTAAGTGTGTGTGAATAAAAGTCGCTATTTTTCATGCTGCTACCATAATCATCTGCCGGGATGGGTGCAAGGAAAAACTCAGGGTCTGTTTGACCGCAACTGCATGGCCAGGTGCATGAAATTTTCCAGGACACCGGTGATTTTTTTGTCCTTATGCCAGACCATCAACACAGGGGTCGTCAAATCCTTTGCCCAGCTCAACGGCACCAGTTCCCTGTTTTGAAGCTCTTTTTGTATGGAATTTTCTGGCAGAATCGTCAAGCCGATGCCTTTTTTGACACATTTTTTGATGGCTTCGACACTGGTGATTTCTATGATAGACGCCGGTTTTACCATGTGCGTGTTCAGCAGCTGCCTGAACGGGAGCCCGTATCCGCACCCTGTTTTTAAAAACAAAAGTGTTTCAGCATGAAGGTCACCTGCATCGACTGTGGGCTTTTCCGCCAGAGGATGGGTGGGAAGTGCCGCCATAATCAGGGTTTCAGTAAATATTTTTTCCGTGATCAGCCGGGGTGAACTGATGTAGTCGGAAAAAATAAAAGCCAGATCGATCGCTTCCGTCTGAAGTTCATTTTCGATATTGTTTTCCAGACAGTTGCTGATATCAAACTGGACGGCTGGATACTGTGCCAAAGTTTTTTTAATGAGGTCAGGGAAATAACAGTCAATAATTGCTTCCGGCCCTCTCACACAAATCGTTTTCTGGGGTGTTTTTTTTCCTGTGATGTCAGCAATGGCCTCCTGTTCCATGGAAAGCAGCTTATTGGCATACCCGACCATTTTTTCACCGGCCGTGGTCAACTGCACTTTTTTCCCCATGCGTTTGAAAAAGAAAGCGCCCATCTCATCTTCCAGGGATTTGATCTGGTTTGATACCGTGGATTGCGCACAATTTAAATATCTGGCCGCCTGGTTGAAATTTAAAAATGCCGCCACGGTTTTAAATGTCTTCAGCTTATATAAATCCATTGCCACCCACATTTTAATCGCATTTTTCGATTATACATATCATTATTTATCGTTGGACGCATCTCAAAAAATGCATTAATCCATTTGAATGCACCAGATCAGAAAATCTCTGATTCGATAGCACGATTAAAAAACACCAAACATAGCTTAAAAGACCACACCAAACAATGAATATCACACTCATTCTGGGTCTGGCCGGCACAGTCATCGGGCTGGTCCGGGCCCTGCCGCAACTGCTCAGGCTGTTGCGCTCAAGACAGGCCTTAGGCGTTTCCGTTGACACGGCCTTGACCAGTGCCATCGTCAGTTTCGGCTGGGCCGCATACGGGGTTTTGACAAACCAGCCCTATGTGACCCTGGCCACGGGTGCATCTGCCGCTGTTTTTTTTGTGATCACGATATCTGCCTTGAAATTCGGGCGCAACATCAAAGAATTCCGGATTGCCCCAGTCTGGTTTATTGCGCTGTCTGTTGCGTTTCTGATCAAGAAAGAGGCGGGTCTTGGCATCATCTTGCCCATCAGCATCCTGGTGTCCAACATTCCTCAGATATGCGTGGCAGCCAGGGAAGAAGACCTGACGGACCTGTCTCTTGGGACATGGGTGTTGTCCATGTCAGACGGGGTGGTGTGGGGATTGTATTCTGTGATTGAGCAGGATTATTCCATCATGGTCTTTGCATTGTTTCAGCTGATGACAAGCGGCGCGATCGTTTTTTTGAAATTTTTGAACCAGAGGAAGCGTCACTCCGAGGTCTGAAACCTTTCCATGGCCTGAAGTTTTTGATTGTCGATGTCAGAATAATGCAACTGTATCCGGTCATTCCGTCCGACACCAGGAGCCAATGGGGGGGCATGGAAGAATCATCGAATCGGCGATGGCATCTTGCTGCTGGCCTGGAATCCTGGGGGCTTTTCCATTTCGTAAATCGGTTTTCCGACGGATCGAGGTTTTTGCCGGCATCGTTTGATCCAGCCCGGAAAGTGATAAAAATAGTTGACATAGCTGTATTGTATCTATAGCGTATCCTAAAACTATCTATGGCATTGGGGTGTCAGGAAAAACGCTGTCAAGAAAAAATATGGTTTGAAATAGAAAATAGTAAATAAATGGTTGATATGTCAACGATTTCCAAACCCCAGACAAATCCATAGTTGTGGAGGGATAATTGGGGTAAGTATGGTCGAATGCTTGGAAAAAATAAATTGTCACCGGTGATGTTCAGGAGAATTTGAAAATAGTGTTTTCAGCCCTGAAAACTGGTGCACTGAAAATTTATGTGTAGTCGGACAGTAAAACGAGGTTTGTATGACAATGAAAGCAAAGCCTTCCTATGAAGAATTGGAAAGACAGTTTCAGGAACTAAACACTGACCATACGCAGCTTGAAAATAAAATGTTGGAATCCGGGTTTTTGGCTGAAGAAATAATGACGTACATGACCGAAGGCCTTGTGCTGACAGATACCCAGGAGACGGTCATATTTATCAATCAGCCTTTGTCAGAAATGCTTGGATATCTGCCCGAAGAGATCATCGGTAAATGCTGGCTGGATATGGTATCGCCCGAACAGCAGACCATTGCAAAAGAGGCCTTAGCCAAACGTTCCCGGGGATATATTGATCGGTATGAAATTACTCTGCACCACAAAAACGGTGAAAAATTTCCGGTATTGATCGGTGCCGGCCCCCGGTTTGATAAGCAAAGCGGTGAATTTATCGGTACGATGGGGGTTGTGACTGATATCACAGAGCGCAAAAGGGCCGAGGAGGCATTGCGGGAGAGTGAGGAACGATACCGGACTATCCTCAATGAAATGGCTGAAGGGTATCATGAGGTGGACCTGGCCGGGAATTTCATTTATTTCAATGCCGCGTTTCTAAACCTTTTTGGCTACAGCTGTGAAGAGATGAGAGGCACCAATTTCAGCCATTATGCCGCAGAAGAATCAATTATAAAAAAGGTCTATCAGACATACAATGAGATATACAAAACAGGCCACCCGGTTCAAAGGGCTGAGTGGGATATCATACGGAAAGACAATCAAAGAAGAACGCTTGAGTATTCTGCCGCTGTTGTTAGGGATTCAAAAAATGTTCCCAACGGGTTCCGGGGAATCGTTCGCGACATTACTGAGACCAGACAGGCAGAAACAGAAAAAGAACGTCTCCGTGCCCAGCTTGCTCAGGCTCAGAAAATGGAGGCCATCGGTACCCTTGCCGGTGGAATCGCCCATGACTTCAACAATATGCTGGGGGTGATTTCAGGACGCGCTGAACTGGGCCTGAAAAAAACGGCCCCCACCGATCCTGTGTACAAGGATCTGGAACAGATCCATAATGCTGCGGGCCGTTCCGCTGACATCACCCGGCAGCTGCTTGCCTTTGCCAGAAAACAGACCATCTCCCCCAGGATGATCGACCTGAACAGTACTGTGTGCAACATGATTAAAATGCTCTCCCGGCTCATCGGAGAAGATATCGACCTGCGGTGGCAGCCAGCAGGCGATCTGCGGGCAGTGAAAATTGATCCTTCCCAAATTGATCAGATACTGGTGAATCTGTGTGTAAACGCCAGGGATGCGATCGCAGATGTGGGCAAAATTACCATCGAAACCGGCATGAAAGTGTTTGATCCGGACTACTGTGCCGTCCATGCCGGATTTGTGCCGGGGAAATTTGTTATGTTGGCAGTGAGCGATGATGGATGTGGCATGGACAGGCACACTCTGGACAACCTGTTTGAACCCTTTTTCACCACCAAGAAAACCGGCAGGGGCACCGGCTTGGGCCTTGCAACGGTGTACGGCATTGTCAAACAGAACAACGGATTCATCAATGCCTACAGCGAGCCGGGTAAAGGCAGCAGTTTCCGGATCTACCTGCCGTGCCATACTGCGGATCTGCCGGACACACTGCCGGAAAAATCAGTTTCACCCATACCCCGGGGCAGCGGTGAAACCCTGCTTGTCGTGGAAGATGAAGACGACATACTGGACATGCTGAAAGCCATGCTGAAAAGCCTGAATTACACCATTCTTGCCGCAGATTCCCCCAGCCGGGCCATGACCCTGGCCCAATCACATAACAACCGGATCCACATGGTCATCACCGATGTGGTGATGCCGGAGATGAGCGGACGGGACCTAGCCGGAAAACTGTCTGCCCTGTATCCGGACATCAAAATTTTGTTTATGTCTGGGTACACTGCCAATGTCATTGCCCACCAGGGGGTGCTGGATGAAGGGGTGCATTTTCTTCAGAAACCTTTTTCAATGGACAATCTGGCTGAAAAGCTGCGGGAGGTTCTTGATATGTTATCAGACTGAGGATCTGGCTGATTTTATCGGACTGGAAACGCTGTACGGATCCATTTTGGTGGATGTCCGGGGCCTGCATTCAGATCGACATTGTTGTGGATGCGGATGAAATTCATTCAATGAATCAGCTGGCATAAAAAATGATTAACTCTTTTTAGCTTTACTTAATGGAGAAAAACATGAAAAAAAAATCCCTGACATTTAAATTGATTCTGGGCGGGATAATGGCGGTTGTCATCCCCGTATTGTTTGTCGGCGTTTTTGCAGTCAACACGTCATCCAATGCATTGATGAATGCCGGCAAGGCCCAAGTCCAACAGGTGGCTCAGGACTTGGCGGTCATGGCGGAAGTGACCATTGACCAGGAGGTCAAGCTGGCACAAAAAATGGCCGTTAATCCTCTGGTGATCGATGCGGCCATCAAGGTGCTGGAATCGGGCAAGGCCCAGGCCCAGGAGGAATTGACCGCTTTAGATAATTTTTTTGTCAAGCTATACGAGAAGGTCGGTAGAGACTATGATCTGCTCTTTGTGGCGGATGCCCAGGGATTTACCATTTCCGACAGCACCGGGGGCACAAGGCGGCTCAAAGGAGACTCTGTGGCAGCCAGAGATTATTTCAAGGCTGCAAAAGCAGGAAAAATAACGATCGGTACACCGGTGAAGTCCATGGCCAGCGGAAATCCAGTGTTTGTGGTGGCAGTGCCTGTAAAGACGGCTTCAGGCCAGTTTGTCGGAATCTACGGGTCTGTAATTAAACTGGATGCCCTTTCTGCACGGATAACCCAGATCAAGCTCGGCAATACCGGATACCCGTTTATGTTGGATGGCAAAGGGGTTACGATTGCCCATCCCAATCGGGAATTCATTTTTGAGATCAATGTCAATGATTTGAAAGGGATGGAACAGATTACCCGTCAGATGATGGCACTGAAAACAGGGGTGGAAAATTATCAGTTCAGGGGGGTCGATAAGATTGCCGGTTTTGCGCCGGTGGCGGCTGCAGGCTGGAGTGTTGCAGTGACACAGGATGAGGCTGAATTACTGGGGCCGGCTCATTCCATTCGAAATATCGTGCTGGGCAGCGGTACCCTGTTTATGTTTTTGACCGTTCTGGGGTTCGTCTGGTTCGCCCGAAGCATCACTGTGCCCATCAACCGAATTATTGCCGGTCTTGGAGAGGGATCGGACCAGGTCGCTTCCGCATCCGGTCAGGTGTCATCCGCCAGCCAGTCCCTTGCCGAAGGGGCATCGGAACAGGCCGCCTCCATTGAGGAGACCACTTCCTCCATGGAAGAGATGTCCTCCATGACCAAACAGAATGCGGAAAACGCCGGAAATGCCGACGGCCTTATGATAGATACCAACCAGGTGATCGATTCGGCCAACAACTCCATGCATCAGCTGACCCAGTCCATGGAAGATATCTCCAGGGCCAGCGAAGAGACCTCCCAAATCATCAAAACCATTGATGAAATCGCCTTTCAGACCAATCTGCTTGCATTGAATGCGGCCGTGGAAGCGGCCCGGGCCGGGGAAGCCGGTGCCGGATTCGCTGTGGTGGCCGATGAAGTGCGGAACCTGGCCATGCGGGCTGCGGATGCTGCCAAAAATACGGCCCAGCTCATCAAGGGCACGGTCAAGAAAGTGGATGACGGATCCAAACTGGTGTCCGACACCAGCGAGGCCTTCGGCAAGGTAGCTGAAAGTGCGCAAAAGGTGGGTACCCTGGTATCGGAGATCACCCAGGCATCCAGGGAGCAGTCCAACGGCATCGACCAGGTGAACATCGCGATTTCTGAAATGGACAAGGTGGTGCAGCAGAACGCGGCCAATGCCGAAGAATCCGCATCCGCCAGCGAACAGATGAACGCCCAGGCTGAACAGCTCAAAGACTATGTGTCTGAGCTGGTACTGATGGTGACGGGAAAAACCGGCCAGGGACAGGGGTCATATGATACCCGGCCTGTCAGATCCACGTTAGCGCACCTGCCCAAAAAAGCAGCGCTGGCCAAACGTCGGGCTCCCAAGAAAACATCGGAAGTGCGCCCGGACCAGATGATTCCGTTTGAGGATGACGATGACTTCAAAAATTTTTGATCCGTCAGGCAAAGATCTGCTTGATTAACATGCACAGACCGGACAAAAATGAGGATCGTCATGATATCGGTCAGACACATTGCCATTGCTGTTTTCCTTCTGGCGGTATGCGGCTTGCGTGCCGCCCCAGTCTGGTTTATTGCGCTGTCTGTTGCGTTTCTGATCAAGAAAGAGGCGGGTCTTGGCATCATCTTGCCCATCAGCATCCTGGTGTCCAACATCCCTCAGATATGCGTGGCAGCCAGGGAAGAAGACCTGACGGACCTGTCTCTTGGGACATGGGTGTTGTCCATGTCAGACGGGGTGGTGTGGGGATTGTATTCCGTGATTGAGCAGGATTATTCCATCATGGTTTTTGCATTGTTTCAGCTGATGACAAGCGGCGCGATCGTTTTTTTGAAATTTTTGAACCAGAGGAAGCGTCACACCGAGGTCTGAAAAAATCCATGAATGCAAACCGACGCGCCTGTGATACCCTTGCTATAAGGGCAGTTCGGGTATCAATAATGCGCGATAAGGAAGGAATCGGATCATCGGGTGGCTGTTTACGCTTTTTGCCACAAGTAGCAAAAAGCGTAAACAGCGATTTAAGGAAGGGTTTTGCCATCCATAAAATGGATCAAAAGCACGACTGGCCTGAATCTATGGTTTAATCACAGCCGTTGGTAAATGCAAATGATTGTGGCTGAGTCAAGGCACTTTCCCTGCTGATCATCGGTGAATCCCCGGGACCGGAAAAGGTCTGTTGCAACATAATTGCAATCTGCTTGTGCTTTGGCAGACTTCGTGATATCGAAACAATGGTTGAGTTTTCATGGAATCAAGCGTTGTTGCAATAATCTCAACAGTTAGCTTATCCTGATGGTGTGACTGGAAAATCAAATCACGGGTCTGAAAGACAGATTTGCCTATAATGCAAATATGATTGCGTGTGAATTTTATTTATATTGTGCATTTTTTTTAAAAGCAATATGATGTTAATGCCATATTCAAGTTTACCCAATGGACAGGGGGGCGGCTGCTGAAATCAAATTCCTTCCAGAAACCACCCATAGAGCCACTGCTAGATATCAATCATTTTAGTCGATTTCATTATAAATACCTATTGAAATCGAAATATTGCATTGTCGTTAAACCGTGTAATGACAATGCGGGTATGCGTGACATTCAATAGCCCCATTTACTCTAAAAAGCTAAGCCAGGGTTTAATTCCTGCAGGAGGGCACTATGGTAAAAATTTGGACAGACCAGATATACAACATACTTTCCGCACCATATTTGAACAAAAGAATTTTATTTTTATATAAAATAAAATCAATAGTTTAGCGAATAATTAGATGAAGAATAAAATGTTTATAAAAAAATAAAAGTTAGTCTAGACATACACATATTCTCTAG
>JAIPDL010000117.1 GCA_021737695.1 Desulfotignum sp. | reverse complement strand
GTTTGGATGGTCTGCATCAGCTTATCTTTGAAAAGCGGCTTGGTCAGATAGGCATCAGCCCCTTGTGCAAGAATTTTGTCCCGGTTCTCTTCAGAATCATACCCCGTGACAGCCAGTACTTTGATATGGGCGGTGTCTGTATTTGTCTTGATCTGCCGGCACACCTCAAATCCATCCATTCCCGGCATGATCAGGTCTAAAATGACCAGCCCTGGTTTGAAAGTCATGATCTTTACACCGGCTTCGAACCCGTCTTTGGCGGTTTTCAAAGAATATCCGTCATCAAAGAGCATGGTGGTCAGTATTTTAAGCATTTGGGGTTCGTCGTCCACAATCAGGATCCGGTGCTTGTCCGGCTCGTTAAAGGCCCGGGGATACATGTTGTTGCGCTGCATAAAGTCATTGAAATCGGTCTGCCTGATCCGGTACTGGCCCCCTGGGGTCATGTATGCATTGATTTCCCCTGTCTTGACATATTTCCAGATGGTGCCCCGGCTCATGGCGCAGAGCCGGGCTGCCTGGGGGATGGTGAGAAGATCGTCTGTCACAACCAAAAATCTCCTTTTCTGTATGCAAAAAATATGGTAACACAATAAACAGATTGAACAGTATGAACATACCACAGAGTACCGGACAAATCAAATGGAAAAAGGGCAGGGGGGACAGGATTATGAACAGGCGGGTGCGTAAAATAAACCGTTGGACTCTGGTAACGGCAGGTGTCCTGTGCGGGCTGCTGATGCCGTTTTATGCAGCAGCCAGAGATGTCAGGCAGGTGGTGGTGGTGGTCACCATGCAGCTGCCGGCATGTGAAACCCATTTGACCCATTTTGTGGACCGACTGGAGCAGATCGGGGAGCAAAGCGGTATCGACATCGATCTGACCACCATCCGGGCCAACGGGGACCGGCAGTATGCCGAAAACCAGCTGAAAAAGATCCTGGAAAAGGGCCGGCCCGACGTCGTGGCCATCATAGCCACCCTGGCTTCCCAGGCTGCCGTGACCGTGTTCAAAGACACGGGGGTTCCCATCTTCTTTTTCCAGGTGTCTGACCCGGTGGGGGCCGGGCTGATCCAGAAAATCGGGGAACCCACGGGTACGAATGTGACCGGCAGGGTGTTCACCGTGCCGGCAAAGGTACGCACCGATCTTATCATGCGCCTGGTCACCCAGACCGTGCCGCCGGACAGGCCAGTGGTGTTCGGGTATATCCATTCCACATACCCGTCTGCCATGGGGGATATCCGGCAATTGAAAACCATCGCGGCACAGGAAAACCATTTGCGGTTCGCCGTCCACAGCCTCGCGTATGAAAAAGGACCGGACGGCATGCCCGTCATGCTGGCGGCAGCTGCCAAAGGGGTTCAGACCCTGTCAGACCGGGTCGATTTCTGGTGGCAACCCCAGGGGCCCCTGGGGGAACACCCGGACTACACCCGGCTGCTGCTGGAGCGCTCAACCGTTCCCATCGCCATGGGCCAGACCATGGACAGCGTGAAAATGGGGGCGTTGATGCAGATCACCCCGGACCTGGAAGCAGGAGGCAGAGAGGCGGCCGATTTTGTGGCAGCGTTCCTGAAAGGGACGGATCCGGGCACCATCCCCGTGACACCTCCGGCCCGGTTCCAGCTGGGCATCAACCTGACCACGGCCCTGAACCTGAATATCGTGGTGCCGCCGGATATCCTGGCCCTTGCCGGAAAGCATGTATACAGGGGGTGAGAGGCAAGGGGCGAGAGGCAAGAGGAGGCAAGAGGCAGGAGGCAGGAGGCAGGAGGCAGGATTGAAATGAAACTGCAGACAAAGATCTCTCTGGGTATCATCCCGCTGGTATTGTGCAGCATTTTTTTCCTGGGGCTGTGGTCCACAAAAAAAACCGGAGAAAATCTCCACAGGTCAGCGTTTCTGTATATGGACACCATCATCGATGTTTATATGCAGGATATCCACCTGCACCATGATCTGTTGAAAACCAACGGGCTGGATGCCGTTGAGTCGTTTGTCACCGCGTATCAGAACCAGGTGTTTGCGGCGGGCAGGGAAATCAAAATCGCTGCGTCTTCCCATCTGTTTATCATGGATGGTGGCGGGCACCTGAAATTCTGTTCAAAACAAAACAGCGGTCAGATGATGGAATCCTTGTGGGGGCCGGTTGCCCGGGCCGCTGTAAAAGGGGATATCTCCCGTGCGGACGGTGACGGTCATGTGTATGATGATGCCATTGAAATCATGTATGTGGTCCGGCAGTTTCCCCCATGGAACTGGGTGGTGTTTTTTGCCATGGATCATGACGTGCTCCATGTGGCGGAGCGTCAGATTCAACTGGCGACCACGGGCATTGCTGTTGCCTGTGCCGGCCTGCTGATCTTCATCATTCTTTTGATGTTGAGACGGTTTTTTGTCATTCCCGTCAAAAAGATCGGCCGGGCCGCGTCTGCCATTGCAAACGGGGGGCAGGTGGACCGGATCAATGTCGGATCAACCGATGAACTCGGGGACCTGGCCCGCCATATGGAGGCGATGTCCGCGGCCATCCAGCAGCAGCAGGCAGATATCATAAAAGCCAATGCAGAACTGGAACAGCGGGTCAGAGAACGCACCCGGGACCTGGAAACCGCCCTGTCCGAGATAAAAACCCTGAAAGGCATTATTCCCATCTGCTCCCACTGCAAGAAAATCAGGGATGATGACGGCTACTGGAATCAGCTGGAAACCTATATCCTGGAACATTCCGAGGCACAGCTCAGCCACGGGATCTGCCGGGAATGCGCAGAAAAACACTATCCGGATCTGGATTTATATGATGACGATACCCTTGGAGAGTAAATTATTAATTTTACAAATATTTGTAAAATTAATAATTTGAGCGATTCTGCCCTGGGTCATTTCAGGCCGGGGGATATTGAAATTGAAACGGATGGCATTCCATGGCTTTGCTTTTTTAAAAACCACAAAGGACACGAAGACCACGAAGGGAAAGAAGGAAGGAAGGACTTTTTCGTGCTCATCGTGTCCTTCGTGGTAAAACAACCTGAAGCCCTTTTATTTTTTTCTATATTAGTGTACCTTAAATCAGAACTTTTGATCAAAACAAAGGTTATCAAATGCAGAATACAGATTCTGTCAAAATATTGATCATTGATGATGAACCAGCTATTTTAAGAATGCTTTCAATCGCATTGTCAAAAAAAGGCTATGTCACCGATACCGCTGAAAACGGCGGACAGGTGTCCCGGCAACTGAAAAAAATCAAAGGAAAAACCATCCCCATTGTGGGCATGTCCGGCACCCCCTGGCTGCTAGACCATGACCTGTTTGATGCGGTGCTGCCAAAGCCCTATCCTTTGGAGGAACTGTTTGCGGTTATCTCCAGCATGGCACCGGTGCCGGTACCGCGTTAACCAGGCACTGTCCCGATAGATATAAAGCGGCACCCGTTCCAGGGTTAAACAAAAAAATGAGGATTACAGGAGCCGGCTCAACATGGAAAAAATGAGCATATTACAATATGCCGGAATACATTTACCGCAGTGTACCGGACAAAGCAAAAGCAAGAGTAGAGGACGGTCATGACTAGTCTATTGCGCAAGAAAAAGAACATGACGTTGTGCATGGGGCTCTTTTTCCTGGCCCTGTGTGTGGTTCACCTGCCTTGCGGGGCAGCAGAAGAGGAACCGCTGACGGTGGTGTACAATCCCGGGAGGGCACCTATGAAATTTGTCAACCAGGCGGGCGGGGCTGCCGGCATGCTCCCGGACATCTGGCGGGCGATCGGCAGTAAGATGAACAGGCCTGTCGAGTTTGTCCGGGCACAGGATTTTGATGAATCCCTTGACATGATCAAGACCGGCCGGGCCGATCTCCATGCCGGCCTGTTCAGAACACAGGAAAGGGAAACCTGGCTGACTTACACCACGGCGCCGCTGTGCCGGGTGGAATATTTTATCTTCACCAGCCAGTTGATCTTTCCTGTCACCCACCTTGAGGAACTGGGCGGTATCCAGGTGGGGATCACAAGAGGGGGGTACACCCAGGAGCATGTGGTAAAACGGGTGCCAGAGGGTATGGTAAAGGTCTTTGACACCTATGAACAGCTTTTTGACGCTGCGGTCAAAGGGGATATCAAGGCGTTTGTGGCCCAGGACACTGCCCTGTTTTTCTATTTGAATACCCGGTATATGGCCAACCTGTTCAATTACAAATCCAGTGTGCCCCTGTACACCCAGACCTATTTTGGCGCGGCCCTGAAAACCCGCCCCGACTCGGCGAAACTGATCAGCCAGGTCAGTGCTGCCGCACAAAAACTGGATGACAAACAGCGGCAGGCCATCGAGGATAAATGGATCAAGGCTGATTCGGAGCAGACAATCCCGGTTTCTTTTGCGGCCTGGCTCTCTGACAGGGAGCGGGCGTATCTGGTGAAAAAGAAAAAAATCGTTGTCACCAGTGAAGAGGACCGGTCCCCGTTCAATTTCAAAGAACAAGGCAGATCCACGGGGTTTACCGTGGATTATCTGCGGCTTTTGGGGCAGAAGGCGGGCATTGCCATCCATTTTGACACCGCCCACACCTGGGAAGCGGACATGGCGCGGGTGAAAACCGGTGAGATCGACCTGATAAGTGATTTCACCAAAACACGGGAACGTGAGCGTGATTTCACCTTCACGGCCCTGCCTTATCTGTCATTGAAATGGACCTGCTATGCCCGCAAGGACGGCCCGGCCATCCGAGGGACTCGGGACCTGGACGGAAAAAAACTGGCCGTGCCCAGAGGGTTTTTTATCAATGAGCTGTTAAAAAATTACCCCCGGGTCACCCCGGTGGTGGTGGATGATTCCACAGATGCCGTCCTGGCCGTCTCCAGGGCAACGGCAGATATCGGCTGCGATCTTGAATCGGTTTTCCGGCATATCACCCGGCAGAACCAGGTGGACAATCTGGTGGACATCGGCCGGCTGGACATTCCCATAGAAAGTCGCATCCCCCTGTACCTGGCTGCGTCCAGGGGCAACGCTTTGCTGATCAATATCCTGGACAAAGCCATGCACCAGGTCACAGAAGAGGAGATCAACGGGCTTGTGCGCAAGTGGTTCGGACCGGACACAGAAGTGACAGGTCAGGCATCATCTGTATCATCACAGCCTGTCCATGAAATCCGGGATTTTGAAGGACTGCCCATCATCCTGTCCCCGGAGGAAAGAGCGTGGCTCAAAAAAACCGATACCGTCCGGATTCCGGTCGGGACATGGCCTCCCTTTCATTATTTTGAAAATGGTGCGGCTAAGGGGTTGTCCATTGAGTATGTCTCGATGATTTTAAAAGGCGTGGGCCTGACGCCTGAATTTGTTCCCATGGAGTGGGGTGATGCCCTGGAGCGTATGGCCGGAGGCGATGCCATCGACCTGATTCCCAGCATCGGGTATACAGACGAGCGGGCCCGGTGGGCCTATTTTACCGAGCCCTATCTGTCGTTTCCCAATGTCATTTTTACCCAAAAAGACGTACCGTTCCTGGGGTCTTTGGCGGATCTGAAAGGAAGAACCGTGGCGGTTGAAAAAGATTACAAACTTCATCATTTTCTTGAAAAAGATTTTCCGGAGATCCCCCTGGCCCTGGTCGATACCTCCAGACAGGCCCTGGAGATGGTTTCCAGCGGAGAGGCAGACGCGTACGTGGGGAACCTGGCCACCGGCACCTTTCTCATTGACCGGCACGGGCTCATGAACCTGAAGGTGGCCGGCCAGGTCAGCGACAGACCGGATATCCAGCACATGGGGGTCAGAAAGGACTGGCCACAGCTGGTGTCGATCATCGACAAATCCCTGGCAGCCATGACCGATGAGCAGCACCAGCAGATCCGGCAGAAGGCGTTTGCCATGCGGTTTGAGCATAGAGTGGACATGGCCCGCGTCAAAAGAATCGCTGCCTGGGCCGGCGGAGGCATGGTGCTGGTTCTCTTTTTTCTGTTTTTCTGGAACCGGACCCTGTCGAAAGAGATCAGAAAACGCAGGCAGATCCAGCATGAGCTGACCAAGCTTTCCCAGGCCGTGGAGCAGAGCCCCGTGGCCGTGATGATCACCGATAACAAGGGCTTGATTGAATATGTCAACCCGGCGTTCATAAAGATGACCGGGTATGATGCGGCAGAGGTGATCGGAAACAACCCCCGGATGTTCAAATCCGATAAAACCCCGGCTGCCAGGCACAAAGATCTGTGGGACACCATTTTGTCGGGCAGAATCTGGCGGGGGGAACTGCTCAATGTTGCCAGAACCGGGGAGGAACGGTGGGAGGCGGTGTCCATCTCCCCCATTGTTTCCGGTTCAGGCGGGATCACCCATTTTGTCGCGGTGAAAGAGGATATCACATCCCACAAACAGATGGTCACAGAGATAAAGGATGCCCGGGAAAAGGCGGAAGCCGCCACCCGGGTCAAGAGCGATTTTCTGGCCAACATGAGCCATGAGATCCGGACCCCCATGAACGCGATTCTCGGCATGAGCCATCTGGCGCTGCGGTCCGGATTGACAGACAAACAGTTTGATTATGTGTCAAAAATCGATACATCTGCCAGGCGCCTTCTGGGCATCATCAACGATATCCTGGATTTTTCCAAGATGGAGGCGGGCCGGCTCCAGATCGAATCTGTGCCGTTTTTCATGGACCAGGTGCTGCAGACCGTTTCTGACACAACGGCCGGCAAAAGTGCTGAAAAAGGGCTTGAGCTGATATTTGCCATGGATCCCGGCCTGCCGGACGGGCTTGTGGGTGACCCGCTCAGGCTGGGGCAGGTCCTGATCAACCTGGTGGGCAATGCTGTCAAGTTCACGGAAAAAGGGGAAATCCTTGTGATATCTGAACTGCTGGAAACAGGCCCGGACCATGTCTGTGTCAAATTCAGTGTGACCGATACCGGGATCGGTCTCACCCCGGAACAGCAGAAACAGCTTTTTCAGGCGTTTTCCCAGGCAGATACCGCCATTACCAGAAAATATGGCGGCACCGGGCTGGGGCTGAGTATTTCGGCGAAACTGGCGGCCCTGATGGGCGGACAGATCGGTGTGAAAACCCGGTACAAAAAAGGCAGCACCTTCTGGTTTACCTGCCGGCTGGGGATACAGAAACAGCAAAGGATGCCCCCTGGATACGATGCAGGTCTCCTGCCGGCTGTCAGGGGGACGCGCGTTCTGGTGGTGGACGACAACGAGAGCGCCCGCCAGGCTTTGCAAGCCCTGGCGGAAAACCTGGGATTTGATGCGGCATCAGCAGAATCAGGCGCCCAGGCCATTGCGTTTCTTGAACAGCAGCCCGAAGACCGGCCGGTTTCCGTGGTGCTCATGGACTGGGACATGCCCGGCATGGACGGCCTGGAGGCATGGAGACGCATCCGGACAAATCCCCGGTTCAACGAGGTGGTTCCCGTGATCCTGGGATCTGCCCATGAAAAGCAGACCATTCAGGGCCGGGCAGAGCCTGCCGGTATACAGCACATTCTCATAAAGCCGGTCAACCAGTCCCAGCTGTGTGACACCCTCATGAACGCCCTGGGCAGTGCCATCGGAAAACAATCCCGAAAACCATCACAGAGACGGAGCCAACCCGATTTTTCAGATGCGGCAAAGGGGGTTCGTATTCTGCTGGTGGAGGACAATGAGATGAACCAGCAGGTAGCCACGGAACTTCTGGCTGCTGCCGGATTCACCGTGCGTGTGGCGGAAAACGGGCAGCAGGCACTGGAGATGCTTGAGACAGGCGGCAGTGAAGAGTTGTTTGACCTGGTGCTCATGGATATCCAGATGCCGGTCATGGACGGGTACACAGCCACCAGAAAAATCCGTGAAACCGGCCGGTTCAAGGACCTCCCGGTCATTGCCATGACCGCCCATGCCATGACAGGTGACCGCGAAAAAAGCCTGGCTGCCGGCATGAACGACCACATCACCAAACCGATCGATCCGGACGTGCTGTACCAGTGCCTGGGCAGATGGCTGGGGATCGATCGCGTCCCCATGACCGATATCCCCCGGTCCCACTCCCCGGAACCTGACAGGGAAAAGCACCTCGAACTGCTTGAGGAGAAACTGCCTGACATTGATTTGACCAGAGGGCTCAAACATGTTTCCGGCAATCAGGGTCTGTACCTGACCCTGCTCAGGGATTTTGCCGGCATGGGCAAAGACGGTATAAGAGACATCAAGGCCGCAATCAAAAACAACCAGCCTGAAGCAGCACAGCGCAAGGTCCATACCATCAAAGGCCTTTCCGCCACGATCGGCGCGATGACGCTTCACATGGCAGCCAAACACCTGGAACAGGCCATGAAAACCAAAGATAAAGACATAACCGGCCCGCTGTCTGCCCTGGATGAACAGCTGCAAGCCGTTGTCGCACAAATCAGTGAGGGTGTCGGGCGGCAGACGGGAGAAAAAGAAGAGGGAGTGAAGAAAATGGCTGGCCAGGATCTGGATGCAGGGGTGATGCCGCAGCTTTTGCACCTCAGGGAGCTGATGGCGGCAAGGGATTTTTCTGCCAGACAGGTGCTGTCATCGCTCGAAGAAACGCTCCGCCAGGCAGCTCCGGCAGAGGCGGATACACTGATCAATGCCGTGTACCGGTTTGACTTCAAAGAAGGTATCACC
Organism: Desulfotignum sp.; assembly: GCA_021737695.1. Lineage (GTDB taxonomy): Bacteria > Desulfobacterota > Desulfobacteria > Desulfobacterales > Desulfobacteraceae > Desulfotignum. Next base: position 1,344 of record JAIPDL010000117.1, on the reverse strand, counting down.
GCGCTTGAACTGCTTTTTGACACAATTGAAACCCGGTTGAAAACCGATTGAAAACAAAGGGAGGTATGATGGAAAAACCGCGGATACTGATTGTGGATGACACCCCGGCCAATCTGCTGGTTCTTAACGAACTGCTGCAAAACGACTACCGGATCAGCGTGGCCACCAACGGGCCCGATGCCCTGGAAGCGGCCTTTTCCGAGTACAGACCCGACCTGATCCTGCTGGATGTTATGATGCCGGAGATGGATGGATTCGAGGTGATCAAACGCCTGAAAGCCCACCCGGGGATCCGGCATATCCCGGTGCTGTTTGTCACGGCCAGGCATGAGATCGAAGATGAGGAACAGGGACTGTCTCTGGGGGCTGCCGACTATATCACCAAGCCCATCAAACCCCCGGTTGTCCAGGCCCGGGTCAAAGCGCACATGAAACTGCACATGTACCGCCAGCATCTGGAGGACCTGGTGTCACAGCGCACGGAACAGCTCAGGCAGGGGTATATTGAAACGGTTCACCGGCTGACCCGGGCATCGGAGTTCAAGGATGAGGAAACCGGGACCCACATCAAACGTATCAGTTACTATACCCGGCACCTGTCAGAAACCATGGGCATGGATGCCGGATTCTGTCAGACCATTTTTTATGTATCCCCCATGCATGATATCGGCAAGGTGGGCATTCCGGATTCCGTGCTGTGCAAACAGGGGCCGTTGACCGAAGATGAATGGAAAATCATGAAAACCCATACCGGCATCGGCGCACAGATCCTGGAGGGGTCGGATTCCCCCTATTTGACAATGGCATTGGATATCGCCCGGTCCCATCACGAAAGATGGGATGGAACCGGTTACCCTGACGGGCTGAAAAAAGAGCAGATCCCGAAAACGGCAAGGATCATGAACATCTGCGACCAGTATGATGCTCTTCGCAGCAAACGGCCCTACAAGCCGGGGTTTGACCATGGCAAGACCGTGGATATCCTGACCCGGGGCGACGGCAGAACCATGCCGGACCATTTTGACCCGGAGGTCCTGGAGGGGTTCAAAAAATCGATGGACCAGTTTGAGGAGATCTTTGAGACCCATAAGGATTGATATGAAAGTGTTAAGTGTTAAGTTTTAAGCTAATGCCGGGGCGGGAAAAACGGGTTATATGAAAACAAAAAAAAATCAAGGGCCCGGAAGGTCATACAGGCCCTTGATAGGGTTTTCCTGAAACGATTTTGTGGATGGCATCAGTGAGTTCTCTGGCTGAACATGTTTTTGTCAGAAATCCGGCAGCCCCGGCTTTCATCATGCCTGCAACATGAATTTTATCCTTATGCATGGAAAGGCAGAGCAC
>JAIPDL010000116.1 GCA_021737695.1 Desulfotignum sp. | reverse complement strand
AGGAGACCGAAATGGAGATTTCACAAGAAAAAACACGGATCGGATTCATCGGACTGGGCGTCATGGGACACAGTATGGCCGGCCATATTCTGGACAGCGGATATGGCCTTCGCGTTCATACCCGGACCCGGGCCCGGGCCGCCGGGCTTGTGGAAAAAGGCGCGGTCTGGATAGATTCTGTCAGGGAACTGGCAGCCAACTCAGACGTGATCATATCCATTGTGGGGTATCCCCGGGATGTGGCACAGATCTATCTGGATGCGGACGGAGTTCTGGAAAACGCGGCAACCGGGTCTGTGGCCATTGACATGACCACCTCGGATCCGGCTCTGGCCAAAAAGCTGGCAGCCCAGGCCCGGGAAAAAGGCATCCAGGTGCTGGATGCACCCGTATCCGGCGGGGACCTGGGTGCCAGAAACGCCGCCTTGTCCATCATGGTGGGCGGAGAAAAAGCCGTGTTCACGGACATGCTTCCCCTGCTTCAGGTCATGGGCAAAAATATCGTGTACCAGGGGCCGGCCGGATCCGGCCAGCACACCAAAATGGCCAATCAGATCGCCATTGCCGCCGGTATGATCGGGGTATGTGAAGCCCTGGCCTATGCCAAAAAAGCCGGCCTGGATCCAGACACGGTTCTGTCATCCATCGGCCAGGGGGCTGCCGGGTCCTGGTCTTTGAACAACCTGGGCCCCCGGATGCTCAAAAGCGATTTTGCCCCGGGATTCTATGTCAAACATTTTATCAAGGACATGACCATTGCCGCGGATTCCGCAAAAGATCTGGGTCTGGATACCCCGGGACTGACCCTGGCAAAAGCCTTGTATGAAAAACTGGCGGACAACGGCGGCGAAAACGACGGCACCCAGGCCCTGTTCAAACTCTGGTAAAGCTGGGGTCAAAAACCCATGGCCTGACCCCATTAAGGAGAGACAGATGATTTCGTATGTCAGTACCCGGGGCGGGGTTTTGCCCCAGCCTTTTGATGAAGCCGTGCTTCAGGGATTTGCACAGGACGGGGGACTGTTTGTCCCTGAAACAATCCCCACATTGTCCATGGACCAACTGGCCGAATTGTCCCGGATGGATTACCCGGACCTGGCAGCGGCCATCCTGTCTTTGTTCATCGATCCATCCGTGATTCCGGAAACGGACCTGGCCCGGCTGGCGGCGGACAGTTTTTCTTCCTTTGACCAGGGCCGGGTGGTGGAGCTGGTACCCCTGAACGGGGATTCCGATCTGCGGGTCATGGAGCTGTTCCATGGTCCCACCCTGTCGTTCAAGGACATTGCCATGGGATTTCTGATCCGGACCATGGATTACCTGCTGCAAAAGAGGGGGGACCGGGTATCCATTGTCCTGGCCACCACCGGGGACACGGGGCCGGCGGCAGCCCATGCGGCTGCGAACCGCCTTGCCATCGACTGCTGGCCCCTGTATCCGAAAGGCATGATCACCCGGGAGCAGGAGCTGCAGATGACCACGCTTTCGGCCGGCAACATCCATCCCGTGGCCGTGGAGAACTGCCCGGACGGCGGGGATGACCTGGACCTGGTGGTGGCGGCCCTGTTCGCGGATCCGCAGGTGAAAGCGCGGCTCCGGCTGTCCAGTGTGAACTCCATCAACTGGTGCCGGGTCATGGTGCAGGCCATTCACTATTTTTACGGCTATTTCAGGGCCTGTGACACCTTAGGAGATCCCGTGGTGTTTTCCGTGCCCTCCGGGGCCTTCGGCAACCTGTTTGCCGGATACCTGGCAAAGAGCATGGGTCTGCCCGTCACAGGCTTTGTCTGTGCCAACAACGTCAACAACGCCCTTTCCACAGCCCTGAGCACAGGGGTGTTTGAAAAAAGGCCGTTGCGCCGGACCGTGTCCTCGGCCATCGATATTGTGGTGCCGTATAACTTCTGGCGGTTTCTGTACTTTCTGGGGGGAAGCGACCCTGAAAAAATCAATGACTGGATGACCCGGTTCCAGACCGATGGCCGGGTCCGGGTGGCCGAACAAATGAATCTTGCCGTGCAGCAGGGATTTTCCGCAGTGACCGTGTCGGATGCCGATACCCTGGCCACTATCCGGCAGGCATTTACGGCCGATCGTCCCTATCTGCTGGATCCCCATGGGGCCGTGGCCGTGGCCGCGGCCCGGGAGGCGGCCTCCCGGTATCCGGCCCACACCCGGATGGTCTGCCTGGCCACGGCCCACCCGGCCAAGTTTCCGGACATCATCACCCGGGCTCTGAACACCCCGGACCTGCCGGCCCCGGCGGTCCATCCCTCCCTGGAGCAGATGCGCACCCGGCGCCGGCACGTTTGGATCTGTGACCGTGAAGACCTGGCACCGGCCCTGATCCGGGCCATGGAAAAACACACCCCATAAGGAGAATCCCCCATGGCAGAGTATACCCGGCTGACCCCTGAGACCATTGCATCCCTGCTGTCCTGCTACGACTTAGGAACAGTCACGGACATGACACCCCTGGCAGGCGGGCTGGCCAATTCCAGCATCAAGATCACCACTGTGTCCGGCACCTACACACTGACTGTGTGTGATGAAAAAAACGCCCGGGAGATCGACTGCCTGACCCGGGTCGTGGCGTATCTGGACAAACAGGGCATTCCCACCCCCCGGGTGATCCCGGCCCGTTCCGGTGACCTCTTTATCATGCATGACAGCCGGCCGGTCTACATCAAGGAATTTTTGCCGGGCCAGGTGCGGGAGGACCTGTCGTTTTCCATGCTGTCTCAGGTGGGGGAAGTCCTGGCGGATCTGCACCGCCTGGATCCGCCCCCGGAGATTCCGCAGCAGTTTCCCTATGGCATGGGCGCGTTTTCAGAGATATTCGAGATGCGGCTGGATCATCCTTACGTGGACTGGCTGCGGCAGAAAATCGGTTTTCTTCAATCCGCGCTGGACCCGGCCATGGAAAAAGGGCTGATCCATGGAGATCTTTTCTGGGACAACCTGGTGTTCACCCATGACATCCTGGTGGCCGTGCTGGATTTTGAAGAGGCGTGTCACTATTACAAACTCTATGACATCGGCATGTGCGCCATCGGGTGCTGCGCCCGGGATGAGCGGCTGTCCATGGCACGGATCGCCTCTCTGGTTCAAGGATACGAGCAGCGCTGCCCGTTGACCCATACCGAAAAAAAGCAGTTGAAAATATTTATCGAATACGCGGGCGTGGCCGCCTCGTTCTGGCGGTTCCGCCAATATCATGTCCGGCACCCGGATCCCACCCGGCAGAACAGCCACCTGGAGCTGTCCTCCCGGGCCGATCAGGTGCATGCCATGGATGACCGGGAATTTCTTGACCGGGTGTTTACGTCGGATTAACGGGCCGGGTCCGCCGGTGGTTTCAGGAACAGGGTCAGACCGGCCCCGCAGGCCGTCAAAAACGCGCACAGAAAAAACGCCGGTGAAAAACTGCCGAAGTTATCTGCCAGCACACCTGCCAGGGCCGGCCCGGCAATCTGCCCGGCCCCGAAGAACAACGTGATGAATCCGAAGGCCCTCACGGCCAGGGCCGGTCCCATATAGTCTCCCACGGCCGCGGACATGATGGTGGGAATACTCCACACGGCCAGCCCGAAAATCCCGATGGAAACATACAGAAACGGCAGGGACAGATTGGCCCCGGCCAGGGCATAGGACAGGGTGAACAGCAGATACACCCCGATGATGGTGATTTTCCGTCCCATCCGGTCGGACAGCCACCCGAACAACGGACCGGAAAAAATGGACAGCGCTCCCACGGCGGCCCAGAACGTGCCGGCCGTGCCTTCGCCGAATCCCCGCTCATCCACCAGCGAAGTGACGATAAACGTGGCATACACCACATAGGTAGCGCCGAAAAACAGATAAATACACCCCAGGTGCACCATGGTCCATCGATGCGAGGCTTTGGGCGCAGAGAAAGTGCCGGCCGGGGTATCATTTTCGGCCACCGGGCCCGGATCGGGCCGCCCCACCGGCTCCAGTCCCATATCTGCCGGATCATTTCTCAACAGCAGGGCACTGATGACGGCCACACCCAGAGAGATCACCCCGATCACCAGCCATCCGGTGCGCCACCCCTCCGGGCCCAGGTCCGCATTGATCCAGGGAACCATCAGTCCGGAAAACACGATGGCCAGGCCGTTGCCAGTGAGCATGAACCCGGCGGCCCGGCCCCGGGTATCTTTTTTAAACCAGTGGGAGACCAGGCCCATCAACGGCACATTGGCCAGACCCGATCCCACACCGGTCACGACATACAGCACCATGAGCGGCACAAATCCGCCGGACCGGCTCATCCCCAGAATCGATCCGCCCACCAGAACCAGCCCCAATGCGATAGTGCTCCGGGCCCCGATGCTCCGGGCCACCACACCGGCCAGGATCACCGAAGCCATGTATCCGGCAAAATTCCCCGTGCCGATCAGACCCATCTGGGAATAGGACAATTCCAGAGAAAGCCCCATGGAGGGCAGAAGCATGCCCAGGGCGAACCGGCCCAGCCCCAGGCAGGAAAACAGCACCATAGTGCCGGTGAGAACAATCATCCACCCGTAGTGCAACGGTTTTGTCATGCAACGCTCCAATTTGGTGGTGGTGGGTTCAGGCCTGCGTTATTGGTGCTAATAACAACAATAACGCAGGCCTGAACCCGTTTTTTCGTTTTTTACCGGGGTTGGGGCAGTACCAGGTTAAGGAACACCCCCAGGATACCGGCCAGGCCGATGCCCTGGAGCTGAAACTGGCCCGCGGAAAAACTCATGCCGCCGATGCCGAAAATCAGAATCAGGGCCACAATGGCCAGGTTCCGGGCTTCCATGAGGTCATCCCCGGATCTCACCAAAGTGTTGAGACCCACCACCATGATGGCACCGAACAAAAGCAGCATGATCCCGCCCATGACCGGGGTGGGAATGGTCTGAAGCAACGCCCCCAGCTTGCCCACAAACGCCAGCAGAATGGCGGCGATAGCAGCCCAGGTCATGATGGCCGGGTTGAATACCTTGGTCAGGGCCACGGCCCCGGTGACTTCGGAATAGGTGGTATTGGGGGGGCCGCCCAGCACCGAGGCGATACTGGTGGCCACGCCGTCTCCGAGCATGGTGTTCTTGATGCCCGGGTCCTTGAGATAGTCTTTGCCCGTCACCCCGGATACGGCCACCACATCCCCGAAATGCTCGATGGCCGGCGCAATGGCAATGGGAACGATATAAAAGATTGCGGACAGGTTCCATTCCGGAAACGTGAATGCGGGCATGGAGAACCAGGCCGCCGTGAACAGCGGTGAAAAGTCCACAAATCCGAAAAACAGGGACAGCACATATCCCACGGCAATGCCGCAGAGAATCGGGATCAGCCTCAGAAGGCCCTTGCCCAGGATGGACACCAAAATTGTGGTGGCCAGGGCCGCCAGGCCCACGATCATGGCAGAGGTCTGGGGAAACAGCACCATGGCGCCGTCCCCGGTTTTGCCCATGGTCATATGAACGGCCACCGGGGCCAGGATCAGCCCGATCACCATAATAACCGGTCCTGTGACCACGGGCGGCAGGACCCGGCGGATGGCATCCCCGCCCTGCCACCGCACCAGCAGGCTCAAAACGATATACACCACCCCGGCCGCAGCCAGGCCGCACATGGTTCCCGGGATTCCCCAGGTCTGGACTCCGTAGATGATGGGCGCGATAAACGCAAAGGATGAGGCCAGAAACACGGGCACCTTACCTTTGGTGATCACCTGGAACACCAGGGTGCCCAGCCCGGCAGTGAACAACGCCACATTGGGGTCCAGGCCCGTGAGCAGCGGTACCAGGACCAGGGCTCCGAACGCCACAAACAGCATCTGGGCCCCTAAAAAACAATCTTTCACCTGAAAATGATATTCCGTGGATGATGAACTGGATACAGACATAGGTTGCTTCTCTTTCATAGTTTTAAAATGCGTTGGGAATCAATTTTAATGTAACAGGGTTTCGCCGCGTGGTTTATTTGGTGCCGAAAATCTTGTCTCCGGCATCGCCCAGGCCCGGCAGAATATAGCCCACCTCGTTGAGACGCTCGTCCACAGCGGCCGTGTAGATGTCCACATCCGGATGTTTTTCTTCCAGCCGGGCAATGCCTTCCGGGGCCGCCACCAGGAACAACCCCATGATTTTAGTACACCCGGCCTGTTTGAGCAAATCAATGGTGGCGATCAGGGTGCCGCCCGTGGCCAGCATGGGATCCAGGATCAACGCAATGCGCTCTTCCATGGCGGACGCGGTTTTGACGTAATACTGCACCGGGGTCAGGGTCTGTTCATCCCGGTAAAATCCCACCACACTCACCTTGGCCGAGGGGATCAGGTCCAGGACCCCGTCCATCATGCCCAGTCCGGCCCGCAGAATCGGCACAATGGTGATTTTCTTCCCCTTGATCCCTTCGATCTCCACGGGACCGGCCCAGCCTTGCACCGTCTTTTTTTCCGTGGCCAGGTGTTTGGTGGCCTCATAGGTCAACAGTCTTGCCACCTCAGAAGACAAATCTCTGAAATCCTTGGTGGAAACATCTTTTTTGCGCATGAGTCCCAGTTTATGCTTGATGAGGGGATGGTCCCCTACAAAAACAGCCATAATATCTCCTTTATCAAATATGGTTGGGTATGGATGAAGACAAGTTCTGCTTTAATTATTAAAATCCGGGAATCGAGTCAAGACCATTGGATGAGATATTGCAATAATTGTTTTTTTGTGCACAATAAGGCCCATGACCCAATGGCCTTTCATGGATGTGGCAGTGACCCTGCCAATGCCCCACAGTTTTGTGTATGCCGTGCCGGATTATCTGTCCGACACCTGCCGGCCGGGCATGCGGGTACTGGTGCCTTTTGGAAAACGCCGGGTCACGGGATATATCCTGAAAGGCCGCAAAGACAGCGGAGACTATACGGCCAAAAAAATCCTGGATGTCCTGGATGACCATCCGTTATTTCCGGAAAATGAAATCCCTTTTTTCAGGTGGGTGGCAGATTATTATATGCATCCTCTGGGCGAGACCATCAAAACGGCCCTGCCCACGGGCCTGGACCGCCGGGATGTGGCCCATATCCGGACCACAAAACAGGGCCGGACTGCGCTTAAAAACCCGGCCCTGTCACCGGCGGAATCCCGCATCCTGACCCTGGCGGACACCCGGCAGGGCATCAGCCGAAAGCAGCTGTTCAATACCATGGATTCCCCGTCTCTGCGGTCTTTGCTCAAAAAAATGCAGGATAGCGGATGGCTGTCGGTCACTGCCGTGCTGAAAAAAGAAGCCGCGTCCGCGCGCCTGGAAAAATTCATTGCCCCGGGAGAAAAACCGCCGGACCCGGACAAAAAACTGTCGTTGAAACGGCAGCAGATCCTGTCCATTGTGGCAGAAAAAAAAGAGATCTCCCTGACGGCCCTGCGAAGCCAGGTGCCCACGGCCCCACGGCTGATCAAACTGCTGGCACAGGACGGCCGGGTCACCATCTTCCAGCGCCGGGTGTGCCGGGATCCTTTCGGGGACCCCGTGGAACCGGACACCCCGCCGGAACTGACTTCAGAACAGGCGGACGCGGTAAACACAGTCCGCAATCACCTGGACCAGGGGTTTGTGCCCTATCTGCTGGCCGGGGTAACCGGGTCCGGGAAAACCGAGGTCTACCTGCGCCTGGCCGCCGATGCCGTGGCCCGGGGAAAGTCCGCCATTGTGCTGGTGCCGGAGATCGCGTTGATCTCCCAGACCGAACGAAGGTTCCGGGCCCGGTTCGGTGAACAGATTGCCGTGATCCATTCCATGCTCTCCCAGGGAGAGCGCCTGGACCAGTGGCACCACATCGCCACAGGCAAGGTGTCCATTGTCATCGGGGCCAGGTCCGCCATTTTTGCGCCGTTTGACAACATCGGCATCATCATTGTGGATGAGGAACATGACGGGTCCTACAAGCAGGAAAACGGGTTGCGGTACAACGCCCGGGACCTGGCCGTAGTAAGGGCCCGCATGTGCGGGTGTCCCGTGGTGCTGGGATCGGCCACGCCATCGGTGCAGACATCTCACAATGTCCGGACCGGGCGGTTTCATCAGCTGGATCTTCTTCACCGGGTCAATGACCGGCCCCTGCCGCAGATCACGCTGGTGGACCTGAAAAAATACGCAGATGCCCCGCCCATGGACCGGATCATCACCCCGGAACTGGCCAAAGCCATCCGGGCCTGCCTGGAGGCGGGCAACCAGGCATTGATCTTTCTGAACCGCCGGGGATTTGCCTCGTTTCCCGCATGCAGCGCCTGCCACCAGCCGCTCCAGTGCCGGCACTGCGATATTACCATGACCCTGCACTTGAGTGCGCACCTGTATAAATGCCATTTATGCGGGTTCTGCCTGCCGGAATCCACGGCGTGTCCTTCCTGCGGCAAAAAAGCCGTGAAAAATTTCGGGTTCGGCACGGAAAAAATCGAATCCATGCTCAAAACCATGTTTCCCGACGCCCGGCTGGCCCGCATGGACCAGGATTCCACGGCCAGAAAAGGCAGCGCCTTAAGCCTGCTCAAAAGCATCCGGAACCGCACCGTGGACCTGATCGTGGGCACCCAGATGCTGGCCAAAGGACATGATTTTCCCGCCATCACCCTGGTGGGCGTGATCTGTGCGGACCTGTCCATGAACCTGCCGGATTTCCGGGCCGGTGAGCGGACCTTTCAGCTGCTGGCCCAGGTATCGGGCCGGGCCGGCCGGGGAGATGTGCCCGGCACCGTGATCATGCAGACCTACAACCCGGATCATTTCACCATCGAGGCGGCCCGGCGCCAGGATGTCACCGCATTTTACAACCGGGAAATCCCGTTCCGCAAAGCCTTGAAATACCCGCCGTTCACCCGCATGATCCTGGTGAAGCTGTCCGGCCCCAAAAAAGACGTCGTGGCACAGGCGGCCTTGGACGCTGCCGCCATCCTGACGCAGATCAAAGACACCACACCGGAAATGGCACAGACCGTGGACGTCTTAGGCCCCATCGAAGCCCCGATTCCGCGCATCTCCTCCCGGTTCCGATGGCAGCTGGTAATCAAAAGCCCGTCGTTTCATAAAATCAGTGCCCTGGTCCAGGCGTTGCAGCATCATCCGGATATCACCCGCAACCGTGCGATCTCCCTGGGCATTGACGTGGACCCATATTCTTTGATGTAATCCGAGCCTTTTCCGGCCCCCAGGTCTGTCAGATTATTTTCCCCGGCGTTGAAATCAGTTGAACATTGCGTGGTTCTCTGCTATGAAAAAGCGGTAAAAACAGACCCAAGCCCAATTGATAATAATAAAAGGAGATGCAACCCATGAAACGCTGCTTCAGGTCGATATCGCTGCTGGCTTTTCTGACCATGGCCCTGTGCCTTTGTGCACCACCGGCCATGGCGGAATCTGCCGATTCTCCGGAAGAGGTGGTCAAAACCTTTACCCACAAATTTTTCATGCTGGATGAGGACATGGCCGATTACCTGAGCCGGGAAGCCCTGTACAATGAAAATGACGTCAACCGCGTGGCCATGTACTTCCGGCTGCAGGAACAGGATGCGGCCCGGCGGGGGCTGGAAATGGACTATCTGAAAATGCGCCCCTTGCTCATAAAAACCCGGGTGGTGGAACAGGATGAAGATACGGCCGTCATTGAATTGTCAACGGTCATGGTCCGCAGCATCAATCCCCTTTACCGGATTGTGGGATATATATTCGGGCTGATCGAAGAACATGAATTTGACACCACGGTCACGGCAGTCAAAGAGGACGGCACCTGGAAAATCGGCCCCGGCGGATTTCCTCTGCCGGCCTGATCAGATTGCGGCATGCCGCCGGCGCCAACGACAATAAGCACCGCCTGACCCTCATTTTAAAAGGGCCACATCCCCAAGGAATTCCGTGACCACCTGTTTCAGGCACTGGTTCCAGGCCCGGGCCAGGGTATCGGAACGATTTTCAGATGCCGGTTCAACGGCGCTGTAGACCTGATTGATCACCGGCATGAACCCGGCGTCGGTCTGTTTTTCAAGCAGCAGCCGCAGCGTCATGACGGCCCGGGG
>JAIPDL010000002.1 GCA_021737695.1 Desulfotignum sp. | reverse complement strand
AAAAGAGTTCGTGAGCTTCGGACCACCATTTTGAATGAATTGTTTGCCGGCCAGGATGAGATCGACAAAATCAAGAACCAAATTTTCAAAGAGCAGGGCAAATCGTTATATGCAAAAACCTAACCGGACATCACTGAATAATTGTGAAGCTTTTTTATTACAGTCCAAAATCTGGGTGGTATTGTTGTCTACCAAAAACATGGCATTCGCACCCATATTAAAAAGCAGGTGGTATCTTTCCTCTCTTTCCCGCAGATCCTCTTCGGCCCGCTTGCGCTCGGTGAGATCAAAGAAGGTTGAAACTATTACCTCAATGCCTTCATATTCTATACATTGGATATTCGCATCTAAGCAAATTGTTGTTCCGTCTTTATGTTTTGCGAGCAATTCTTGCTTTTTTAGCTGTTCGCGATCTTTGGTTCCCTCATTTTTTTCCGAAACCTCGAACAATAATTCTTGGTTGTCTTTTTTAACGAAAAAGTCTTTTATAACACTACCGACAAGCTCGGCATCCGTCCTTCCAAGCAAGGTTTGCACCACTGGATTAGCGTATAAAATTATCCTGTCAGAAATATTGCTGATCATCATGGGAGTCGGCGAGGAATCGAGAACTGTTCTTAGGAAACTGTCAGCGTCTTTAACACCAAGAACAAATTTGTTGAAAGTTGTTAATAGTTCACCAATTTCATTGTCTGCCAGTTCTGCAGGTATAGTGAACCCCGGTTTTTCATCCTTTGCCTGTTTTTTTCTTCTGATTTCTTTAGCCATCTGGACAATGGGTCTGGTGAGTACAACGTAGAACACAGCAGCCAGCATCACTCCTAATATCAGGTTTCTCAATATTCCGGATAAAAGGATAAATGATGATCGGCTATAAAGATCGGCCATCGCTTTATGCTTGTCAACAATAATGGTTAGCCGACCAAAAATCGAATCCCTGTCATCACCAGGCAGGTCAATCGTATATTCTTGATGGATCTCAAATAAGTAATTTGATAACCATCTGGTAAAACTATCAGTATCTGGCAATTCAATACCTGAAGCCAGTACTTCACCAAAATTGTCCGTTATGACTGCGTTATCAATAAATGGGTATTGCATCAGGCCATCTATGATTATTGCAGCGACATTTTTGTTTAAATTGTAGGCCGCCTCTCTGGCAGGTTTCTTTGCAGCTTTTAAAATATTCTTAACTGTAAGATTCAGCTGATCATCCTGCTCACGATAATCTCCTCCAACTTGGACCGCTCCAACAATCAGCCCCAAAAAACATGCGACCGCAAGTGATAACTTGGTTAATTTTCGGGTAAGGTTATCTGCTTTAAATGGCAGCATTTTTTGTAATGTACTGAAGGCATCCGTATGTTTCTGTTTCATTTACCGATACCTATTTATTATTTTCTCAATAGTTCCATCAGTCTTCATTTGGTTAACTGCGGCACGATAACTAATTGCCAGATCATCTGGAAACATCGGGCCTGCGGCAAACCAGGCAGGAGTTGTTCTTATTGCTTTTCCAATGACAAGAATCTCGCTGGATAAGCCTGCTTCCCGCCATGCCCAACGAGCTAAATCTTCGGAAAGGCACCAGGCGTCGATTCGTCCAGCCATAAGTTTAGCAATATTGGTTCGTGTATAGTCGACACGATCAAGATTGGTGAACCCTTGTGCCGTTAGAAAATTATCCATGGAACTTTTGAGCGACACGCCAATACGATCAAGGCGGCGAGCTTGATCAAGACTATTAATCGGGTCATTAATGGTAAGAAAGACCGTTTTAGACGTCGTATATTCGACTATCCACTTGAAATCCTTTTCCCGTGACGCTGTACGGTAGATTGCCGGTAAAATGACATTATCACTATTGATTGCCTTTTGTAGAGACCGGGCCCATGGTCCGAATATTATATGTGACTTGCGCCCGATACGACTCTCGGCCTCTTGTAAAATCTCAATAGCAAAGCCGGGTTGCGGGCCTTCTTCAATCTGATACGGCGGAAAATTCGCCGCGTAAATAAAGGTATCAAAGGCATATGCTGGCTTCAATAATACTGTAGTGAGTAAAAACACTAAAATTATTCTCATCATTAAAATCTCCTCATTAAAGAGCTACGTCAACAATCTATAAAAGCACAGTCTCAGATTTTGCTCACGGGAGAGGACTACACATAAAACACCTCCGTTCTTTACACCCTCAGAGATACACATACTTGCCCTAATCTCGATCCTGCCAAAACTCAACCATAGTCGCTGTATGGTTGAGTTTTTTGATCTTCAAAAAGTTTTCCCATCTTGCAACACTCCTTGATTCTTTTCATATTCAACCATAATTTCAATATCATTGACAGTTATTTTCATGGTAATTGAAAAAAACTATGTATGTCCGGTACCGGGTACTGAATCCTGAAACATCTTTGACTCTGTTTTAAAAATGGGAATCCGCCATGAATTTTCAAACTGAACCATGCAGGTCTGTCATGCCGGCATATGTCACATACCGCCGGTCAGGGTCTTGATTTGGTTGAATGCCGTCATCTCCTCCAGCCAGTTTTGGGGAACCGCATCCGGTCCGTTGTGAATGCCCAGGATAAAGCCGCACAGGATGCCTCGGGCGGAAGAATCACCGCCGGCCATGATATTTTCGATCAACGCGGTTTCCAGGTTTTCCGGGTACCGGGCGATCAGGTGGATCGTGCCGGGCAGGGCCTCGGTGGTGTCACAGGCCTGACCGAAACCGGAGATGGCCTGGGTGGTTTCTTTTTCAGCACTGGCAAGGCCGTTTTCCACGAGGCTTGCGATGGGAGATCCGGACGGCAGGTGTTCTGCCGCAGAGCGGATGGCAGTGGCCGGGCCGGATCCATTGGCCGTTTCCAGGGCAGCCTGGGCAAAAAAGCGGGCCGTGTCCAGAACCAGGGGGTGGTTGTGGGTCATGGCGGTCTGGTGTTGGGCGCAATCCATGAATGAATCGGCATTGTGGGCGTAAAACAGGGCCAGGGGCGCCATGCGGGCGGCGCCTCCCAGATCCGTGGAATCAGATCCGGCTTCAGACGGTGACCTGCCTGCCTGGAAACCGGCCAGGGTCTTTTGGGTGGCCCCGTCCAGGTATCCGTTATAATTATCAAACAGGGCCTGCCACCGGGCCGCAAAATCGTCTAAGTCAAAACCATTGCAGTGACATAAAGATGCCAGCAGCACCCGCATCTGGTCCCCATAATGGGTAAAATCCCCTTTTTGTCTGTTTTTATGAAACGGAGCGATCTCAGGGGCAATCAGATGGTCCAGACGGCCGTACCGTTCCTTGATCCGGGATACATCATACACCCAGTGAACGCCTAAGGCCAGGGTGTCTGCGGCAAACGCAGCCATGACACCGGACCGCATTTTTCGGTGAATGTCGGGTTGGTTCATTTGGTTACCTCCTTGGGTTGCGGTATAAGGTATACGTCAACAAACTACAGCCGCTGGATGATGTACAGAAACATGGGCAGGCGGCTGGCCGTTTTCAGGCGGTAAAAATCATAGAGCACTTCCCGGGACGGTTTTCCAAATCGAAGGGGTGACAGATAGATACTGCCTTTGGGAACGGGGTGGGAAATCCGGTCCCTGACCAGGTCCAGCATAGATTGGATGTGGGTGGGGGGCAAATGGTCGTCCATGATGAAATTACCCGTCATTTCGATTTTTGGAAAAGTCTGGTTGATGTCACCCATGCGGTCGAATGCCAGACTCACTTTTTCTGCCGTGATGGGCTTTCCGATCCGGTCCAGGGTGGCCTGGTCATGGGATTCCAGGCCGATGTTGATGTACGTGTCAAAGGGCAGGCGGTTCAGGGCTTCAAACAAGGTCATGTCTGCGTTGAGCAAAGAATCCACGCTGCCGAACAGATACATGCGTGGGGTTTTCATAAAGCTGTGGGCAAATTTGAACGCGTCATGACTCTGGTTGGCCGCAAACAGGATCAGGTCTTTGGGAGCGCACAAGGCATCGTGCTCCCCTAAAAAAAGCGCATTGTAATTGATAAGATCCGGCCCGTACAGCCGTTTCAATGCCTGGATCTGCTGCTGGATATCCGTCCGGGACCGGGGAGTGAACGGTTTTTTGTTTTTCACCTTGCAGAACCGGCATTTGTAAAGACATCCGTCGGCAATGGTCAACGGGATCAGGTTGTAGTCGGAATGCCGGGCATCCGGGGGCAGGACCGTGGCTCTGGCGCCGCTGATGTCAAACAGATGATCTGCTTTTTTTTCCAGGTCCGGGCCATGGATGGATTTGGCTTTTCCAAGCCAGTTCGCAATCGGGTCCGGCATGTCAGGCAATGCACCGGGGATGCCGGCCATCATGTCCTGCCAGGATGAACACAGGTCTGCGATAACAGGAAATTCAAATGGTTTGCCCCCCAGAAGGGAATTGGTGGCATACATGAAATTGGGAAGATAATATTCACCGATGGCTTCAACTACCCCGGAATAACCGCCGCTGGAATAATAGATCCAGTCGTTTCCCACCGTCCGCTTGAGCCATTCCGATGGGTGAAGCCAGTGGCGGGTTTTGGATCTGGCGTGTTTGATTTCATGGTTCAGGTTGAACTCCAGTATTATTTCCCGGGTTTCCAGGCGGGAGAAAATGCCGTATTTCACGGGGTAACTGACCTTGACATATTCATTGTTTCCCCGGATATTCAGAAAAATGGAAAAGCCATCGGCTTGATAGGCGGTTTCCGGGTGTGTTGGTTTAAAGGGATCTCTGATCTGAAGCAAAAGAAATTCTGACCTTTTTATCGTTAACTCATTGCAGCGCCATTATAAGGGGCACTGCTTTAAATACCAGATAGGTATACTATAATCTTCTAAACCCCCATGGCAATGATTTTTTCGATTGTCCCGGGGGCCACCAGAGGTTGACCCGCCCTGTTAAAACAGATACTAAAAGGCCTGAAGCAACCACTAAACAAAGGCGAATCATAGTGAAGATTCTTTTTCTGGAACCGTTTTTCGGGGGATCGCATCAGGATTTTGTCACCGGGTTTACGGCCCATTCCCGGCATGACATCACGTTGCTGACCCTGGCACCGCTTTACTGGCGATGGCGGATGCGGGCCGCGTCCCTGCATTTTTTGCAGCAAATTAAACAGGTAAAAGAGTACGATCTGGTATTTGCCACGGATATGATGGATGTGGCGCAATTCAAAGCCCTGGCCGGACCTGATTGTCCGCCGCTGGTGTTGTATTTTCATGAAAACCAGATGTCTTACCCGCTTTCAGCCAGGGCCCGGCAGCGAAAACCGGATATGGATGCCGGGTTGATCAACATCAATTCCGCCCTGGCAGCCGATCAGATATGGTTTAATTCACATTTTCATTTAATGGCATTTTTAAAGGAAGTCCGGCAGCTGATTAAACAGATGCCTGCCCCCCGGCCCAAAAACATGGTGGATCAGATTCAGAAAAAAGCCCGGGTCGTGTATCCCGGGTGCCGGTTTCCATCGACACCGGACACGTTGGCCTCTGCTGCCCAGAGCCCCCCGCTGGTTATCTGGAATCATCGGTGGGAATATGACAAGCAGCCGGACCTGTTTTTCAAGGTGCTGGTGCGGCTCAAAAAAAGAGGCATCTTGTTTGGACTGGCCGTGCTGGGAGAAAAATATGATCGGTATCCGGCTGTGTTTGATCAGGCCAGAGAATGGCTGGACAATGAAGTTCAGGTGTTCGGGTATGAACCTTCCCGAAAGACATATGAAAAATGGCTGGCAGCAGGGCAGGTGGTGGTGTCCACGGCCATCCAGGAAAATTTCGGCATTTCCGTGGTGGAAGCGGTGCGGTTCGGGTGTTTTCCGTTGCTGCCCTGCCGGCTTTCCTATCCGGAACTTATGCCGGAAAAATTACACCCGGATATTTTTTTTTCCACGGAAAACCAGCTTGTGGAAAAACTGAGTTTTCATTTGCAGGAACCCCGTGCCTGGGAGAACAAGCGAAATGAATTGTCCCGGCATATGCAGGCATTTTCCTGGGAAATCCGGGCACTTGAGTTTGATGATCGTCTGGAAACAATCGCGTGATCTGAATTATTTTGATCATTTGATCATTATTTTCCTTGACGGCAGAATCCGGCAGTACTATATTATGGTCAAATGATCAAAAAGGAGACGGCCATGCCACGACCCAAACGACCCAGATATATCGATGCAGTTCCCCGGGTGACGGAGTTTGTCCCCCGGGGAACCGTGCCGGCCGAAGACGTGATTTTGTCCCTGGAGGAGTTCGAGGCCGTGAGGCTGATTGATTATGACGGCCTGGATCAGACACAGGCGGCAGATATCATGAATGTTTCCCGGCAAACCGTGGGCAGGATTCTTCGCGTCGGGCGATTCAAGCTGGCCAAAGCCGTGGTGGCAGGGTGCCGTCTCACAGTGTCGGGGGGATGTTATCACATCGATGATAACCGATCCGGCCGCGGAAGACGTCGCCACAGGGGTGGGGGCCGGTGCGGCCATTCCGACAGATCATAACCCAAACACATCAAGGAGGCGATATTATGCCAGGATTGAACAGAAGAGGACCTGAAAATCAGGGCTCCATGACCGGCCGCGGCAGAGGGCTGTGTACTGGAAATGCCGGTTATGCCGGATATGATGCCGGATTCGGCCGGGGTTTCGGTCCGGGATTTGGCCGGGGCAGAAGATGGGCCCAGGGCGGTTTCAGCGGCAGAGGAATGGGACCCCGGGCCGTTGCTCCAGTGGCACCGGAATCCCCGGATGAACTGAAACAGCGGGCCGAATGGCTGGAATCCGAACTGGCTGCCATCCGGCAGCAGCTCAATGAATAACCACCCAACGTTGGCCGGAGCAGGGGAACGTCTCTGTCTCCGGCCGTTTTTTTTCCTTTATTTTCCTTAACTTGTCCGTCCTGCTGTGGTATAGGATCATCCTGTAATATCAAATACGCGTGCCAGGCAGGAAGAAATATGACATATACGATTGCAATCAATGGATACGGCCGCATCGGCCGTTGTGTGGTCCGGGCTTTGTATGAATCCGACCGGTTTCTGGGTCAATTGACACTTGGGGCCATCAACGAGATCGGCTGTTCCGACACCTTGTTTCATTTGACCCGGTATGACTCCACCCATGGCCGGTTTCCCTTGTCTGTGGAAAAAGCAGGAAAAAACATGCGCATCGGGAAAGATGTCATCCATCTGTATCAGGAAAAAAATATTGTCAATCTGCCCTGGAAGGATTTGAACATCGATGTGGTGCTGGACTGCACCGGGGTTTACGATGACCGGGAATCCGCTGCTTTGCATCTGCTGTCCGGGGCCAAAAAGGTGATTTATTCCCATCCGGCCAAAGATGAGGTGGATGCCACCATTGTGTTCGGGGTGAATCACCACGCCCTGAAAAAAGAACACACGGTGATTTCCAATGCATCGTGCACCACCAACTGTCTGATTCCCATTCTGCATGTTCTGGATACCCATCTGGGCATCGAGAGCGGGGTGACTACCACCATTCATTCAGCCATGCATGATCAGCCCGTGATTGACGCATACAATAAAGACCTGCGCAAAACAAGGTCTGCTTTGCAGTCCATTATCCCGGTGTCCACCTCCCTGGCCAAAGGCATTGCCAGAATTCTGCCGCACATGGCCGGTCGGTTTGAAACCCTGGCCATCCGGGTGCCCACCGTGAATGTGTCCATGATGGACATCACGATAACGGTGAATACGGATACCCATGCCCGGCAGGTCAATGATCTGCTTGTGGCGGCTTCTCAAAACGCATTGTCCGGGATTCTCGGAGTCAGTGATGAACAGCTGGTGTCCTGTGATTTTAACCATGATCCCCGATCCGCTGTGATCGATCTGCCCCAGACCCGGGTGGCCGGCCGCCGTCTGGTCAAGGTCCAGGCCTGGTTCGACAATGAATGGGCCTATGCCAACCGCATGCTGGACACTACCATTGCCGCGCTTACCACTGCCTGACACAAGGTGACCAACGCACTTTCAATGAAAGGGCTGCCCCCTTGACAGGGGGGAGCAAGCGGTTAGATCCGGTTATCAGGCGTTTGATCCGTCCAGAGCCATCAGCTTCCGGGCGATGCGGACTACTTCTTCGGGAATATTGGCGGGATTGTCAAAGGGGCGGGTCCCGTCCCGGTCCGCCTGAATTATTTCATTCATTTCCGGCAAGAATCCCAGGATCGGGTAATCAGGCATGGATTCCCGGATCAGGGTCTTGTCCTGTTCAGAAGCGACCCGGTTGCCTAAGACCACAATGTTTTTGATCCCGATATCCTGTCCCAGCTTCCGGATTTTGTCCGCCGCTACCCGGCTGCGTTTCCCCGGGTTCACCACCACCACCAGCGCGTCCACGGATCCGGACGTGGCCCGGCCCAGATGTTCCACCCCGGCTTCCATGTCCATGACCACCACTTCGTTGCGGGCCAGAACCAGATGGTTCATCAATGCTTTTAAAATGGTGCTTTCAGGACAGATGCATCCGGAGCCGCCCTGCTGAACCGTTCCCATGACCAGCAGCTTGACCCCGTCTTTTTCCAGGGAAAACCGGTCCGGAATATCATCCACTTTGGGATTAAGGGTGAAAAATCCGCCCATGGTGCCGGGTTTGGCACCGGTCCGTTCAGCAATCAAATCGGACAGTTCAGCCACGGGTGTGATGGGCTGGGTTTCATCGATGCCCAGGGCCGCAGCCAGATTGGCCACGGGGTCCGCGTCAATGGCGATCACCGCGCGTTCTTTGTCCAGCGCGGCAATGGTCCGGGCGATCAGGCCGGTAACCGTGGTTTTGCCCACCCCGCCTTTGCCGCCGAATGCCAGTTTTAAACTCATGAAAACACTACTCCTGTGGGTTTAGTTTAACGGTTTGAGAATCTGTCCGGTTTCATCCAGCAGAAAAACCTGATATTGGGTTTTTTCAGCAGTCGAAAGCAAATCATCTTCAATCACGGCATGAATGTCGTATTTTTCTTTGAACAAATCCTTGGGCAGTAATTGAAAGCATTTCTGGGCATCCTGTTTGGTCTTGAATGCCGGCAAAAACTTGTCATTGGTTTTTTCATCCATGAATCCCAGTAATTGTTCAAAAGACGTATCGGGATTCTGAACAATGACGTAATACCAGTTGTCATCAATATTTGTACTTTCCATGCCAGTCAGTCCATTTTTATAGGGTTATACTATTTGAATATAAGGGTGAATTTTATAAAATAAAGGGAACCCACACAGATATTCCTTAGATTGAGTGCCACCGTCCCGGCTTATTCGGTCAAAAATATATTTGTGGCTTCCAAGGATGCAACGGCTGCACGAATGTCATGACCCGGGGGGGGCTTAAAAATTAAAAAGCCCCTGAACGGTTGTTACAGGGGCCTTTGAAACGAAACAGAACAGATTCCGGTTAGATTTCAAGCCATGAATCTGAATACAGGGTCTCGCCCATGATCACTTTGTAGGTTTTGGCATAATCAGCCAATTCTTTGTCAAGTCCGGCGATATCCGGCACGTTGCCGTCCATCATGCCCCAGATCAGATCCACGACATCCTGGCGCTGGCCTTTGGCAATGGCCGTGAGCTGTTTGTCTAACGGATCGGCAATCACTGATTTCATGCCGTATTTCCACAGCATGACCATATAGGTCTGGTTCAGGATGGGCCGCAGGTGTTCCGGAGGCCCATTGGAAACATTGGACAGACCGCAGGTGGATTTGGCGCCCGGTGCGATCTCATCGATCATCATCTGGAAATTAAGCAGGCTCATGAGTTGCTGCTGCTGAATGTTCACCGGGGTCACAATGCCGTCCACCCAGATTTTTTCATTGGGAATGCCGGCTTCATTGGCAAAATACAGCAGTTCCACAGCCAGAGCAGCCCGTTCGTTTTCATCCCTTGGCAGCCCTTCCGGACCCCACATCAGGGCCACAAAATCGGCATCATACTGGGCAGCCAGGGGGACCATCTTTTCATACCGTTCCGGTCTGGCCATAATGGAGTTAACAATGTGCGGGGCATCGGCCGGCTTGCACACCTTGAGTCCGGCTTCAATGGCATCGATATTAGAAGAATCCAGCAGCAACGGCATGCCGGGAGCGGCTTCCTGAACCACATTGACCACCCAGGGCATCAGCTCGGTGCCGAATTTTTTGGCAGGCCCCAGGTTGATGTCGATGTAGTCCATTCCCAGTTCCTTCTGCCGGACCACTTCTGCCTGAATGGGCTCCGGGTTCCGCTTGGCAGGATCCGGTTCCTTGAACTCTTTTCCGATGACCCGGGAAATGACATTCAGGCTTTCACCAAATAGAATCATGTTTTCCATGTTCTCGTCCTTTGTTGATTTAAGATTGACACTGATACGCCGGGGACAAGCCATAACCCGCCCCGGCGCTGATTTTTTTTATTTTTTTGCTTTAAGGAACGCCGGCAGATGGGCTGCTTCTCTGGGACCCACGGTAATGGTCCAGCCGGGCAGTTCTTCTTCCACATCCCCGGCAATGGCGGCGGCATACCCCGGAATGATCAGTTCCTGATGTTTGACCTTGTCCATGATCCCGCATTTTTTCACAAACAGGCCGACATCATCCCCGCCGAATTTTCCGGCGGCCCATGCCGTCAAAACGGACAGGCCTTCGGAATCTTTGACCAGCAGCCAAGCCGGCACTTTGCTAGCTTCAATTTCACCGGATACAATAAAGTAGGTCAATGCAAAGTTGGTGGTCACCAGCACCGGTGAATTTTCATCCGGGTTGTTGATCTCAAAGATGCCTTCGGTCACGGTCATGGGCCGCTGGGGATCGGTAAAAATATTGAGACGTTCCAGAAGCAGCGGGAACAGCGATTCCGTGGCAAAATCCGACAGGACCACAATGCCGCCGTATTTGGCCACGTACATGCCCGCGATCAATGTTTCCATGTCCAGATTGGATGCCATTTCACACGGGAACACAATGGTGGGGAACCCTAAGGCTTTGTTGCCTGCTTTTAATGCGGCCCGGCGGATGGCGACCTGGTCTTCCAGGGCCTGTTTGATTTCCCGGGATCCGGAATCGATGACCAGGTCTTTCAACCCCATGCCCGTGAGTTTTTCTGTCAGCGGAATCAGCGCTTCCACGGAATCGGCCTTCACTGCCAGGGGGAGTTCTGCTTCCTTGGCCATGGCACCGAATTCGTCGGCATTGGCTTCCGTGGCGGCATAGAGCAACGGCCGCTTGAATCCGGCTTTGTCAATACCCGCCTTCATGACAGCTGCATCTTCGGTCATGAGTACCAGGTTGAATTCCGATTCCCTGGCAATTTTTTCAGCCACGGCAGCAAACGCGTCTGCCCCGTTGCCGGCATCTTTGACCACCAGCAGTTCCGGGCGCAGATTCAGGCCCACCCGTTCGTACTGGAATGCGTTGTAAATTTTGAGTTTGGTATCCAGGGCTGCCAGATCCGTGTCCGAGGACACGGTGGCGGCCAGAACCGTGGGATTGAAAAAGGTTTTTTCATGTCTGTAAAGAACGGTTTCACCGCCGGTTGCGGTCTTTCGGACCCCTTTGCCCAGTGCGACCGGACGAATCGGAGGCGCGGATGCTTCGGCCAGCTGTTCTTTGGCTTCATCCGACACATAGGGGCAACTGTCCAGTTCCGCTTTCCCCGATGCCAGGTTCATTGCAAATGCAAGGCAGGTGGGAACGCCACACTCCTTGCAGTTGGTCTTGGGCAGGAGTTTGAATATCTGTATACCGGTTAATGCCATGTTAATCTCCTTAAAAGTTTATACAACCATATGGTAAAGGTGAGGCAGATTGATTCTGGTGAAAGGCTGCCCCACCTTTTTTGTTAAATTCCTATCCCACGAGGGATTCCATGTTCAGGGCCGGATGGCCTTTTTCCTGGAGGTAGGGAAGGATCTCCTCTTCCGTGGTGCCCACGGTTTCATCCGCGATCATATCATACAGACCGGGAACGCCCATTTCTTCGCCACGGGCCACGATTCTATCCTTGAGCTCTTCCTTGAGCATCTTGGGCATCCAGACCATGCGCAGCAGACCCCCATCCCCCAGGATGAATTTTTTCTGGGTGATGTTGAACTTGGAATGGCCCACAAATCCGGGTGAAGATGCCCCACCGCCCATGACACCGGCCAGGGTGGTGAATTTCATGCCGCAGGGGGTCTCACCGGAATAGTCACGGCCCACGGTCATAACCCCGTTGCAGGAGGGAAGCAATGCTGCAATACATTCACAGCACCCGCAGGTGGTCATGGGATCAATCACCAGAGAGTAGAAGTTATAGTGGGTGACCGCCCCTCTGGAGGCTTTGTATACGAACTCGTTGACCCCTTTCCACTGACCCAGCTTGGGATCCAGGCATTCGCCTTTTTCAATGGGCTGGTTGGGACCCGTGGGATTGATCTCGTAGGATGCCTTGCAGTCCATCCAGTTGTAGGCACCGCACAGACCCGTTCTTTCCGGGGAGACCGTGCACACGTGGGACGGGGCGAATGACTGGCACAGGGTGCAGGAATAAAAGGTTTCCACACCTTCGTCCGTCATCTTGTCCACCCGTTCGTCTCTGGTTTTGTAGTTTTCCCGGGCAGTGGCCGTCATCTTGTCCACATCTTCTTTTTTGGTGTACAGGGTGACCTGAACCTTGTCCACGATCTTGTTGAAATCCTGATGGAACTTGGCATGGAGCACCACGCCGATATCTTTGAGGGTAAACCCTTTTTCAATCGCAGCCTTGGAAATCCGGACCCAGGAGATGTCTCTCTGGCCGATATGCATGATTCCCTGGATATA
Organism: Desulfotignum sp.; assembly: GCA_021737695.1. Classification (GTDB taxonomy): domain Bacteria; phylum Desulfobacterota; class Desulfobacteria; order Desulfobacterales; family Desulfobacteraceae; genus Desulfotignum. The sequence goes on along the minus strand of JAIPDL010000002.1, from coordinate 153,243 downwards.
GTTGATCAGATGATGGATCTGACGTTCCATGATGGGCTCGAAATCATCCTGGAATTCCCGGCCGGCGATCTGAACAAAGATACCCAAGGGAAAGGTTCCCCCTTCCTTGAGATCGGTGATGTCCGGACCGACGATTTCGACTTTGCCGTCCTCGATCTTGTTCATGTCCGCCATTTTTACCAGCTCGGTGCACTGGGTCTTGCCGCCGCCGCACTGGGCATACAGATCCGCCCCGCGAACCCGTTCACCTTCGTAAGCCGGACCAAAGGCGCAGGGGATGTCGATTTCAGCCACCTGAACCTTGAGACCTCTGACTTCCACAGATCTCTGGACCATGTCTTCATGGGCCACGGGAGCCACCACATGTTCGTAGGTACAGATACCCGTGGGCAGAATTTCCGGAATTTCCGTGTCCGCCAGGGTCGGAAACCCCCAGTTGACACAACCGGCTGCGGCCACACCCCATTCAGTGCCCACATCACCCAACGCGTTGACAAAGGCAAAGATCCGGTCTTTGTTGTATTTCAGGATCTTTTTGTAGTCACCGGGCTGGACCCCGCCGAAAGCCATGGCCGCTCTGTTGGCAAACCCTAAAGCAAACACGGCCGAGGAGATGTCCGGGCCGAACGGTACGATACGGGTGTTCCACCCGATCTGCATACCTGCATCCAGGCATTGCTGGATCAGAGTTTTGCCGTTGTGGTTGGCAGCACAGAAGATATACAGAGACCGTTTCTGATAGTCTTCAACGATCATTTTGGCGATCTCTTTGTTGGGCGCCGCGCCCACCATGGCTGCAAACCCAGGGGCTGATCCATCCACAAACTCTACCCCGCGTTTACGCAGAATGGTATCGTCGGCCGCACCCACCCAGATTTTGCCGTTTTCAATGTCCGGGTCTTCCTGGGGGATATAAAAATCCGGCTCATACAGATACCGCAGGGCTTCTTTTACCTCATAGGAGATGATACCGGCCATACCTGCATCCAGGAGGGGTCCCAGATACGGCAGCCAGTTTCTCAGTTTAATATGGGGGGGCAGCAGGCCCCGGGCAAATTCCATGGGTTTTTTCAGATCTTCCAGGGTTTCGCATTTCAACCCGGTCAAAGAATAGATGACCGGCAGAAAATATGCCGTGTTGGGAAATCCGATTTTGGTACTGGCATCATAGGACTGAAGGGCTTTTTCCAGCTCACCTTCCACCTGCGCAACTACTTTGTAACCACCCTGAATGGCAGCAAATGCAATTAATTTAGACATATGTTTTCTTTCCTCCTTCGTTGAGGATTTATTATAATTATCTGTTTACCGTTGTTGCATCACAATATCCTGACATGTTTTTATCAGGCTTCCAGTTTCTGCCGATCCGCCATGTCCATCAATACCCGTTCTCTGGCCTTATCGATACCCAGGGCTTTTCTTTTCTTGTCAATGTGGGCAATCATGAGCTGGGCATGCTTGACCGGATCTATTTCAAGATCCCATTTGCCGCCGTAGAGCTTTTCCATTTCTTTGGAGATATAGTCATGGAACACGGGTGCTCCGGAGGTCGGCAATGTGACACCGAATACGGTATATACGCCGGATGCAACAAAATAGTGACCAATGGAAATGGCTTTTTCACTCATCCATTCCGGGGCACTTCCGGCTGCGGGCAGGTCACAGATGTCGCTACCCAGTCCGCCGGCTTTGACCACTTCAGTGGCGGCAAGCAGGATCCGGGAGTTATCGACACAGGAGCCCAGGTGAAGGACCGGTGGAATCCCGACGGTTTCGCAGATTTCAGCCAGTCCCGGTCCACAGTGTACGGCTGCGGATTCAGGCGTCAACAGTCCTTCCATGGCGCAGGCGATGGCATTACAGCCCGTGGTGAGAACAATGACATCGTTTTTGATCAGTTCCTTGACAACCCGGATATGCCCGTCATTGTGTTTGGTTCTGGCGTTGTTACACCCCACCACACCGGCGATACCGCGAATCCGTCCGTTGATGATATTGTCATTGAGGGTATAGTATGTGCCGCGGAAGCTTCCACCCAGATGGTATTGAATGGATTCCACACCAAAACCCGCAATTTGCTGGGTTTTGTATTGCGGGATCATGACATCAGCGCTCCGTTTGGCAAAATTGTCGATGGCCAGTTTGACAATGCGTTTGGCATCTTCCAGGGCATGATGTTCATCAAACTCGATATGGATGACATTGTCCTGTTCCATTTTTGCAATGGGATGGGTGGTAATGAGTTTGGTATGAAAACATTTGGCCACATTGGCCAGGTTCTGCATGATACACTGGATATCCACCACCATGGCATCGCAGGCCCCGGTGATGATGGCCAGTTCCTGCTGGAGGAATGTGGCGGCTGTCGGAATTCCGTGTCTCTGGAGCATTTCATTGGCTGTACAGCAGATACCGCCCAGCTGGATGCCGGCCGCGCCTTTTTCTTTGGCATAGGTGAGCATCTCTTCGGACTGGGCAACGGCAACAATAATTTCAGACAGAATCGGTTCATGCCCGTGGACAATAAGGTTGACATGGTCCTCTTTCATGATGCCCAGGTTGGCTTCGGACTGAAGGGGATACGGGGTACCGAAAAGCACATCCTGGAGATCGGTGGCCAGCATGGACCCGCCCCAGCCATCTGCCAGTGCGGCCCGGGTGCCTTGTTTCATAAGGTTCTTGTAATCCTGGTCAACCCCCATGTGGGTCCGGTGCATGATTTCAACAATTTCCCGGTCAATGTTTCTGGGAAGCACACCTTGTTTTTTCCATTTTTCATACAACGCTTCCGGGGCCCGTTTCATGTATAACAGTTCCCCTTCCGGTTTGCCCCATTCTCTGAGGGCAACATCGGCCACTTCCAGAGCAATTTCATCCAGATCCCGGTCTTTGGTTTCCCCGTCCACCTCAACGGTAGTTGCAACACCCAGATAAGGGGCGATACTCAACAGTTTCTGGGTATCTTTGATCTTGTATGCTTCTGTTTCTTTTCTGGCAGCCGACATGAACACTTCTGCCACGGCACGTCCATGATCGGAATGGGCAGACGCCCCACCGGCAATCATGCGGATAAAGTTTCGGGCTGCAATGGTATTGGGGGTGGCACCGCAAAGGCCTTTACGGGTATCTTCGCCTTCAATGCCGCCCTTGGGTAACGGAAGCCGGCAGGGCCCCATGGAGCAGTTCTTGCAGCAAATGCCCTGGATACCGATGGCACAGGGTTTCATGCTGAAGGCTCTGTCAAAAACTGTATCGATTCCCAATTTCTGGGCACGCGCCTGCATTTCCTGGGTCCCTAAGTCGATGGAGACTTCTTTCGGATCAACCAGTTTGGGTTCTTTTTTTGATTTGGCCACACTTGCTTTTTTATTTTCTACCATTAGAGGTTCCTCCTCCTGTTGATGTGGTAATTATATTGTTAAGATGTTCCTTCATGCTTTTATTCAGTGCATCTTTTGTGCACTTTGTCCAGATTTTCTAAAATTCTTTCCAGTTCTGTTTTTTGAAATTTTGCTGCGGTCATGGGCACTGATGATTTGGGGGCGGACGCTCTTGCCGCCGCCGCTTTTTCTTTTTCAGCGGCCCGTTTTTCTCTGATGGCCTGCTCTTCGGCTTCCCGTTCCGCAGCGGCATCTTTCAACGCTTTTTTCTCGGCCTCAACTTTGGCTTTTTCATCCGCTTCCGCCTTGGCTTTGGCTTCGGCTTCCGCCTTGGCTTTGGCATCGGCATCGGCTTTGGCTTTGGCTTCCGCATCGGCTTTGGCCTTTTCTTCGGCTTCGGCCTTGGCTTTGGCTTCCGCTTCCGGATCCGGAGCGGCTGCCGCAGGTTCAGGTTTGGCTTCCGGGGCCGGCGCCGGTTTTGCTTCCGCCGCCGGGGCGGGTTTGGCCTCCGCTTTGGGGGCGGCCGCAGCCGGCTTGGGCGCTTCTTTTTTCGCAGGCGCTGCTTTTTTGGCGGGGGCTTTCTTATCTTCTTCCGCCATGGTCAGGTCCGGCTCCGGTGACAGAGCCGCAAAATCGATCTCCACATCATCCAGCTGTTTGGTGACAGGACCGATATCCATGGCAGAGCCGCCGGCATATGCCAGATCGATGAATGATCTGACCAGTTTGATGGATTCCGGATGCCGCATGATCAGGATGCTGGAGCCGGACATGAGATAGGATACCGCTCCCACGGCTTCCATGAGAATGCCCCGCCGTTCCGGATCACCCAGTTCAGGGGCTTCATCCACCGGCTGTTTGGCTTCCTTGCATTTCCATACTTCGTTGCCTAAGTTGTTGATCATGGGGTTTTGAAGCTTGTCATCTCCCTGGGTCATGGCGGCCTGGATCAGTCGTTCCATCACGGAGTAAGAGTATTCCAGGCCATAGCCCAGACCACCCGTGGTGGGATCCACAATGACTTTGTCCAGCGAAACACCTAAGTTTTCCAGCAGGATGTTCACCTGTTTGGCCAGGTTGACGTCAATGGGAGAAGAGGAAATGATGGTATGTCCATACCCCATGGCTGCGGCCCCGATGGTTTTGTGGTTTTTTTCCTCCACCGGTCCCAGAACCAGGTTGTGGCCATCGCACACCTCACTGATTTTTTTGAGGACTTCTGAATCCTTGGCAGGTACGGCACATCCCCAGACGATCAAAGGGACATTAATGGCCTCACTGATTTTTTTGACCGTCTGAGCCGCATCATCCGCACCGGCATCCTTATCATTGGGGTCCGTACTCTTGAGCTGAAGCACAATGGCCTGGGCATTGTATTCGTCCACGCATTTTTTGGCCCAGGCCACGGGATCATTTAAGACATCTTTGAAGGGTGATTTGGCGGCTTCCGGCCAGTCTTCGGGTTCCATGTCCCAGATTTCCATGGCAATAATGGGTTTGTTGGGCATATCCCCCTCGAACTGATAAAAAGGATAGCTGGTTTGGCCGCCGACCGTCAGTGCGCCATCACCTTTTCCAATGGTGATGTTTTTAATGGCGCCGGCATAGGTTTCTTTGGTTATTTCGAATCCCACGTTTACCTCCTAATGTTTAAAGATGGTTATGAGTTGGAAGGAATTAAGGTTGAAACGGTGTGACAATATGTGAAATGGGTACAGGAGAATGAAAGTGACAATTTCACTTGACCAGTAGCCTTTTTTGCATTGTCTTTCCATCCACCAGACCCCATGTTACATGGTTTGTAATATTCGGTAACGCATATGATTTATAATTTGTACCCTTTTTTGTCAATAGATGAGTGAATTTATTGGGCTGATTGTGGATTGTACAAATCAACTTTAATTTTAGATATTTATGATAAACACAGATTTGGTTAAATCAGATTGAATCGGATTTAATTATTAAATAGTATTGTAGAAACTGGGGGTAATATTAGATTCGAATATCTTAAAAAATTTCGTATTTTACGATTTCATTCGTATTTAGTGCGTAAAATCAATATTTTTTATCAAAAATATTGATTTTACCAAGAAATTGAGCCATTGTTAGATCAATTTTTCCTGGAAAGCCGGACCCGGGGATGCCGGATAAAACCGGCAAAAACCCGCCGGCCGTCCGGTGAAATAATTACTCGGTTTTTTGCAGTGGGCCGCCTGTTTTTAAAAACGACCGGCATCTCGCGAAAACCTGTTGATTTTTTATGTTTATTTATATAGTTAGTTACACTGACAGATATATTAAAATTGCAGGTGGTGTGGACAAAAAGCATAACGCTTTGTTTTATAAAATTATTTTATCACCGGCTCGTTCAGAGTCCAATTCAACAAAGGAGTAAATCATGGCATTAGATCCAACCAAACATCAAGACTGGGAAATCGCACAGGATGCAGAATCATCCATGCTGACCATTTATGAAATCGGTGAAAAACTCGGGTTGACCAAAGAAGAGCTGCTGCCCCACGGGCATTATATTGGGAAAATTGATTTCAAGCAAGTGATGGCACGGCTGAAAGACCAGCCCGATGGAAAATATATTGATGTGACGGCCATTACCCCGACCCCTCTGGGAGAAGGTAAATCCACCTCTTCCATGGGTCTGGTTCAGGGCCTGGGAAAACTGGGCAAAAATGTATGCGCCGCCATCCGTCAGCCTTCGGGTGGACCCACCATGAACATCAAGGGATCGGCCGCCGGCGGCGGGCTGGCCCAGTGTATTCCTTTGACCCCGTTTTCTTTGGGGTTCACCGGTGACATCAATGCCATCATGAACGCCCACAATCTGGCCATGGTGGCCCTGACATCCCGGATGCAGCATGAAAGAAACTACACGGATGAACAGCTGGAAAGACTGTCCGGCATGAAACGCCTGGACATTGATCCCACCAACGTGGAAATGGGCTGGATCATCGACTTCTGCTGCCAGGCCCTGAGAAACATCATCATCGGTATCGACGGTGTGAACGGGAAGGCGGACGGGTTTATGATGAAATCCAAGTTCGGCATTGCCGTGTCATCTGAAGTCATGGCCATTCTGTCTCTGGCCACGGATCTCAAGGACATGCGGGAAAGAATGGGCAAAATCGTGGTGGCCTATGACAAAAAAGGCAACCCCGTGACCACGGAAGACCTGCAGGTGGCCGGCGCCATGACCGCCTGGATGGTGGAGGCCCTCAATCCGTCTCTGATGCAGACCCTGGAAGGCCAGCCCGTCCTGGTCCATGCCGGGCCGTTTGCCAACATCGCCATTGGCCAGAGTTCCATCATTGCGGATAAAGTCGGTTTGAAACTGGCGGATTATCATGTGACCGAATCCGGGTTCGGCGCGGACATCGGATTTGAAAAATTCTGGAACCTCAAATGCCGTTACTCCGGGCTCAAACCGGACTGCGCCGTGGTCGTGGCCACCATCCGGGCACTGAAATGCCATGGCGGCGCCCCTGTACCCGTACCGGGAAAAGCCATGCCCGAAGAATATGCCACTGAAAATGTGGACTGGGTGGCCAAAGGATGCGACAACCTGATCCATCATATCAGAAACGTCAGAAAAGCCGGTATTTCTCCGGTGGTCTGCATCAACGCTTTTTATTCGGACACGGATGCGGAAATCGCCAAGGTCCGGGAACTGTGTGAAGCCGAAGGTGCCAGAGTGGCCCTGTCCCGGCACTGGGAACAAGGGGGAGACGGCGCCATTGAGTTTGCAGAAACGGTCATCGAGGCCTGTGAAGAAAAGACCGAATTCAAATTCCTGTATGAACTGGATATGCCCATTAAAAAACGGATCGAACTCATTGCCAAGGAAGTGTATGGTGCCGATGGTGTGGATTATTCTGCGGCTGCGGAAAAATCCCTTGCCAGAATCCAGGCGGATCCTGAACTGGCCGGACTGGGCATGTGCATGGTGAAAACCCATCTGTCTCTGTCTGACAACCCCACGCTTAAAGGGGTGCCCAAAGGATGGCGTCTGGCCATTCGTGAGGTCCTTACCTATGGCGGTGCCGGGTTTATCGTGCCTGTGGCAGGCGCCATCAGCCTGATGCCAGGTACGGGATCCAATCCCGCGTTCAAACGGGTGGATGTGGATGTGGAAACCGGTAAGGTTGAGGGTGTATTCTAAATCCCAATTTTTTGTTCAGCCTGAATCCTGCAACCGGTTCGGACCGGAAAAGACGACCCGGACCGGTTGCAGATCAACCCAATGAATTCCAGGAGAAAAAATATGACTGCAGAACTTATCAGCGGAACCGAAATCAGAAAAACGATCCTTGCCGAGATCAAGGAAGAAGTGGACCAGATGAAGGAGACACATGGCAAGGTGCCGGGTCTTGTCACTATTCTGGTGGGATCGTCTCCGGCATCGGTGAGCTATGTGACTCTGAAGGTGAAAACCGCTATCAGCTGCGGATTTCATGAAATTCAGGATGACCAGCCTGAAGATATTTCCGAAGCCGATCTGCTGGCACTGATCGACAAATACAACAATGATCCCGATATCCACGGGATTCTGGTACAACTGCCGCTGCCCAAGCACATTGACGATAAAAAAGTGCTCAATGCCATCAACCCGGACAAGGATGTGGATGCGTTTCACCCGGTGAATGTGGGCCGGTTGATGATCGGCGGAGATGAAGTGAAATTTCTGCCCTGCACCCCGGCCGGTATTCAGGAGATGATCGTTCGCTCCGGCACGGAAACCTCCGGTGCTGAGGTGGTGGTGGTGGGCCGTTCCAATATCGTGGGCAAACCCATTGCCATGATGATGGCCCAGAAAGGCGCCGGCGCCAATGCCACCGTGACCATTGTTCACACCCGGACCAAAGATCTGGCGGCCCACTGCAAACGGGCGGATATCCTGATTGTGGCGGCCGGTGTGCCGGATCTGGTGAAACCCGAATGGATCAAACCCGGTGCCACGGTCATTGATGTGGGCGTCAACCGGGTGGGCATGAACGAGAAAACCGGCAAAGCCATTCTCAAAGGGGATGTGGATTTTGATAAAGCCAAGGAGATTGCCGGTAAGATCACTCCGGTTCCCGGCGGCGTCGGCCCCATGACCATTGCCATGCTCATGAAAAATACCTTAAGATCCGCCAAGCTGAGTCTGGGTATCCACTGATCATCCATAAAATTTAACTCATCATGACGGGGCCGGGTCGGGCAATGCAATTATCCCGGCCCGGCCCCGGATTTGTTTGGCCTGTCACCCATCACAATACGCATCATAACTCATCATATTTTGTAATAAGGGGGATTCGTGGATAAGCTGGATGCCATTTTTGCACCTGAAACCATTGCCGTAATCGGTGCATCCACCCAGAAAGGGAAGGTGGGGCACGATATTTTTGCCAATATTTTATCCAATGGGTATAAGGGAACGCTGTATCCGGTCAACCCCAAGGCCCGGTCCGTGCTGAGTGTGAAATGTTATACCAGTATCGCCAATATTCCGGATCCCATTGATCTGGCCATGATTATCCTGCCGCCCAAAGCGGCCCTGGCATCGGTTCAGGAGTGTATCACCAAAGGAGTCAAAGGGATTGTCATCGTTTCTGCCGGATTCAAGGAAGTCGGCGGAAAAGGGGCGGATATTGAAAAACAGATCAAAGTCCTGTGCAACAAGGCAGGGGTTCGTCTGGTGGGGCCCAACTGCTTGGGCGTGATCAACCCGTCACCCAAAGTATCCTTGAATGCCAGTTTTTCGGCCCGCATGCCGGAACCGGGCAATGTATCGTTCATCTCCCAGAGCGGGGCGTTGTGTACGGCCGTACTGGATTATGCGGCCGACAAGGGATTCGGGTTTTCCAAGTTCGTTTCCATCGGCAATAAGGCGGATGTGGATGAACTGGACCTGCTGCGGTATTATCATAAAGATCCGGACACGGATGTGGTCATGATTTATATGGAAGAGCTGAGCCGCAGTGCCGAAGAATTCATCACCGAGGTCCGGAAAATGACGTCGGGCACCAATCCGACCCATGTGATCGCCATCAAGTCCGGATCATCCGCTGCCGGCGCCCGGGCAGCAGCTTCCCACACAGGCGCTCTGGCCGGCGCAGACGTGATCTATGACGGATTGTTCACCATGGCCGGGATCCTGCGGTGCAAGACCGTGAACCAGCTGTTTGATTACGCCCAGGCGTTTGCCGGCAACAAATATCCCACCGGCGATCATGTGGCCATTGTCACCAACGCCGGAGGACCCGGTATTATGGCTACGGACATGAGTGAACAGTCCGGGTTGAAGCTGGCTCAGTTTTCCGAAGAAACCATCGCGGAACTGAAAAAATACCTGCCGTCCACTGCCAATTTTCATAATCCTGTGGATGTGATCGGGGATGCCGCCAAAGACCGGTATGAAAACACGCTGGCCACGGTGCTGGCGGACCGGGGCGTGGATGCGGTGCTGATTATTCTGACGCCCCAGTCCATGACCGATGCCATCGGCACGGCTGAATCCATTGTTCGAATTGCCGAAAACACCATCAAACCGATTCTCTGCGCCTTCATGGGCATCGTGGATGTGTCGGACGGAGTCAAGCTGCTCCAGAAACACAAGGTGCCGGTGTACCAGTTTCCTGAAAGTGCGGCCCGGTCTTTGGGCGCATTGCGGGAGGGAATGAAATGGCTGTTCCGAAAAATTCTGCCCCCGTACAACCTGGTATATGACAGGGAAAAAGCGGGCAGAATTATTGAACAATATCTGTCCCAGGGCCGGTTTGTTTTAGGGGAACTGGACGGCAACGAGATTCTCAAATGTTACGGCTTTAACATTCTTCCCATGGAACTGGCGAAAACCGCGGATGAAGCCGGGCAGATTGCTGAAAAACTGGGGTATCCCGTGGTAATGAAAATCGTGTCGCCTCAGATTTTGCACAAATCCGATGCCGGAGGTGTCAAGGTTCGCCTGGAAAATGGCAAGGCCGTTGAGACTGCCTTTGAGCAGATCATGGAAAATGCAAAAAAATATGATCCGGACGCGCATCTGGAAGGGGTGCTGGTGCAGCAGATGGCGCCTGCGGGTAAGGAAGTGATTCTCGGGGTGACCTGGGATCCGGTGTTCGGGCATGCGGTGATGTTCGGGCTGGGAGGCATTTTTGTGGAAGTATACAAGGATGTGGCGTTTAGATTGTCTCCCATGGGACGGAACGTGGCCAGACGGATGGTGAAAAGTATCAGAGGATACCCCATTCTCAAGGGATTGCGTGGAGAAGCGCCGTCTGATATAGAAGAGATCGAAAAAAATATTGTTTCCCTAAAGGCGCTGGTGGATGATTATCCGGTCATCAGGGAACTGGATATTAATCCGCTGTTTGTTCATGAGGCAGGAAAGAAAACAACCGTGGCTGATATCATTATCCGGCTGGATGACTCTGCCCAAAATCAATGTAATGGAGGATCTTCAAATGCCTGAAGAAAAAAGTTTTATCATGGAGGCGGCCAAAAAAGCGGCGGAGGCCAACGAGGCGGCTGTCCGGAAAAACGCATTGCCCAAAGTGGATTTTTCCGGCTTTATTCTGTCCATATACTCTTCCGGCCTGGTCCAGCTGGGAAAAGTGGGGGACCCGTCTTCGGGCGAAGTCAAAAAAGATCTGACCATGGCCAAGTACACCATCGATATGATGGCCATGCTTTCCGAGAAAACAAAGGGCAATCTGAACGAAGATGAAGAAAATCTGATGCGGGCGCTTCTCAGTGAGATCCGGATGGCCTACGTGGAGGCAAAGGGGTGAGTCAATCTTTGGCATCATTTGCCAAAATCAATCTGTTTCTTCATATCACGGGCAAACGGCTGGACGGGTATCATGACCTGTTTTCCCTGATGACAAAAATCCGGCTGGCAGATACCATGACATTCACGTTTCACGGTACCGGAGTCACCGTCACCTGTGATCATCCAATGGTTCCTGAAGATGAGACCAATCTGGCACACCGGGCTGCCACGCTGTTTTTCCGGTCCTGTGAAAAGCAAAAAAAAAATATTTCCGTGCCGGGTGTGTCCATTGATATCCAAAAACACATTCCAGTGGGCGGCGGGCTTGGCGGCGGGAGCAGCAATGCTGCCACCGTGCTGTCCGCATTGAATGCCCGGTGTCATGATCCGTTTTCCCGGAACGTACTGATGGAAATGGGGCAACAACTGGGAGCGGATGTGCCGTTTTTTCTGTATGGCAAAGCCGCCCTGGCCACGGGGAAGGGAGAAACACTGAACCGGGTGCCAAAACCGATTCCCCGCCATGTGGTCGTGTGTGATCCGGGTATTGCTGTTTCCACGGCCAGGGTGTTTCAGAATCATGATTTGTGTTTGACATTTTCAAAGGAATATACTATAGAAACGGCTTCAAATATTTTGTCTGCGGGACAGGATGTTGATATACGGCCATATTTACACAACGATCTGGAAGCCGCTACTTTCAGAGTATACCCGGAAGTTAGAGTTGCCAGAGATCAAATAGCACAGTTGTTACAGCGAAGGGTGCTCATGTCGGGCAGCGGTGGGTCGTTGTTTGCCCTTTTTTCAGGCGAGAAAAATGCAAGACATGGGTATGATCGGCTTCTTGCGCACTGGGCCGTGGGAAAAAAGCGGGTGTTTCTGACCGCTTTACAACAAGGGTGATAGATAAGCCATGCTGGGGCGTCGTCAAGTGGCAAGACACAGGGTTTTGATCCCTGCATTCAGAGGTTCGAATCCTCTCGCCCCAGCCAACTTAATTGATGACAAAACAAGACTATAAAACCTAAAGAGATTTGTTATGAGTGGGCTGTCAATATTTGCGGGCAATTCAAACCCGCTGTTGAGCGATCGGATTTCCGAGTATCTTGCAAAACCCTTGGGAAAATTGAAGGTCAACCGGTTCAGTGATGGAGAAATTCAGGTTGAAATTCTTGAAAATGTCAGAAAGCAGGAAATATATGTGCTTCAATCCACCTGCTACCCGGTGAACGATCATCTGGTGGAACTGCTGCTGTTAATCGATGCATTCAAACGCTCGTCCGCCAGCCGAATCACTGCAGTGATCCCTTATTTCGGTTATGCCCGCCAGGACAAAAAAGTGTCGCCCAGAGTGCCCATTTCCGCCAAAATGGTGGCGGATCTTCTGGAAAATACCGGGGTGGACCGCGTGATTACCATGGATTTACATGCCGGTCAGATTCAGGGCTTTTTCAGTGTGCCCGTGGACAATCTGTATGCTGCTCCCATTATAATCGATGATATCAAGACCCGGTACCCTGAAAATCTGGTGGTGGTATCCCCGGACGCAGGTGGCGTGGAACGGGCCAGGGCCTATGCCAAACGGCTGCACTGCAGTCTGGCTATTGTGGATAAACGCCGGAGCGCTCCCAATCAGGCCAGGGCCATGGCCATCATCGGCGATGTCAAAGACAAGATTGCCATCGTGATCGATGATATGGTGGATACGGCCGGTACTTTGACCGAAGCCGCCGGTGTTATTCGTGAAAAAGGGGCCCGGCAGGTGCATGCCTATTGTACACATCCGGTTCTGTCCGGACCGGCCATTGAAAGGATTACCCAGTCATCACTGAATTCACTGGTAGCCACGGATACCATCCCCTTGTCACCCGAAGCACAGGCATGTGAAAAGATTAAAACCCTTTCCATTGCCAAGCTGGTGGGTGAGGCCATTATGCGCAGTTACAGAGGCGACTCGGTGAATTCATTATTTATTTGAAACGCTTTTTCATAAATTAGTACGGTTTTTAACACGCTGTTTTTGTTCAACCGATAAAACAGCGGCTATGGAGGGAAATACATTGGATCTGATTAAATTGAACGCCACGGAAAGAAACACCCGTGGCAAAGGTGCCGCCAGAAGATTGCGCGGCAAAAAAATGATTCCGGCGGTAGTATACGGGCCCAAGATGGACCCCATGATGGTCAGTCTGGACACCAGTACGTTCGACAAGATTGTTCGGGACCGGGGTGTTTCCGGTCTTTTTTTGAGTCTGAAAATTCAGGGGGATTCGCCCCAGACCAAGGTCGTCATGCTCAAGGAACTGCAGATGGACCCTTTCGGGATTGAATATCGGCATGCAGATTTTCAGCAGATTGACATGGATACCCAGGTGACGGTATCTGTCCCTGTGGAGATCCTCGGGACGAGCAGAGGCGTCAAAGACGGTGGCGGCATGCTTCAGATCATCCGCCGGGAACTTGAAGTGGTCTGCAAGCCGGGAGACACACCGGAACGGATTGAAATCGATGTCACCCACCTGGAAATCGGAGATGCGATTCATGTGGAATCCATTGATCTTGGCGAAGGGGTTCAGATTCCCCATGATGTCAATTTTACCGTGGTGACGGTTGTTCCGCCGGATGCAGGCGAAGAGGAAGAAGTGGAAGAAGACGATCTTCTGGATGAAGAGGAAATGGCAGAAACATCGGAGGATGCTGCTGCTGAATCAACGGAATAGCGTGTAGCATGGATTATGTCATCCACGCGCTTTAAATTGATAGCGGGTCTGGGAAACCCGGGCGAAACCTATTCCCGGACCCGCCATAACATCGGTTTTCTGGTGGTTCAGGCCATTGCAGAACAAGCTGATACTGAGTTCAACAAAACCCGGTTTGACGCCAATTACACCCGGACAGCGCTTTACGGCCAGGACGTGTTTTTGGTCAAACCCCTTTCCTATATGAATCGGAGCGGGTTCCCCCTCCAGAAAATATCCGCCTATTTCAAAATTCCTGTTAACGATATCATTGTCGTCCATGATGATATGGATCTGCCTTTCGGGGTGCTTAAAATTGTTCAAGACCGGGGATCCGGAGGGCACAACGGGATCAAATCCATAGTGGATGCGTTTGGCAGTAAAGGCTTTATCCGGGTGCGGGTGGGCGTTGGACATCCCAGCACCCAAGCCGGTGTCACCGGTCATGTTTTAGGTGGGTTTACCCCTGAAGAGCAGGCCGGCCTGGACACCGTGATCAAGGATGCGGTGGCCGCTTGCCGGCTCATTCTTTCCCGGGGGGTTGTTCAGGCCATGAATCAGGTGAATTCCATGCGATAACCGCTTTAAAACCGGCATTTGGGTTTTTCCATTGACAATCTTGTTAGAATATGTCTATATGTTCAAGAATAGGCAAATTGTTAATATATCAAGGTGGGTTATCCAATGGGTGAAAAATCCAAGAACACAAGGGCTAAGGTGAACACATCAACCAAAAAAGAATTTGCAAAAGGGGATCTGGCTGTTTATCCGGCACACGGCGTGGGGTGTATCGAGTCCATTGAAAGCAAAGAGATAAACGGTGATACCATGAACTTTTACATGATGAAAATTGTGGAAAACGGCATGGTTATCATGATTCCCACCTCCAATGTCGAATCTGTGGGGTTGCGGGAGGTGATTCCGGAAAATGAGATCCCCGAAGTTTACAAGGTAATGCAGGAAAAGGTTCACAACGGGGACAACCAGACCTGGAACCGCCGGTACAGAGAATATATGGACAAAATCAAGACGGGGTCCATCTATGATGTGGCTGAAGTTTTCCGGGATCTGTTTCAGCTCAAACTGGAAAAAGATTTGTCATTCGGGGAACGTAAACTGCTGGATACGGCACAGAATCTGCTGGTTCAAGAGTTGTCCACGGCAAAGGACATGGATGAAATCTCCATGATGAAGGAAATCGAAAATCTGTTCCAATAAGCTGATAATCAATTTGTGAAACTTAGGACCGGCGGATGGATTTCACCCGTCGGTTTTTTTATACCCATCCATGAAAATCGATTTTATCATTTCTTTGCCTTCCGCTGGACAGCGGTTGGATACCATTGTATCTCAAACGGTGCCCGCGTGTTCAAGATCCCGGGCTGCCGCCGCGATCAATAACCTGGAGATCCGCGTGTCAGGCCAACGGAAACGCCCGGGATATCGGGTGAAAAAAGGGGACCGTGTCTTTGGCGAGATTCAGCTGCAACAGGGTGAAAAGATCCTGGAACCGGATTTCCAGCCTTTGGATGTGATCCATTCAGATCCTCACATAATCCTGGTGAACAAGCCGGCCGGCCTGGTGGTCCACCCCGGGGCAGGCCATAGTGACAACACCCTGGTGAACCGGCTGATTCATCAATTTCCAGACCTGGATCAGGTGGGAACAGATCCGACACGGCCCGGGATCGTTCACCGGCTGGACAAAGACACCAGCGGACTGATTCTTGTGGCACGGACCTGCCACAGCCTGGAATTTCTGCAAAAAGAATTTAAATACCATCGGGTGAAGAAAACCTATCTGGCTTTGGTGTCCGGCCGCGATCTGGCCGTGACCGGGGAAGTGGATCGTCCTGTCGGACGTCATCCAACCCATCGCAAGCGAATGTGTGTAAATGTCGATACCGGCAGGCATGCCCGGACCGGATGGCAGGTGCTTCAGCGGTTCGACAGCGCCTGCCTGGTGTCAGTGCAGCTTTATACCGGGCGAACCCATCAGATCCGGGTTCATTTTTATGATATGGATTTCCCGCTTCTCGGAGACCGTACTTATCAGTTTCGCAGGAATCGGACCGGTCGCCAGTCGTATCCCCGGCAGATGCTCCATGCCTGGCAGATGGAATTTTGTCATCCATATTCCGGCCAAAAATTCAGATTTGCCGTGGATCCCCCCCAGGATTTCATCCGTGTCGCCGCATCACTGGCACATCGGGTTCCGGATGATGCAAAAAAGGTGTGGAAACAACTGATTTCCGGCCATTCGGTCTAAAACAGCGGTTACAGCATGGGCCGCATAATCGCGGCAACCGTCATGTGTTAATGAGAGCGGACAGCAGGCTGGCAAAAAGCATCAGTGCCGCCATGAGTGTGATTTCATTATTCCACACAGATTGTAATTTAAATATGACTGAACATCTTTGATTTTGTAAATCCTGAATGTTTTTTCTTGACAGATCGCGCCTTTTGGTTGACATAGTGACTTTTTTTGACAAACAAAATTCAGCAACAAAAAGAGGTCAGTATCCCGGATATGAAACAGGCATTGATTCACAACCCCATGTATATCTATCTGATGGTGCTTACCATCACGGTTTCCGGAGGCCTGCACGTGTGGCAGACCCTGTTTGATAATTTTGCAGTCAACGTGGTTCATCTGGAAGGCCATCATGTGGGCGTGATCCAGTCCGTCCGGGAAATTCCCGGATTTCTGTCTTTGCTGGTGGTCTATGTGCTGTTGATTTTCAAAGAACATCGGTTGTCAGCCCTGTCGGTTCTGCTTTTGGGCATCGGGCTGGCCGCCACGGGCTTGCTTCCCAGTTTTATGGGCCTGATTTTGACCACGCTGGTGATGAGTTTCGGGTTCCATTATTATGAAACCACCTACCAGTCATTGGGGTTGCAGTATTTTGACAAATCCGTGGCGCCGGTGGTGTTTGGAAAACTCAGAAGCTATGCTGCGTTAAGCAGCATGGTTACCGGCGGTGTGGTGTTCGTTCTGGTGATATTTCTTTCTTTTTCCCAGATGTATGCGCTGTTCGGCGTTTTGGTGGCGGGAGTCGGCCTTTGGGCGTTCACAAGGAATCCTGCGTCCACGGATATGATACCCCAGCATAAAAAATTGATTTTCAAAAAACGCTACTGGCTGTACTATGCCCTGACCTTCATGGCCGGAGCCCGGCGACAGATTTTTATGGCGTTTGCCGTATTTCTGCTGGTGAAAAAATTTGAATATTCCGTCCAGGGAATTGCCGTTCTTTTTCTCATCAACAACAGCATCAATTATTTTTTGAGCCCGTTTATCGGCAAATGCATTGTATGGTTCGGGGAACGCAGGATGTTAAGCCTGGAATACCTGTCCCTGATTTTTATTTTTATCTCCTATGCCCTGGTGAGTTCTCCGGTGGCCGCAGGAGTGCTTTATGTACTGGATCATGTGTTTTTCAATTTTGCCATTGCCATCAACACCTTTTTTCAAAAAATTGCCGATCCCAGGGATATTGCGCCCAGCATGGCCATGGGGTTCACCATCAATCATATCGCCGCAGTGGTGCTGCCGGCAGTCGGAGGGCTGCTCTGGCTGATCGACTACCGGATCCCGTTTATTGCCGGGGCGGGATTGAGTGTCATTTCCCTGATGCTGGTGCAGTGCATCACCGCACAGTTAAAGGCCGCATCTGCCGGTGCCTGATCCCTGGAACGACAAATTATAACTGGCTGTAGGCGCACCGGATCAATTGTTCCGTGGTCTGCCATGAAATGCATTCGTCCGTGATGGACACGCCGTATTTAAGGGCACACCCGTCTCCTGGACAGTTCTGGCGGCCTTCAAACAGGTTACTTTCAAGCATCAGGCCCATGATGCCTGAATTCCCTTCAAGGCGCTGATCCAGTGCACTTTTGAAAACAAATGCCTGACCCGTGAATTTCTGACCGGAATTATCATGGGAACAGTCAATGATGAGGCGGTCCGGCAGGTGCTGCTGCCTGAGGATGGTCCGGGCCCGTCCCACGGAAACCGGGTCATAGTTCGGGGTGGCACCGCCCCGCAGAACCAGGTGGCAGAAAGGGTTTCCCGTGGTGGAAACCACAGAGGAACGGCCATCCGGGTCGATACCCAGAAAATGCTGAGGAGAACCGGCCGCCTGAATGGCGTTGACTGCGGCGGTGATCCGGCCGTCCGTGCTGTTTTTAAAGCCCACGGGCATGGACAGACCGGACGCCATTTCCCGGTGGGTCTGGGATTCTGTGGTCCTTGCTCCGACTGCCACCCAGGCGAGCAGCCCGGCAATATACTGAGGCGTAATGGGGTCCAGGATTTCTGTGGCCGTGGGCAGTCCTGTGTCATTGATGTCGATGAGCAGTTTTCTGGCGGTTTCCAGGCCGGCATTGACATTGTATGAGGCATCCAGAAACGGATCATTGATCAACCCTTTCCATCCCACGGTGGTGCGGGGTTTTTCAAAATAGACCCGCATGATCAGGTTGATTTTGTCTGATACATCCCGACGCAGGGCCATCAGCTTGTGCGCGTATTCCAGGGCCGATTCCGGGTCATGGATGGAACAGGGGCCGGCAATGATCAGCAGGCGGTTCTCTTTTCCCGTCAAAACATCCGCCACTTCTTTTCTGCCGGAAACAACCGTGTGGGCGGCCGCATCCGTCAATGGCAGAACCTGCTTCATTTCTGTGGGGGATATCAGGGGTTTGAACTCGTTTACGTGGATATCAAAGGTTTTTCTCATGGCGGTCTCCTTTGCAGGTCATCACCACCCACCGCCCAAAGCCCTTAAAACGCAAAAAGCCGCAGGCGGTGTGAGTGCCTGCGGCTTTTTGTTTGTTATGGATTCAGTTTATGGCAGCCCAGGCAGATGCGTATAATAATACACATAATAATATGCAACCGATCTGTCTGGGGTGCGCAAGTTCATTTAAATTCTCCGTTGACGTTTATTCAGCTTACCCATATTTTTTTGGTTTGGTCAATGATTTTATTTTATCGGCTCTTCATTGATACATATCCGGCATCGGCGGCAATCAATCATGGGGCAGCCCGGGGATTGTTTTTCCTTTGCAGCCCGGTGCCATTCGGCGGCAAGAAATTTGTTGGAAATGCCTGAATCCAGAAAATCCCATGGTAGAGCAGGCAGTGCCGGGCAGGTATCGGTATCCGCAGTTCCGGAAACCGCCGGTACCGGTTTCGGGGTGTAAATGATCCGGCGGCAGTCATCCATATGATGTCTGAACGCATACGCCCATCCATGGTCACAGGCGGTTTCTATCACATCCGCTGTGTGCCGGTCTCCCAAAGACAAAAGCGCGCTGATTTTTGCGGTTTTCACCGAAGGCAGGTTCACAATGACATTGGGTGTTTTTTTCAGACCCTGCCCGATAATACCGATGCGGCGTTTCAAAGTGGCATCATCGGTCAAAGCAGCCCATTGAAACGGGGTGGCCGGCTTGGGAATAAAGGCATTGATGCTCAAAGTGATGGTGCCCATGCGTTTCTGCTTTCTGGAAACCGTTAAAAACCGTTCCTTGATTTCCCGGGTCAGATTGACAATGGCCCGGACATCGCCATCGGTTTCAAAAGGCAGGCCGATCATGAAATACAGCCGAAGGTTTAAAATGTCTTTTGCCACCAGCTTTTCCACGGCCAGAAAAATATCGGGTTCGGTCATTTTTTTGTTGATAACGCGGCGCATGCGTTCAGATCCGGCTTCCGGCGCAATGGTGGCGGTTTTAACTTTGGACCGGTGCAGCAGATCGATCATGGGGTCATCGAGTTTGTCGGCCCGCAGAGAAGAAAATGACAGAGAAAATCCGTGATCCGTGCCATATTCACAGATGTCGGCAATGTCTGGATGATCCAGGATGGCGGAGCTTACCAGGCCGATTTTCCGGGTATTTCCTGACGCCTTGTCCATGGCTTTCAACACGTTTTCTTTGGGATAGATCCGGGGGGGGCGGTAAATGAACCCGGCGGTACAGAAACGGCACCCATGGGGACAGCCTTTAAGAATTTCCACCAGAAATTTGTCTTTAAATGCAGTTTGTGATGTCAAAACACAGGTATGGGTCTGGATATGATCCAGGTTTTCCAGAAACCGGATCGGTATTTTTTTTTTAGAAAATGGCGGATGCCGGGCCGGTACATAGGCCCCGGGCAGATCGGTTTGCAGAATAGCCAGCAGATCGGCTCGATGAGGATATTGATGAAACCGAAAAAAGAATTCGTTGACCAGGCATTCCGCTTCCCCCAGAAGAAATAAATCCATGAAAGGGGCGATGGGTTCCGGATTGAGAAAACAGGCCACCCCGCCTGCAGCCACCAGAGGATGGAGGTGGGTTCGATCTGATGTCCGCGGCGGGATGCCTGCTTGTCTGAGTATGTCAACCAGATGGATATAATCGTTTTCAAAAGAGATGGAAAACAATATGATATCAAAGTGCGCCAGAGGCTGCCGGGTTTCGCAGCTGACCACCCCATCCTTTTTTTGCCTGGGGTTCGGGAGAAAAACCCGTTCACAGGCAATGTCGGGTTCCTGATTGATCAGGTGATACACCCGCTGAAACCCTAAGTTGGACATGCCGGTTCCGTAGGTGTTGGGATAGACCAGGGCCGCCCGGGTCAATCCCTTTCCCTGCTTGATGATGACCCCTTTTTCAGCCGGGGGGCCGTGAGACGGTCTGGATGGTGGTGTCACCACATCAGTCGGCTTTTCTTCTCAAAAAAGTGGGCACCTCCAGGTTGTCATTGTCAAAGGCATTGTCCGTGTAAGGTAAGGCAATGTCTTCCCCGCCCACGACCCGTTTGTGGGTGACCCGGACTTGATCTTCTTTCCAGTTGGCCAGTTCCTCCTGGGTGGGGGTCCGGACCCGGCCCCTGGCAATGGAACCACCGGAATTTTCGAGAGTATTCGGCCGGGGCTGGGCCGCTGTTTGATTTCGTGCCTGCTGGCCATCATAACCTGACTCCGTGGCCGGCATTGCAGAGGGTTCGAACCGATGCATGTTTTCAGCCAGTTCCGGTTCCCGGGAGCCGATGCCCGTGGCAATGACCGTGATCCGGATTTCATCTCCCAGGGTTTCATCAAAGGTCTGTCCCCAGATGATATCAGCAGCATCTCCCACTTCCTGGTAGATCCGGTCCGAGGCTTCGGTCATTTCGTCCAGAGTCAGATCGGATGACGAAGTGATGTTCATGAGCACGCCTTTGGCCCCGGAAATGGAGATGTCTTCCAAAAGCGGATGGGAAATGGCTTTTTCCGCCGCTTCCGTGGCCCGGTTTTCACCCGAAGCAATGCCGATACCCATCAGGGCTTTGCCGGCTTTCTGCATGGTGGTTTTGACATCGGCAAAGTCCAGGTTCACATGGCCGGGCATCATGATCAGATCGGTGATCCCTTTGACGGAATGGTGAAGAATCTCATCCGCTTTGATGAACATATCCACCATTCTGGCACCTTTGGGTGCGATTCCCCGAAGCCGGTCATTGGGAATGGTGATAACGGTGTCGGTAATGCCGTGGAGCTTTTCCAGTCCATCCAGGGCCTGACGTTCCCGTTTTTTGCCTTCAAAGGAAAACGGCTTGGAAGCCACGGCAACAGTAAGGATGTTTAAGTCCTTGCAGATTTCCGCAATCACCGGTGCCGCGCCCGTTCCGGTGCCGCCGCCGAATCCGGCTGTGATAAAAACCATGTGACTGCCTTCCAACGATTCCCGGATTTCATCCATGCTTTCCAGGGCCGCTTCTCTGCCGACGTTGGGATCCGCTCCAGCCCCGAGTCCTTCGGTCAAAGATTTTCCCAGCTGGATTTTGATTTCCGCATTGGATGTTTCAAGGGCCTGGGCATCCGTGTTTGCCACGATAAATTTCACGCCCTGGAGATTGGCATTGATCATGTTGTTGACCGCGTTTCCGCCGGCTCCGCCGACACCGATAACCTTGATTTTTGCTGACGCTTTGCTTTCCACAAAAGAAAAATTCATGTCCACCTCCCTGGTGAGTTGTTTATATAATATCTTTAAACCATTGTTTCATTCGTGTGACCACCGGTCTTAAGCCGGATTTGACGGGTTCTGGTGCGGGCAGATCACAGGTGGCCGAGGCCCCGAAAATAACCAGGCCCACGCTGGTGGCATAGGCCGGGTTTCTGACAATGTCTTTCAACCCGCCGATCCGGTCCGGTTCTCCGATTCTTACCGGAACGTTGAAGACCGATTCTGCAATCTCGGTGGTGCCGTCCATCACCACACTGCCTCCGGTGAGAATGAATCCGGCGGGAAACGCATTTTCAAGCCCATTGGAAAACAGCTCTTTTTTAAGCAGAGAAAAGATTTCTTCCACCCGGGGTTCCAGAATTTCAGCCAGAATTCCTTTGGACAGCCGTTTGGGGGACCGGCCGCCCACGGCCGGCACTTCAATGGTGGCCCCGTTCCGGATGTGTTCCGGCATGCAGGTGCCGTGATCGATTTTGATTTTTTCCGCTTCCGGCAACGGGGTTCTCAGTCCGATGGAGATATCATTGGTGAGGTTGTGACCGCCTACGGTCAATTCATAGATAAATTTGAGATTGTTGTCTTTGAAAAGTGCCAGGTCTGTGATACCGCCGCCGATGTCCGCCACAACACACCCGAGTTCTTTTTCTTCGGCACTGAGGACTGCCTGTCCGGATGCCAGGGAGGACAGCACAATGTCACAGACTTCAAGCCCGGCCTTGTTGCAGCATTTCACCAGATTTCTGGCGGAAGAGACCGCACCGGTAACAATATGTATCTTGGCTTCCAGGCGGATGGCGGTCATGCCCACCGGATTCTGAATAGATCTCATGTCATCCACCACAAATTCCTGGGGAACGACATGAAGAATTTCCCGGTCTGCCGGGATGGCCACGGCTTTGGCAGCCTCAATCACCCGTTCCACATCATTCTGGGTAATCTCCCGGCCTTTGATGGCAATGATGCCGTGGCTGTTGAACGCTTTGACATGATTGCCGGCAATGCCCACATAGACCGAAGAAATGTCGCACCCGGCCATGAGTTCCGCTTCCTGGACCGCTTTTTTGATGGCATCCACCGTGGATTCGATATTGACCACCGAGCCTTTTCGAAGACCCGTGGACGGATGGGATCCCACACCGATGATATTGATTTCATCATCCAGGATTTCTCCCACCACGGCACAGATTTTGGTGGTTCCGATGTCCAGGCCCACAATTATTTTTTCATTCACCTGCAAAATCAGACCCCCTTTTCTATATTGTCCGGCAAGGTTTCCCTGGGTGCGGTTTGCACAAAAACCGTCTCTGTGTCGAACAGATCCATGGCACACAGGGTTTTTCCGGGAATGTTGGCGTGAATGTACTGACTGATCTGACGGGCTTTGTCCAGTTTCCGGTCATAATCATCAAAACCCAGACAGATGGGTAACGCAAGGGTTTTTGGCACCAGAGACGGCTTGAACAGTCCGATTGCCTGAATGGTGACGCCCACCAGTTCATCCCCGTGGATGGAACGGATGTTGTTTTGGTATTTTCCCTGGAGAAGATCCAGCACTGCGTTGAACAATGGTCCTTCAAAATGGTAGAAATTGTCACTGGGGGTTAGATCCAGGCCCGTGATCACGGGGAGGGCCACATGCTGATCCATTTCCGGTTCATACGCTTTAAACGGCACTCCCTGCCGGTTGATGATCATATCTGGAAAATTTTCAATCCGGACGATGGCCAGCGGATGCTGCTCTTCAATGGAAATTGTCAGCGTGGAGAACAGGGACCGGTGAACCGAGGCTGCTGCGATCCAGGGATGGGACGCAATGCGTTTTTCCATGACGGGCAGATTGACCTGAAAAATATTGGCAGGTCCCAACAGGTCGGCCAGGCCCAGAATTTCTTCTTTTCTCACCCGGTGTTCTCCCTGGATGTTGATCTGACGAATGGTGAACAAAGGGCTTTGCACCACAATGTCATGGACAAATACAGCAAATATGCTGAAAATACAGACGAGCAGAACCGGTTTCAGCAAACTGGAAAAAAAGGATGATTTTTTAGCGGTTTTCTCTGGGGCGATGGTGTTTGCCGGTTCTTTGTACCGGTTGGGCAAATTTTTTTCATTCATTTTTCATTCCATCTCCTGTGGTGATGACTTCGGTTTCAAGAACGATATTGTATCGATCCATCACCCGTTGTTGAATATGCTCTTTCAGTGCCAGAATGTCCCGGCAGGTGGCATGGCCGAGATTGACAATATAGTTGGCATGGACCAAAGATACCTGGGCATCCTGGATGGTTTTTCCCTTGAGCCCCACTTCTTCGATCAGTTTGCCGGCCGGCCGGTCCGGACCCGGATTTTTGAAAAAACACCCGGCACTGGGCAGATCCATGGGCTGGGTGTGTTGCTTGCGTAAAAGAATGTTTTCATACGTCTGCTTGATCCGGGCCGGATCACCCGGTGACAGGGCCAGCGTGATGCCTAAAATCATATGATTGTCAAGATGCAACCGCCGATAGGAAAAGGACAAAACGTCTTTTTTCAGGGTATGAATACTCATGGTATTCAGATTCAGAACTTCCAGGCTGTATACCCGGTTGCAGATGCCCTTCTCAGCCGTGCCCGCATTCATGATTACGGCACCCCCGACTGTGCCGGGAATTCCCGCACAAAATTCCAGACCGGTCAGACCCTGGTTTACGGCATATTTGCAGACCGTGGACAGCGGCTGACCGGCTTCCATGAAAAGATGCACATGATCGCCGGAGTGCGGTCGAACCTGGATGCCGGATTTAAGGTGTGTGGTCACCACCACCAGTCCCCGGATCCCCTGATCCGAGACCAGCAGGTTGCACCCGCCCCCTACGATGGTTACCGGCACAGACGCGTTTTTTGCGGCAGCCAGCAGGGTTACCAGTTCCTGCCGGGTGCCGGGCTGTGCCAGAAGGTCTGCGGGTCCTCCGACATTCAGGCGGGTATGTGCAGCCATCAAAACATCTGTTTTCAGATGAAATTTCTGCTGCAAAACGGTTATGCCTGAATGCGATGTCATCGGATTTATATAATCTCCAGCAATTGTTCACCCAGGGTGTGAATGTCGCCTGCGCCCAGGGTGAGTACCAGGTCCTGGGGTTTGAGTTTGTGGGTAATGATGGACAATGCCTGGGTAAAATCCGGGGCAAAGGATACATCCTTATGACCATGGGCCTGGATGCCCAGACACAACTGCCGGGAATCCACTCCGGGAATGGGGTTTTCACTGGCCGCATAGATGGGAACCAGAATCAATATATCCGACTGGTAGAAGGCCCGGGAAAATTTATTGGACAGTGCCTGGGTCCTTGTATAGCGGTGGGGCTGAAAAATCACCACCAGGCGCCGATCCGGAAAACTTTCCCGCACCGCATTCAACGTGGCGATAATTTCGGTGGGATGGTGTCCGTAATCATCCATGACCAGGATCTGTTTTTTCTCTCCTTTGATCTCCAGCCGGCGTTTGACCCCCTTGATCTGCTCCAATGCCTGTTTGATGGTGTCAAAAGGGATCTTCAGCTCCAGTCCGGTGGCAATCCCGGCCAAAGCGTTTGAAATATTGTGCTGTCCGGCCAGATTGAGGACAATGGTGCCCAGATTCTGGTTTTGCCGGGTAACGGTGAACCGGCTTTTGCCGTTGTTGAAGCTGATTTCCGTTGCCCGAAGGTCAGCCTGGGCTGCCATGCCGAAGGTGGTGTGACGTACTGTGATCCGGGGCAGAATGTTCTGGACATGTTCATTGTCCAGGCACAGAATGGCCACCCCGTAAAACGGCACGGAATTGATGAACTGAACGAATTGGTTTTTAATGTCTTCAATGTCTTTATAAAAATCCAGATGCTCCAGATCGATGTTGGTCACTGCGGCAATGGCCGGGGCGTATTTGAGAAACGAGCCGTCGCTCTCATCGGCTTCAGCCACGATATAGTCCCCCTGTCCGTGAAGGGCGTTGGTGTCCAGGCCCATGAGCAGGCCACCGATGATCACGGTGGGGTCCAGTCCGGCAGTGTTGAGAATCTGGGCGACCATGGCCGTGGTGGAAGTTTTGCCGTGGGCTCCGGATACGGCGATGGAATATTTGATGCGCATCAGCTCCGCCAGCATTTCCGCCCTGGGAATGATGGGGATGGCCAGTTCCTTTGCCCGGACCACTTCCGGATTTTCCGGGGATATGGCGGAAGAAGTGACAATGACATTTGCACCTTCCACCTGATTTTTGCTGTGTCCCTTGAAAATGGTCGCACCTTTGTCCATCAACCGCCGGGTGATGGCAGACAGTTTCAGGTCGGATCCGGATACGGTGTATCCCAGATTAATGAGCAGTTCGGCAATGCCGCTCATGCCGATGCCGCCGATGCCCACAAAATGGATATGATAATCAGTCTGATACACGGGGGTTGACTCCTTTATTTTGTAAAATATGGGCTGCAATCTGATCGGCTGCATCCGGTTTTGCCAGCTGTGCCATGGCATGTGCCATGCGGTTCAGTCGGTTTGGATCGGATTTCAGATCCATTACCTTCCGGTAAAGGATGTCTGAAGACAGTTCCCTGTCTGCCATGAGGATAGCGGCGCCGTGGTCGGCCATGGATCTGGCGTTGTAGGTCTGATGATCATCCGCCGCATAGGGGTAAGGGATCAGGATGGCGGGAACCCCTTTGACAGCGAGCTCGGACAGGGTGCCTGCCCCGGCCCGGCAGATCACCAGATCCGCTTGTTCCAGAAGAGACGGCAAGTCGGAAAAGAAGTCCTGGACCCGGGCCCGGATTCCGGCAACCTGCAATTTTTCAGTGACGACGGCATTATGCCCTTTTCCCGTTTGAAAGATGATGTAGAAATCTGTCATTCCGGTCATGCGGGGGGCCATGCCCATCACGGCCCGGTTAATGCTGGCCGCTCCCTGGCTGCCGCCGGTGATCAGAAGAACAAAGTCTTTTGGATCGATGTCTGAAATCCAGGATGCCGGATTTTGAACAATGGGACCCTGTTCCCGGACCGGGTTTCCGGTCACCCGGGTTTTAGGGTTCTGATCAAATCCCCGGGTATCTTCAAAGGCCGTGAAAATCACAGAGCTGAATCGAGCCAGCATGCGATTGGTCATGCCGGGAAAGGCATTTTGTTCCTGAATGGCGGTGGGTATTCTAAAGATCCAGGCAGCCAGCACCACGGCAAAAGAGGCATATCCTCCCACACCCAGAACAAAATCCGGCTTGAACCGCCGGATAATCCAGAGAGACTGGATCAGTGACACCAGGATGGCGGCAAGTCCTTTGAGTTTCTGAAACAGGGTCCGGCCTTTAAGGGGCCGGGAAAAGACCGGGGTGTGATCAAACCCGTACGCATTCAACGTGGTGGTTTCAAACAAAGCACTGGTGCCCACAAACCGAATCCGAACCCCTGGATGCCTGCGCTGAAGGGCCTGGGCCACGGCAATACCCGGAAACAGGTGTCCGCCTGTTTTTCCGCCGGCAATGATGACATGAAAGTGGTCAGTCATGACGGGTCTTCCTTTTCAGGCGATGGGGAACGGGTAGCCCCGATGTTCATTAAAATGCCCATTACCGCCATGTTGATGATCAAAGAGGTGCCGCCATAACTGATAAAAGGCAGGGTCAGCCCTTTGGTGGGGAACACGCTCAATGACACGCCGATGTTGATAATGATTTGTATGGCCAGATACAGGGTGAGCCCGGTGGCGGTAATGGCGCCGAACACCGTGTCGGCATTCCTGGCAATGGCACAGCCCCGGACCAGGATGATGGCATACAGGGTCAAGATGGCCAGCACCCCGATCAAGCCCAGTTCCTCGCCGATAATGGAAAAAATAAAATCCGTATGGGGTTCGGGCAGATAATGCATTTTCTGCATGCCCATGCCGATGCCCTGACCGAAAAGTCCGCCGGATCCAAAGGCTTTCAATGAATGGGTGATCTGGTATCCGGCATTATAGGGATCTTCCCAGGGGTCCAGAAAGGTCAGAATCCGGGTGAGCCGGTATTCCACTTTGAAAATCAGAAAATATACCACGGGAATGATAAAAGGCAGCGGGCATAACAGATGCCATATTTTGACCCCGGCCACAAACATCATCCCCCAGCAGATCAGACCCAAAACCACGAGGGTACCGAAATCCGGCTGAAAAATAATCAATGTGGCAAACACGGCAAAGACCATGATATGAGGCATGAATCCAACGGAAAAATCCGTGATCATGGGCTGTTTTTTAGCCAGACTGTATCCCAGAAACAAAATCAGGGCCAGCTTGGCAAATTCCGCGGGCTGGAATCGGAACATGCCCAGATCCAGCCACCGGTGCGCCCCATTGGCTTCAACCCCCAGCCCCGGGATGAGAACCGCGGTCAGACAGATCAGGGCCGTGATTAAAATCACATAAGCCAGGTAGTTGTAAAACCGGTAGGGAAACGAGGCGGCCACAAACAACACGCCCAGACCGATGCCAAAAAATATGATCTGGCGCTGGAGATAATAAAAAAGTGTGAAATGGTGCTGCATGGAAATGGCCGAGGATGCGGAATAGACCATAACAATGCCGATACCGCACAACATCAATGCCGGAAAAAGCAGTAGTCTTTCCTTGAAAATCGGATGCACGGACCGGACGTTATCCATGGTTTTTTGCCTCCAGATCCTGAACATGACGGATAAAGGCATCTCCCCTTGCCGCGTAATTTTCAAACAGATCAAAACTGGCGCAGGCCGGAGACAGCAGCACCACGTCCCCGGGCCGGCAAGCCCTATGGGCTTCAATTACCGCTGCTTTCATATTCGATACCACGTTCACCTGCCGAATGGGAGAGAACACGTCATGAATATGATGGGCGGCTTCACCCATGGCAATGATCTGCCGGACATGTGAGATGGCCGGTTCCAGCCGGGTGAAATCCGTGTCTTTTTCCCGGCCCCCCAGGATCAGAACCACGGGTTTTGTAAAGCAGGCCAGGGCACGAATCACCGCATCCGTGTTGGTGGCTTTGGAATCGTTATAAAATCCAACCCCTTGTATTTCAGTGACGAATGTCAAGCGGTGGGGCAGTCCATTAAAGGCATTGACCGCCTGTTGGATCCCCGAAAGAGTTCCTCCGGCACACAGGGTTGCCAGAGCGGCGGCGGCAATGTTTTCCAGGTTGTGTATGCCGGGAATTCGGACCCGGTTCTCACATTCAATCTGTCTGGGAGGATCAGATGCAGTTTCCGGCAGAATTAGATGAATGGTCTGGTTATCCACTTTGGCCCCCCGGTGAACCCAGGTGTCCGGAGTGGATGAAAATTTATATAATCGGGCGGATAGGTTTGGACGGGCAAGGCAGGTGTCATCTATGTCTGCATTGATTATGGCCGCATGGTCAGGTGCCTGATTTTTGAAAATCGACCATTTGGACCGGCAGTAATCAGCCATGTCCGCATATCGATCCAGATGGTCCGGAGAAATATTGAGCAGCACGGCGGTTTCAGGTGCAAAGCTTCGGGCCAGATCCAGTTGGAAACTGGAAATTTCTGCCACCACGACCCGGGCCGGTGTGTCAGACATGAGATATTCCACCAATGGTGTGCCGATATTGCCGCCTGTGAACGTGGATATGCCTGAAGCTTCCAGCATATCCCGCACCAGGGTGGTGACCGTGGTTTTGCCGTTGGTGCCGGTAACGGCCACCACCGGGGTGGTGTTGTACTGTGAGAAGATGTCCAGATCCCCGAACAGCGGCACACCGGCGGCTTTTGCCTGTACCAGATGCGGGATATTCAGGGGAACCCCCGGGCTTACCACAATGGCCCCGGCCCGAATAAAGGTGTCTGAATCATGAGATCCGATCCGGGTGTCAATGCCCAGTGCGTGCAGTTCAGATGCATGGACATTTTTGGCGGCATCTAAGTCCGTGGCTTTGACCGTGTATCCTCTGGCCGCCAGAAACCGTGCCATGGCCAGGCCGGATCGGCCCAAACCGCAGATCAGTATGTAGGATGTCCGGGGCAAATGCATGATTTTGTTCACCTTATTTTCAACGTACCTAAAGATAAAATAGCCAGGGTGATGGCAATGATCCAGAACCGGACGATGACTTTGGATTCATGCCAGCCTTTGAGTTCAAAATGGTGATGTAAAGGGGCCATTCTAAAGATCCGTTTTCCTTTGGTCAGTTTGAAATACCCGACCTGAATAATCACGGACAGGGCTTCCATGACGAACAGCCCACCCACAATGAGCAGCAGTATTTCCTGTTTCACCACCACGGCAATGGCACCCAGAATCGCGCCCAAAGGCAGGGAACCGGAATCCCCCATGAAAATCTGGGCCGGGTGGGCGTTGAACCATAAAAATCCCATGCCGGCTCCGGCCAGAATGGCGCAGATTACTGAGATTTCTCCGGCAGAGGTGATATGGCGCACATGCAGGTATTCGGCAATCTGGATATGTCCGGCCACATAGGCAAAAAACATATATGTGACCGAGGCCACGATCACCGGACCGATGGCCAGTCCGTCCAGTCCGTCGGTCAGGTTCACGGCGTTGGAAGCACCGACAATGACCAGGCAGGCGAACGGGATGTACCAGATGCCTAAGTCCGGTGAAAAATCTTTGAAAAACGGCACGGTCAAGGTGGTGGTAAAGTCCGGGCTGATAAAAATCAGCAGACTGATTACCAGTCCACAGGCGATCTGAATGATGAATTTGCCTTTGGCTGTGAATCCCATGTTCCGTTTTTTGACCTGCATGAGAAAATCATCCACAAATCCGATGGCCCCGAACAGCAGCAGCGTGAGCAGTAAAATAAAAATGTAATGGTTGGTCAGATTGCCCCAGAAAATAGTGGTGGTGAACACTGAAAACAGAATCAGACTGCCCCCCATGGTAGGGGTACCCTGTTTGCCCAGATGGGTTTGGGGACCGTCCGTCTGGATCACCTGTCCGATCTGCATGGCCGCCAGCTTTCGGATCACTGCTGGACCCAGAAAAAAACAGATCAAAAATGCGCTCACCCCCCCGTAAATTGATCGGAACGTGATATACCGGAAAATATTGAGAAAGGATAACTGGTCATGAAGGGGGTATAAAAATTCGTAAAACATGAATCAATCCTTTCCCTGTTTTGAAACCGTGTCATGCAGACGTGTCTGCATCCGGGCAATGAGGGTTTCCATGGCCATGCTCCGGGAGCCCTTGACCAGAATCCAGTCACCGGCATGTATAAATGCCTGAACCCGGTCTTCGATTTCCTGTTTGGTGCCGTGAAACACGGCATCTTTGGCCATTCCCTCTGCCAGAGCCCCTGCCAGAATGTGGCTGCTCAGCGGGCCGTACAGATATAACCGGGTAATCCCCAGTGTTGCAGCGGTTTGTCCCATAGACCGATGGAGGTGTTCGCTGTCAGGACCCAGTTCCCGCATATCTCCTAAAATCGCCACAGTCCGGCCGGTTCCCGATGCGGCCGGATCTTTTGCCATCTCAGCCAGGGTCATCAATGCCAGGGTCATAGAAGCGGGATTGGCATTATACGTATCATCGATCAGATGAATACCGCCGGGGAGTGTCTGGATGTCGAGCCGTCCCGAAACCGGGGTGAATGCGGCCATGCCGGCCTGCATGTCTGGTACGCGGATGCCGGCCACTGCTGCTGCCGCCAGGGCGGCCAGGGCGTTGAATATCATGAACCGGGCCGGAGATTGCAGATGAAAGCGGGCGGCTTCTCCCTGAATATGACCCAGAAACCGGGTCATCCCACCGGAGGAACGGATATCTGTGGCATACACATCTGCCGTGTCATCGCTGCCAAATGTCACGATTCTTTCAATTGCCTGAGTGTTTCGGGCATGATCTTTTAAAATCCGGGCTCTGGGGTCATCGTTGAAAATTACGGCCACACTGCCGGGAGCGGCATGATCAAAAATCCGCGCTTTTTCCCGGGCCACATTGTCAGCGGTTTTTAATCCTTCCAGGTGGGCCCCGGTGGTGTTGGTGACAACACAGATATCCGGCCTGGCAATGCCGGACAGGCGGTTCATCTCTCCGGGCTGGTTCATGCCCATTTCCACCACAGCCCACTGGTGGGCAGAAGACAATGACAGCAGTGTCCGGGGAACCCCGATTTCGTTGTTAAAGTTCTTCTGGGTGGCCAAAGTGTCAAACGTGGTTTGAAAAATGGCCCGGGCCATACGGCAAGTGGAGGTTTTTCCGTTGGAACCGGTTATGGCCAGCACGTTTGCCCGGGATCGTGTCCGCTGGAAATGTCCCAGTCTTCCCAGAGCCTCGAGGGTGTCTTGCACTTCATACACCACCGGTCCTGATTCAGGGGCGGGGGCGATGTTTTTTTCTTTTGAATTGATCCGGGTGCCGGTTTTCACCACAAATCCCCGGATACCGCGTGAGACCAGATCCGGAATAAAGCCGTGGCCGTCAAACGTATCCCCGGTCAAAGCCAGAAATATTTCATGGGAAAGAATGGTTCTGGAGTCCGTACTGATACCTGTGAATACAAATGCATCATCCAAGGTGTCTGCTGTGGGGGATGTTCCCAGGGCAGCAGCGATATCGTTTCGGGTCCAGGCGATGGGAACGAATCGTTCTGCCATGGCTTTACAGGCGGCGGCCAGCTGCTCCCGGTCATCGAAATGGATGGTGCCGGTATTGGTGATCTGGTAGGTTTCATGGCCTTTCCCTGCTGCCAGGATGATGTCTCCGGGCCGGGAAATCCGCACAGCCGCATTCAGGGCATATTTCCGGTCTGGGTGACAGATCGTCCCGGAAAAATCCGCATATGTTGAGGATTCAACGGCGGCGGACAGATCAGGACATGGGGTTACCACGGTTCCGGTTTCCCGGATACCTGTCAGGATATCTTCAATGATCTGGTCCGGATTTTCAGTCCTGGGGTTATCGGATGTGACAATGGTCACATCACTGTAACGGCAGGCAATTTTTCCCATCAACGGCCGCTTGGTGCGGTCCCGGTCCCCGCCGCATCCGAAAACAGTGACCAGGCGGCGGGTGGCGCGCTGTTTCAAAGTTTTGAGGACCGATTCCAGAGCGTCGGGTGTGTGGGCGTAATCCACAAACAGATACCGGTTCAACGGATTGGCAACCTTTTCCAGCCGGCCGGGCACACCGGTGCAGGCCGCCAGTCCCTGTTGGATTTGTATGGGGTCTACCCCTGCGCCATAGGCGGCCCCGGCCGCACATAAGATATTTTCCAGATTGAACCGGCCGGTGAGGGAAGAGGAAAACGCCATGGTGTCGCTGCCCAGATGCATACGCCCGAAGATGCCCTGGATCGAGTCCATGATATCCTGGACCCGGATTTCCAAATCCCTGTTGTTTTCGGCAGTTTCAGCGCTGACACGCATGGCCGGAAAATCCAGTTCGCCTGCCAGCCGGGCACCCCAGGGGTCATCCATGTTGATGACGGCTGACAACCGGGGTGCGTTGACACCAGGCCTGAGAAAATCAGTGAAAAACCGTTTTTTGCATTGGTAATACGCGGTCATGTCCGGATGATAATCCAGGTGATCCTGGGTCAGGTTGGTGAAAATTCCCATATCAAAATGACACCCGTCCACCCGGAACTGATCCAGGCCGTGGGAAGACACTTCCATGATGACATGGGTGATGCCGGCCTGTTTCATTTCAGCCAGGGTTTTCTGGATCGTCAACGCATCCGGGGTGGTGGTGGGGGCATCCACATGCCTGCTGTTGTAACGGATATTGATGGTGCCCATGACCCCGCAGCGGAAACCGGCCGCCAGAAACATCTGTTCCATCAGATAGGTGATGGTGGTTTTTCCGTTGGTGCCGGTCACGCCCACCAGAAACAGGTCCTGGGACGGGTTTCCAAAGAATCTGGCGGCAATGATTCCAGCGGCCCGGCGGGAATTTTCCACTTGAATAACCCGGTTCAGACGGCCGGGATTGTTCTGGGCCACCACGGCGCTCGCCCCTTTGTCCAGGGCAATTTTGATGTAATCGTGACCGTCGGCGGCATATCCTTTGATGGCCAGAAACAATTGGCCCGGCTGGATGTTCTGGGCCCGGGTCTGGATGCCGGTGATCTCCACGTCTGTTTGCGGCAACGAAGGGACGATGTCTTGCAGCAATACGGATAATTTCATAATGACTCTCCTTGATCCGTCACTGCAGCCACCATGCTGCCGGCAGCCGGGGGAATACTCAGGTAATTAAAAGCCTGAGCCAGAATATTTTTAAAAGCCGGTGCTGCCACATCCCCGCCGTAATATTTGTTACGGGGTTCATCCACCACCACCAGCACGGCCAGCTGGGGATTTTGAAGCGGGGCAAATCCGGCAAAAACCGATGTGTAGATGTTTTTGGCATACCCTTTCTGGCCCTGGACTACTTTCTGGGCAGTGCCGGTTTTTCCGCAGACATTGTATCCTGCCAGCGCCGCCTTGGTGCCGGTTCCGTTTTCCTGGACAGCCAGCGCCATCATGTGTTTGACCCGGGCCGCCGTCCGGGGGGAGACTGCCTGACGTACCGGGGTTGGATGAAATATTTTGAGATCTTCCCCAGTGTTGGAAACAATTTTTTTCACCAGCATAGGTTCCATGACCTGGCCGTTGTTGGCAATGGTGCTGATGCCTGAAACCAGCTGGATGGCTGACACGGAAATGCCCTGACCAAAGGAAATGGCACCTGTGTCGATCTTTGTCCATCGCTCAGGCGGCATCAAGGTTCCCGTGGTTTCTCCCGGGCTGTCTATCTGTGTTATATTGCCGAAACCAAATCGGCTTAAATAATCATGCAGCGACTGTCTGCCCATTTTTTCCGCAATCTTGACCGCACCGATATTGCTGGAATAAGCAATGATATGATTGATGGTCAGCCAGTCATGGGGGTGGGTATCCCGGATTGTGTATTTTCCGATTCGGTACCGGCCGTTTTCACAAAAAAAGAGGGTGTTCGGAGCCATGCCATTTTCCAGGGCTGCCGCCGCTGTAAAAACTTTCATGGTGGAGCCGGGTTCAAATGAGTCCGTGACGATGCGGTTTCGGAACAGGGCCGGATCGAACTCTTGATAATTGTTGGGGTTGAACCGGGGATAATGGGCCATGGCCAGCAATTCACCGGTGGTCGGGCGCATGACCAAAGCCATGCCGGATTTGGCCTGATGGTTTCGGACTGTCTCTTCCAGGGCTGTTTCCGTGAACAACTGAATTTTTTTGTCCAGGGTCAGCACGATATCGTTTCCCCGCAGTTCCGCCTGTTTTTGTCTGTCGATGTCCAGGATTCGACCGGTGCCGTCCCGCCGGACCCGGATGGTGACAGCGTGACCTTCTAAAACATCATTGTATTTGAATTCCAGGCCTTCCAGCCCCACGTCCTGTTTTCCGGTAAACCCTAAGACCTGAGCTGCCAGATCCCGGTTGGGATAAAACCGCTTAAAGCTTTTCTGGAAATAGATGCCCGGCAGATTCAGGGCTCTCACCTTCAACGCCAGATCCGGAGAGATGTTTTCCGCGATCAGTGCGTATCGGCTCTTTCTGGAAAATTTCTGCATCAGATCTTTGAGATCCATCTCCAGCAGCGGTGCCAGTGCCCGGGCGGTTTTCACCGGGGCTTCGATGCGTAACGGGTCTGCGGTGACGGTCAATGCATCCAGAGTAGCACCCAGTTTGTTCCAGTGCCGGTCCAGAATTCGGCCCCGTTCCCCTTTGATGGTCAGTTCCCGGGAATACCCGTTTTCCGCCCGGCGGGCATATTCGTCGGCTTTAAGGATCTGAATGTCAAAGGACTTGATACCCAGTCCTGCTAAAATGAGTATCAGAACCACCTGGATGAACCGGATCCGATTGGCAATTTTTTTTTGAGCCGGGTCCGACATCAGTCATTCCCCTTTTCAAGAAAAAGGGTCTGATTGAACACATCTTCAGTCAGGCCCAGCTGGGTGCGGGCAATACCGATGATGCGGGTGTCGGATTTGAGCCGGTCTCTCTCCAGAGTGAGTTCCCTTTGATAAGATAACAGGTCAGACAACCGGGACTGGGCCAAAGATATTTCAAGGGTTACCTGGGTGGCGCCGGTTCTCACCCAGGCATGAAGCAGCATCTCGCCAAACAGAACAGAGAGAATCACCACCCATTTCAAAGCGGAGTCATTCATTTCATAGCCTTTCCGCCACTCTGAGCCGGGCGCTTCGGGCCATGGGATTTGCAGCAATTTCCTCGGGTGTGGGGGTGACTATTTTTTTTACACTCGATCTCATGACCGGTTGTTTGTGGCACACGCACCGGGGCAGCGTTTTGGGGCAGGTACACCCAGATTCATAGGTTTTTAAATGCTGCTTGACAATGCGGTCCTCCAGAGAGTGAAAACTGATGATACAGATTCGGCCGCCTTGGGTCAGCAGGTCCGGGAGCTGTTCCATAAACCGGGTCAGATGATCCAGTTCCCGGTTCACGGCAATGCGCAATGCCTGGAATACTCGGGTGGCCGGATGTATTTTCGATGCGGCGGCCCGGGCTTTAGGGACGGTGTCCACAATGATCTGGCTCAATTGTCCGGTGGTTTTAACTGGATGAATGGCCCGTTCCCGGACAATGACTCCGGCAATGCGGCGGGAAAATTTTTCTTCCCCAAAAGAAAAAAACAGGTCCACCAGGGCTTGCTGAGAAAACGTATTTACAATCATTTCAGCAGTCATGTTCTGTCGGGTATCCATCCGCATGTCTAAAGGTTCATCCCGGTTGAAACTGAATCCCCGGTGTGCCCGGGTGATCTGATTGAATGAAAAGCCTAAGTCCAGCACAATGGCGTTGACCTGGGTGATATCATGCTGACCCAGGATCGCTGAAAGGTGCGAGAAATTGTCATGAACCAGAATGATGTTCTGTTTGAACGGGTGCAGCACATTTCGGGCGTGGGCGATGGCATCCAGATCCTGATCGATTCCGATGAACAGGCCGTCCGGGAGAATGGCCTGTATGGTCGCACGGGCGTGTCCAGCCCCTCCCAGGGTCCCGTCCACACAGATATCTCCGGGTTTCAGGTTCTGGTACGCAAAGACTTCCGCCGGCATCACGGTCGTGTGATCAAATCCCATGGCTACAGCCCCAGGGAAGCAATTTCCTCCCTTACTTCCTCTTTTTCAAGTTCCTGCTCCATTTTCATATTTTCCTGGTCCCATCTTTCCCGGGCCCATATTTCAAACCGGTCCAAAACCCCCACTAAGACAATGTCCTTTTCAATGCCTGCATAAGTGCGCAGGCTGGGGGGAATTAAAATCCGGTCCTGTTTGTCACATTTCAACGGGCAGGCATTGCCCAGAAAAAACCGTTTGAATTTTTCCATGGCCGCGCTTTTGGCGGCCAGGATTTTTTTCTCCAGCTGCTTCCATTCATTGAAAGTGTAGGCATACAGGCACCCATCCTTGATGGAAACCACCACCCCGTATTCATTATCGGCCTTGAGCACGTCCCGGAACCGTGCCGGAATGATAATTCTGCCCTTTGGGTCGATGGTATGAAAGGAGCTTGATCGAAACACGTGTGTTGCCTGCTTTCCTGGTTTTGGGTAAAAGGTCCACTTTCCTCCACCATTTAACACACTTTTGCTAAAAATCCGGCATAAGTCAAGAAAAAAAATCAGATCTATGTAAAAAATACGGGATACCGGTCAGAAAATAATTAAAATTTTTGATGGAATACAGGCAGGCAAGTAGCGGGGAGCAAAGTGGATTAAATAGTGGAGCAAAAGGGGGCAGGTGGGACGGGCCGGGAATCAGCCGGTCAAAGATCCGGGAATCAGCCGGTCAAAGATCCGGCAATCAGTCGGTCAGAGGTCCTGCAATGGTGGTTCGGACAGCTTCGATGGTGTCTGCCAGCCGCCCCGCATCTCCGGGCAGCACATACACGGGCCGGTGCACAATAATTTCCACCGGCCCGGGGATCAGGTTCAGGGAGTCCGGGGGCAGCACCTCCCGGGAGTGTTTGATGGTGATCGGCAGAACGGGCAGCCCGGTTTCTCTGGCAAATACAAACGCGCCTTTTTTAAAGGGCTGCACGTGTCCGTCCCGGCTCCGGGTACCTTCGGCGAAAAACAGCACCGATGCTTTGGCAGACATGCGTTTTTTGGCCTGACGAATGGATTGGATCGCTGCATCGTGATGGGACCGGTCAATGAAGATGCACCCCAGGTAATGGCAGGCCGTACCGAAAACGGGAATTTTTCTCAGTTCCTGTTTCATCACCCATTTGATATGCAGTCCCATAAACCCGTGGATCACCGGGATATCCACCATGGACTGGTGGTTGGCTACCACCACATAAGCATGCCGCTGATGACAGTTTTTTTTGCCGGACAATTTCACCTTGACAGGCACGATGCCGCAGGCCAGGCGGGACCATACCACGGCCAGTGCATTGGTGGCATCCCGGGAAAAAAAAGCACCCACAACAATACAGATCATTCCTAAAACAAGGGTGTTGATCACCATGAAAGGCATAACAATCACCCATTTATACGGCTGATAAATCCATTTTAAAAGTCGGTTCACAGGCTGATTTATTCCTTGGTTTCCTCTGCTTCCGGCGGGGTGAGCCCGGCCAAATCAAGGGCATAGGATGTGATATCTTCAGCAACATGGGGTTTTAAAAAAAATACATAGTCGTTCATGGATGAGGTGGCCGGTACGGATACATCCCCATCCGGCTCAAACAATGTCAGCACCCGGGATGTACCATTGTCCAGAATCACGGTCAGACGCGGGGATAAAGCTTTCAGATCGGTTTTGTTTGTGTTTGTCGCAAACCGGTCACAGGTCAGAGCGGATAAGGAATACAGCAGGTTGGACACAGTTTTCGGATCCGGTGAGGTGCCGTCCGGATAATCAAAAACAGGTGTTGAGTCCTGCCCTTCATCCTCCGCCGGTTTTCGGGCGGTCAGCACCACTTGTTTTTCAGGGGTTTGGAGGGTGATTTTTTCAATGTCTTTTTCCTGAAATGACAGAACCAGCTGGTCTCTGAATTCATCCACGGATTTGTTGAAATGGGTTCGAAAACTGTCATTGGCATGATAGATATTGGGATCGTTTTCCAGCATCACAAACGTGTGGTTAAAAGTGGGGGCGGTTTTGCCGATTTTAAAAGACATGACAGGGGTTTCCCCCTGAAAGGCGGTGACGGTCAGGACCCGGGACGGGTCCAGTTCATACCGGACCACATCCTGTTTTTCGGAAACCAGTGCAGACAGGGTCAGCCCGGACATGACATCCAGCATTTTTTTGACAGCGCCGTCATCTGCCGGATAGGCGTGCGATGTCACCGTCCATCCTGATTCCGTTCGGACAAAATCAAGGGTTTGATCTGTTTGCGCCACAGTCAAACGGTCGATTTTTTCTGTATCCACGGATGGGGGTTCCGGCAGGGTATAATGACGGCCGTCTTCTTTTTTCAGGACCAGATAGCCGACCAGAATCACTATGATCAATATCAGAATCAGATATTCTTTTTTCATGGCAATATATCCTTTATGCGTTGAACTGCTTGGCAATTTTTTTCCGGCGGATTTTTCCGGTTCCCCAGAGACCGATTCCGAAAACAAACACCAGCACGGGCAGTCCGGCAATGTTCAACGCCTTGATCATTGTCCGGACAAACGAAGTGGTGGTGGCCAATGGATTGAGCATCTGCTGTTTACTTCGCATGGCCGCAATTTCATCCTTGCCGTTCAAATGGTCGATGGTGTTCAGAATGAATGTGGCATTGGTGGTGCGGCCTTCCGGGTCCAGCATGTTGTCCATCAGCATCTGGGAACACCCGAGCACAAAGATTTTGGCCGGTCGGGATGTTTCCAGAATCCGGTTTTGTGCCACCACTTCCTGGGTATCGCCCTCTGGTGCCGCTGGGTCGGATTCAGTCGTTGCTACCGGATCTGCTGTTTCAACCGCGTCTACCGGAATGTCGGATTCCGGAATATCCTCTTCTCCCATGGGTTTTTCAGGCACAGGCTTGTCTTTGAAATAACTGGTAAAAGTGCCTTCCAGCAGATAGGCCAGGTCATAGTTGTCCATCTCTTCAGAAGATTCCGGCGGAGAGATGAACATGGGATTCAGGTTGATCTCATCTTTCATGAGCCA
The DNA here is from genome assembly GCA_021737695.1 of Desulfotignum sp. Taxonomy (GTDB): domain Bacteria; phylum Desulfobacterota; class Desulfobacteria; order Desulfobacterales; family Desulfobacteraceae; genus Desulfotignum. The sequence goes on along the minus strand of JAIPDL010000002.1, from coordinate 113,234 downwards.
GGATTCTTTAGAGGTGCTCAGCAGCCGGGTGGCTGTCACACCGGCGGATGTCAGATTGTCTGATACAAGAGACAACGGAGAGGCCTGCATGGCAATGATGCCTTTGATGTTGCGCATGAACGCCGGCGTATTGTTGATGGTGTCTTCCTTGAGCATGGGCGCAAAATAGATGATCTGTTCCCCCCCCTCTCTGGGCTGATGTTTATACGCGGTTTTGTCCATTACAAACGCGGGGGTCAGGGTGATGCCGTAGTGGGTCAGCAGCTTTTCCAGTCCCGTGTCGATGGGAAAATACTGGGGCATGCCCATACCGCCCCGGGGAGCGATTTCATTGAATGCATCCCCGAAAAAAGCGATGTTGGTGCCTTTCATCAGGGCCTGGTCGATCTGGAACAGCTCGTAATCGGAAAACGGTTCCGTGGGTTTGGTAATGATCAGGCAGGTGAGACCGTCGGGAATGGTCTGATCTTTGAGAGCGATCTGTCTGATATTGTACCGGTGGGACAACAGGTCGTTGAACACCTGCATGTCACCCCCGGATCTTCCCTGCATCATGGCCCTGCGGTCCGGAACCAAAGCCGGTGTGCCGTGATCCGCCAGAAATCCGATATCCTGGTTGATACCGATCATTTTTTCGATAATGCCCATGATATCCTGTTCCAGTGTGTCCGGGTCCGCCATCTGGTAGGTGGTGCCGATGATGGGCAGATCAACGGCTGTGATGAGCGGCAGGCTGGCTGCCTGGTCCTGGTATGTCAGCACCAGACCGGCAGCTCCCTGGCCGGCCGGAATATTCTGGTCCTGAATGTCGGGCCAGGACAAAGCCAGGAGATCATATTTTTTGCCGATATCGTTCAAGGCTTGTTTGTCTGTGATATCCTGATGATCAAATGACAGGATGTCCAGACTCTTGGCATTGATGCCGTCAATGGTCTTTTTCACGGTCTCTTTCAAGCCGGGCAGGTTGTCCAGTCCGATTAGCGGGGCAATGTCTTTCAATGAAGAGGATAAATACAGGGTGGCCTGGACCTTGTCCTTCAAACGCAACAGGGCGGAGACCTTGTTGTTGAGTTTCTGGATGGCAGTGGTTAACTGGTATTCCAGACCGTCCGTGGAGGTAACAGCATTAATTTTTTCAATGAGATCCCCATGGATGAGCACCAGACCCATGTAAGCGTTTGTGAATTTGAGTTCATCGTTTTCCATCATCCGGATCTGGATGGGAGAAATGCCGTAGCTTTGGGCCAATTCCCGGTTTTCCACCGCGGTTGCGCTCAAATCCCCTTCTGCAGAAGAGACATTGTAGAACTGATAGTTGAACAGGCGGCCGGCCCGGGCCGCGTATTCATCCAGCAGATCTTTGAGATACCTTTGGGTGTTGTTGTGGGGCGCTGGCAGGTTGTTGGAGAAAAACACCTTGATGCTCAACGGTTCAGACAAGGTGGCCACAGCTTTTTTACTGGCATCGGACAATGAAAAAATTTTATTGGCTGTCAGGTCGGCCCTGAAAAAAAGAGTCAGCCCGACGATGTTCACCAGCACAATCACGGCCATATATAAAACAAACTTAATATAATGTTCTTTGAAAAATCCCATGAAGCCTCCTTAATTTTTTTCCTGCATCACAAGATGGGTGGAAAAGAGAAAAATGGATATCAGGCTGATAAAATACAGAATGTCCCGGGTATCCAGGATACCTTTGGAAAAATTGGCAAAATGGGTGTTGGCCCCGAAATATTCAATCACCGCCACAATTTCCGACGGCATGAAAAACAGCATCCGGTTGATGATGGTCAACGTAAAGCACAGGGCGCATCCGATGATAAACGCGATGATCTGATTGCGGGTCAGAGCGGATGCAAACAATCCAATGGCACAGTATGCCCCGGCCAGGAACACGGCCCCGATATATCCGCCGGCCACCGGTCCCCAGTCCAGGTCCCCGATCAAAGAAATGAATATGGGGTAGGACAGGGTGGGCACCAGCATGGTGCAGGTAAACAGGGTGGCGGCAAAAAATTTTCCTAAAGCGATGTGGACAAAGGACACCGGCATGGTCAACAGAGTTTCATAGGATCCCACGTTTTTTTCTTCTGCAAACAACCGCATGGTCAGCGCAGGAACAAAAAACGAGAACACCATGGGCAGCAGCGCGAAAAAATCCCGCAGATCGGCCCGGCTGTAAATGAAAAAAGTGGAAAAGAAAAACCAGCCTACCACGATCAGAAACAGGGCGATCACAATATAGGCGATGGGGGATATGAAATAATCCTTGAACTCTTTTAATGCAATGATTTTGATTTGTGACATGATCAGGTATTCTCCCGGGTCAGTTTCTGGAATATATGTTCAAGTGCCTGGGTTTCTTTGGTCAGCTCCATGATAATCCAGTCGGTTTCCTTGATTTTCAGGTAGATGTCGGACCGGACATCCCGGTCCGGCGGCCCCTGGATTTCAACGCGAACCTGGTCTTCCATGTCCGGGGTCAGGGCGCTGACAGACAGATTTAAATTCATGTCCGCCAGAAACTGGCACGCAGTTTTCACATCCGGTCCCTTCAGGGCCAGGCGGATCAGATTGTTCTGAAGCGCGCCCTGTTTGAGCCGGGTGGTGGTGTCGTCGGCCACGACTTTGCCTTTGTTGATGATCACAATGCGGTCGCAGGTGGCTTCTGCTTCACTGAGGATATGGGTGGAAAAAATTACGGTTTTTCTTTGGCCGATCTGCCGGATGATGCTCCGGATCTCGGCGATCTGATTGGGATCCAGGCCGGAGGTGGGTTCATCCAGTATCAGGATTTCCGGGTCCGTCATCATGGCATGGGCCAGCCCCACCCGTTGTTTGAGTCCTTTGGACAGGGTAACGATGGGTTTGTGCATGATGCCGGACAAGCCACACAGATCGGCCAGGGTGTGAAGCCGTTCCAGTTGGCGGGCCGGGTCCTTCAATCCTTTGAGCCGGGCCACATATGACAGATAATCATACACCAGCATGTTGTGGTACAACGGAGCCGATTCCGGCAGATATCCCATCAGGGCTTTGATGGTCAGGGTATGCTCAGGCATGTGAAGATCTTTGACCAAGATCTGTCCGGATGTGGGTTTGAAATATCCGGTGAGCATTCGCAGTGTAGTGGTCTTTCCTGCGCCGTTAGGCCCGAGCAGCCCCAGAATCTCTCCGGGTCGAACCGACAGGCTGATATGATCCACCGCGCAGAAATCATTATAGTATTTGGTCAGATCTTGAATCTCTATCAATGCAACCTCCTTGGTTAAAAATCTTCCAGTACCCGACTTTTATTCAGAAATGTCTGAAGTTCTTCCGCTGTTTTTCTGGCCGCCTGAACCGCTTTGCCCAGGTGCCGGCAAAAAGGGTCATCCTTGCCCAGATTCCGGGTGATCGACCGGTACAGTTGTTCTCCTTTTTCAAAGTGGGCCATCACTTCAACTGCCAATTTTTTGCGTTCTTCATGACGCAGTTTTTCACTTTGTATCACAGATTCCAGTTTCTGCACCGCGTATTCCACCAGGGCATCCCTTGGCATGTCATGGGCCCGTGACACCGTGCTCAAGGCATCAATGGTCCGGCGGCTCATGACATAAGTTTTCTGCCGCCGGTGGATTTTTTCAAACTGAGGCAACCGGATGGACCGGGCCAGTTTTTCCATGGCATCCATGTCTTCAATGATGTGATCAAACAGGGATTTCTGCTTGATGCCCATGTGAACCGCCACCAGCCCGATGGCATCAATGGCTTTCTGGGATAGTTTAAATGTCGCCCGGACAGACTGCCTTCCCCGCAGATCCAGCACGGAAGGGCCTGAAACAGGCTCCCTGGGGGATGTCATAATGGATACCTCCTTTTATAATGCCTGTATTATTTTATCAGGTCATTCATAAAAGTAATGATGAATTATCGTGACCAAAAACTGTACAACAAATTGAAACTCGGATCAACCACAAATGTGGCAGATTACCAAAATATCATCCAGAAGGATTCTTGGGAAAGAATTACCATTGCTATGCACAGCCCGATGCCGGCCCCCAGAAAGAGACGTTCTCGGCCGTTGGATTCAAATGCGGGATCCGTGCGGCGTTCCGTGTAACACCGGGCATCCATGGCCAGACACAAATGGTCGGCACTTATAATGGTTTTTTTGAGCAGGGGCAGGGTCAGAAATCGGATCCGCCGGACCGGATTTTTTTTGAAACTGCCGCACCGTGCATTCACTGCGTCTGCCGTCTGTCCGGCCCGGGAAAGGATCAGGGGAAAAAATTTCAGGCACAGGCTGATCATGATGGCCACCCGCATTTCCGGCACAAACGGAACGGGTGCCAAAAACCATTGGGCCGCGCTTTTCAAAGCAGCCGGCCGGGTGGTGGCGGCAAAGAGCATGCCGATCACCATGACCAGAAAAAACCGCCCCCCTACCAAAGATCCCTGGGCCAGGCCCTGCCGGGTGATCTCAATCCCTGAAACAGATAAAATCGGTTCTCCCGGAACTGTGACCGCCCGGGTGGCTGCCATTATGGCCAGAAGCAGGATAAATCCCTTTAATCGGATGATTAAGCGGTACATGGTCATGCCGATGGCACACATTAATGGATACACCACCAGAAAACAGATCAGGCATGCGCTGAATCCGGCGGTGAACAGCACCATGCTCAGCATGCATACCAGAACGGTCTTGGCCCGGACATCCAGGTGATGCAGGATCGTGGTGCCGGCCTGAAAAGAAAACAGGGTCAGGTCTGCCATGGCGGGGCCGAATATCCCATTCGGGAAAAACAGGGTTCTCTGATGCCGAAGCGTTCCAGATTCCCCAGCAGATTGTTGGGCGGGCCATCTTTCACCAGACGGCCCTGACCGTCCATGATGAGCATTCGGGACGCGTAAGTGATCACTTCCTCCACTTCGTGGGTCGCCATGATAATGGTTTGTCCTTCCCGGTTCAACCGGCGGATGATCTCCACCAGGTCCCGGGAAGCGGGATGATCCAGGTTGGCAAAGGGCTCATCCAGCACGATAATTTCCGGATCCATGACCAGAATACCGGCAATGGCCAGCCGTCTTTTCTCACCGCCGGACAGGGTGGAAGGGTTCCGGTCTTTTAAATGGATCAGATTCATGTATGCCAGGGTCTGATTGACTTTTTCAAGAATCCGGACCCGGGGTGTATTCAGGTTTTCCAGGCCGAATGCCACCTCATCTGCTACCGTGTCTGCAACAATCTGGGTGTCTGCATCCTGGAATACCATGCCGATGGTTTTCCGGGTAACAACCAGGTCTGCCGTCACGGATCGGCCATGGAGGCGGATTTCACCGGATGTCGGCCGGACCAGGGCATTGAGATGCCTTATCAGCGTGGTTTTTCCGGATCCGTTGGGTCCGGCCAGAAGAATAAATTCTCCGGGAAAGATCCGGGCGCAGATATCATGAATCCCTGTACCATTGAAAAATGCATGGGTTAAATGATCGATTTCCATAATGGGCCGGGGCATGATAAATTATTCCTTGAGCAGGGGCCGGATTTTTCGGGCCATGACCACAGCGCCCGCGATTTTCACGGCATCCCCCAAAAGAAACGGAACCAGGCCCAGCGCCAGGGCCTGGCCCCAGGACAGGGAAAACGCCAGCTTCAACCATGGGACCCCCACCCCGTAAAGCATGATGGAACCTCCGATCATGGCCAGGATGTCCCGGAACGGTGTTTGGCCCAGAAACCTGGATATCGCCCCGGTCACCAGGACCGCAGGCAGGTATCCCAAAAGATATCCGCCTGTGGGGCCGAATATCTTTCCGATTCCTGACGTACCGCCGGCAAATACCGGCAAACCGGCCAGGCCGATCAGCAGATACACGGCAACGCAGGCGGTTCCCCAGGCCGGTCCCAGAATGAGCCCGGCCAGCAGAACAAACATGTTCTGAAGCACTATGGGAACCGGTCCAATGGGAATGGCGATAAATGCACCCACACATATCAAAGCCACAAACAATGCCGCATGAACCATGGGCCGCAAACTGTCTGTCTGAGTCATCGTATATTTCCTTTCAGGCATGAAAACAGTCCCCGTAAATAATGGGATGATCCTGTCCTTTTGAATCTTTCACCCACAGGGTGCCGGCGTTATCCACATCTTGGGCCAGGCCTTCAATGATCTGATTCCGGGTTTCCACCCGGACCCGGGTACCAATGGTACTGGTGCGTTGCTTCCATGCCGCCATGATGTTTTGGGCATTCAAATCCTGGATCCGGTCAAAGAAACACGGGAGAAATTGTGCCAGGATTTTTTGTCTGGACACCGGTCCGCCCAGGGCCTGGCCAATGGAGATGGCCTCAAATGCACTGGAAGAGGGGTCGTTGTTGACATTGATACCAATACCCACCAGCAGAAACCGGATCATATCCGCCCGGGTTTCGATCTCAGACAAAAGCCCTGCCAGTTTTTTTCCTTCCAGCAGAAGGTCATTGGGCCATTTGACCCACACATCCAGTTTGAACAGGGTTTCCAAAGTCAAAGACAGACTCAGGGATGCGGCAAAATTGTATAGATAGGCCAGGGCCGGCGGGGTGTCCGGAGTCAAGATCAGGGTGATCCACAGCCCGCCCGGGTCTGATTCCCATTTGCGGTTGAGCCGGCCCCGGGCTTTTGTCTGATGTTCCGCCACCACACAGCTAATATGAGGCACACCCTGCCGGGCCAGTTCTCTTGCCGTGTCCATGGTGGTGGTCACCCGGGGAAAATAATGGATCCGCTCGGATAAAGGCGGGTCAAAGCAGACCGGCAGCAGCAGGTTGCCCGGGTCTGTCAGAAAATACCCTTTAGGGCTGGATTCGATCTGGAACCCGTCTTGTTTCAGGGCATGAATATGTTTCCATATGGCCACCCGGGAGATGCCGGTCAGATCACTGAGCCTGACCCCGGAAATGGTGCGGCCTTTTTCCCTGTACAACCGTTCCAGGATGATCTGGCGGATATGCTGTGTTTCGTTAACCATAACAGAAAAGAATGGTTAACAGAAAAATCACACCTAGTCAAGAAAATAGATCCGTCGGGTTCGGGTTTTCGGTTTTGCTTGAACCGGACCGCCCATGTGGTTTATATAAGAAACATGAGTGAAAAGGAAAAACATAACATGCAGGTAGTCAGACAGGTGTTGCCCCATGTATCCGATTTCAGGCGGTTCTGGAAACAGACCGGTCCGTTTGAATTCGCGTTGACCAGTGCGGAATTCCCCCCGGTGCTGCTGGGACCTGAGGAGTGGATTTTCGGGCATACGGCCCGGGATGTGCTCGAAGCATTGATGGGATTTGCCCCGGGAAAAACAAAGATTGTCCGGTCGGATTTCAATGTGAAAAATACCCGGATTCTGAGGCCAACCCACTTGATTCCATGGAAAATCCAGGATTTTCCCGAAGAATGGAATCATGTGGTGTGTGATTTTTTTGTCCCTGAAGGGCACCTGACCCGGGCGGTGGCGGACCGGATGAATGCGGTGTCTGTGCCTGGCGATGATGTGCACCAGGTGGCGGCCGCATTTTTCAGTCTGCTGGAAAATCATCTGGAGGCCATGGGATATGTGTGGTTAAGGCCCCGGGAAAATGCCAGGTATGCTGCCATCCAGGCGTATCTGTCGGAATGGGAAAAAGATGAAAAAGATGCCGGGTTGATCTAGCTGTCCCGGGTCAAACCTCATTGTTTAGAATTTTGTCGCACAGCATCTGCTTGTAGTTGATTCCCACGGTTTTAAAGCCTTTGGTACCGTATTTCATATTGCCTTCCAGCACCAGAAACCGGCCCTGGGATTCCACAATATCAATGCCCACATCGTTCCATCCGCATTTTTTTGCCGTCCAAAGCGCCAGATCCAGGGCAGCGGCCGGCACCGGATCAAAACAGATGTGGCCTCCCTGGGAAATATTGGTTTTGAACGTATCTGCCGGGGCGACCCGCCAGTAGGCCAGCACCACGTCCCGGCCGATGATGATAATCCGCATGTCCCGGTCTAAAGCCAGGTATTCCTGGATATAGGCCGGGGTTTTCCGGGTCAGGTATGCGGACAGATCATCCGGGTTTTTGATGAGAAAAACTCCCTGGCCCCGGGCTGAGCCCCGGGGAATTTTGGCAATAAACGGAAAAGAAAACTCTGACAGAATGGTCTGTTTCTGGCGGGGGCCGTAATATACCCGGGTTTTGGGATGTGGAACGCCCAGCATCTGAAACATGGCGGTCTGCCGGATTTTGTCCATGGCAAAGGTGTAGGTGTGAACACTGGGAAACGTGGGTTTTCCCATGGCATTGAACAGACTTGCATAAAACGCGGTGGGGTAGAGGATGCGCCGGGCCGAGATCAGCTGCTGCTGTTGTTTAAGGGAATAGTCACTAAAATTGGGCCTGAATCCCAGTGTCGTGATCCGGGAACAGTGCTTGAGTCGGGCCCCGATGGCCACCAGGCCTGAATTGGCCGGGCAAAGGCTAGGATCGGTCATAGCCATGGGGATTTTTCTGCTGCCAGTGCCAGGCGTCTGCACACATGTCGTCTAAGGTGCGAGTGGCTTTCCACCCCAGTTCTTTTTCGGCTTTGCCAGGGTCGGCCCAGCAGGTTGCAATATCACCCGGCCGCCGGGGAACTGTGTCATAGGGGATGGGGCGGCCGCAGGCCCGTTCAAATCCCTGGATCATTTCCAGTACTGAATATCCTTTTCCCGTGCCTAGGTTGTAGGTAAGAACACCGGGGGCGGCCAGCAGTCTGGGCAGCGTTTTGACATGACCTTCCGCCAGATCACACACATGAATATAATCCCGGACCCCGGTGCCGTCCGGGGTGGGGTAATCATTGCCGAACACCCGGACCCGGTCCAGGGAACCAATGGCCACCCGGGCGATATACGGCACCAGGTTGTTGGGAATTCCTAAGGGATCTTCTCCGATCAGACCGCTGGGATGGGCTCCCACGGGATTGAAATACCGGAGCCGGGCGATATGCCATGCAGGATCGGATACAAACAGGTCCCCAAGAATCTGTTCGATCATCAATTTGGTCCGGCCGTAGGGGTTGGTGACAGACAATGGAAACGTTTCCGTGATGGGCAGGGTGGCGGGATCTCCATACACGGTGGCCGAGGAGGAGAAAATAATTTTTTTGACGTCTGATTCAGCCATGACCGACAACAGGTTCAAGATGCCGGTGATATTGTTGTGAAAATAGGTCAACGGCATGGTGATGGATTCCCCCACGGCTTTGAGCCCGGCAAAATGGATCACGGCATCGGGCCGGGACCGTTCAAAGATCCGGCTGAGTGCGTCTTTGTCCAGCAGATCCCTGTTAAAGAAATCAACGGATTTGCCGGTGATCTGTTCCACCCGGGTCAAGGAGGCTTCCGTACTGTTGCACAGATTGTCCACCACCATCACATCCATGTTCTGTTCGAGAAGGGCCAAGCAGGTGTGGCTGCCGATATAGCCGGCACCACCGGTCACCAGTATTTTCATGGTCTGTCCTTGTAAGGTTTGAGTATTCGTGTCTGTTGCCGGGCGGTTCGGTTGAACAGGTCCCGGCATCGGGTGCAGTTTACACACAAGTGATTGCACCCGGCAAGGGTGAATAAAAAATCAGGTCCCAGCTGTTTGTTGTCCACGTGATAAGCATCAGCTAAAAACCGGGTGGCATCCATCAATTCCAGCAGGTTGCCGTCAAATGATTTGTGGATGTATGCATTGACGGCCTGAATTAAAAAGCGTGATCCCAGGGTTCGGCCGCTGATTTTGACCGTGTCGGCCAGATGCGAATAGGCGGCAAGATCCTCGGGTCGGATAAACGGACTGCTGAAAAAATAATGTGGATGACGATAAAAAAAATCATGACACCCATGCACCTGACTGATCCGGTGGGTCATCTCCGGGACCAGTCTGGTATTGGACAAAGAGACCTGGGCATCATGGGTGAATTTGAAGGGGCAGTGACTCAGACACCCTTCATTGGCCATCAGTTCAATGCCCACATCCGGGCAGGCCTGCCGGATGGCGGACACCATTTTTTCCAAGCCGTTGAAATCCCGGTTCAAAGATCGGTCTATCACCAGTTTTTCAGGCATTTTAAAACAGGTTTCCCGGATAGCTGCCAGCATGGAAAATGCTTTGGGGGCATTGTCCAGCATCATGTTGATTCCGGGTACGGCTTCCAGGAATTTCACCTGTTTGTGCCCGGTTTTTGACAGGGCCGTGAGCAGATACATATCCGAGAACACGATACCGCTGATGCTGCCAATCGAATCCAGGGCCTGGAGCCGGTCCAGTATCCGGTTCAGAAACCGGGTGTCAAAATACCGGTCCGGGGTGATAAAGCGGGTGTTGAAAAGACAATAGGTTTTGATTGTGCCCAGGCGGGGCAGATGCTTTTGTAAAAAATGCAGGTCCGAAGATCCAAACTGAACCCGGGCATCGAGAACCGGACCGTCTGGCAACGCAAAATACACAGATGACAGTAACGATTTGTTTTTAATCAGAAAATCGATATAGAGGCCATCAGCAATAAAAGGAACGGACAATTTCATAGATATATGTTATATAGAATTTTTCAAATTTGGCAACGCGTGAATACCACTTTGATGACCGGAGGATAAAAAAAGGGCGCCTGACATTGACAGGCCATGGGACGGTGATTAAACTATGGGTCATTCAGGCGGGCACAACCTGAATTCAATAAACCATAAGGAGAGTTTACCAATGATTGAATTGACAGATCCTGCAAAGGAGCAGATCGACAACTACTTTCAGGGGAAGGAACCGACCCCGATTCGTATTTTTCTGAATTCCGGCGGCTGAGGGGGACCTTCCCTTGCCATGGCTCTGGATGAGCCTAAAAATTCGGATGACAGTTTTGAAGTAAAAGGCCACAAATTTGTTGTGGACAAAGAATTTATGCAAAAAGCGGAACAGATTAAAATCGATTTCACGGGAATGGGATTTCATCTGGATTCCAACATGGATCTCGGGGCACCGGATTGTGGCGGATGCGGCGGATCCTGCAGCTGATCATATATTGATAAATTGTAAAAAAAGGTGTGCTGTAAAAAGCGCACCTTTTTTTATTCAATCCATGGACCGGATCACCAGAAGCGTGCCGGACCTGATGGAAATCTGTGCCGCAGATTCAGAAAAATAATTGCTGATGCCCAGGGTGGTGCCTATTCTCAATGTTTGATCCCGGAGCGGATAGGACAGGCCCGTGAGGGTGACCCCGGTGACCGTGGCGGTCAAAGGGATGAGCGATACCAGATCTCCGGGATTTCCCGACAGTTTCAATCGGTCTTTCACCAGGCAGATCTCATTGTGCGCATCCATGATTCTGACACGGATACCGGCATCGGCCAGGGGAACCAGCAGCAGTACATTGGCCAGTGTATGATCCAGCCGGGTACCGGTGGCAGCCAGCATGCTGATATGGGTGGCACCCCGGTTTTTTGCATAATCCAGGCACAGTTCCATATCGGTGCTGTTTTTCCGGCGGGGATAAGGTTGGACCGGGATCTTGTTTTTTTTGAAAAAGCTCAGCGTGTCCGGGTCAATGGAGTCCAGATCCCCGACGATCACATGGGGCAGGATTCCGGTTTTTTTCAGATGTCCGGCCCCGCTGTCCGCAGCAATAATCAGATCCGCGGTTGTCAGAAGACGGTGGATGTGCCGGTGCCAGGTTCGGGTCCGGGCCGGATCCAGGCGGCCCCCGGCGATGACAATGCAGTTCATGAAGGTGTTCATACCATGAAATACCGGGTTTGAAAACCGGTATTTGCATCATGCCTTGACACCGGGAGTCCAAACTTATAATTTCCTTGCTTATGCGTGCCGCCACCACCATACACCGGTATATTTTCAGGGAATTTTTCCCGCCTTTCGGGATCAGCCTGTGTTTTCTGACCTTTGTGTTTCTGATGACCCGGATTCCGGAAATCATGAACCTGGTGGTCAATTACAATGCAGACATGCTGGCTGTGATCATGATGATTGTGTTCACCTTGCCCAGATTTATGGAATTCACCATTCCCATGTCCGTGATGGTGGCGGTGCTGCTGACATTTATGCGCATGTCCGGAGAAAATGAAATGACCGCCATGAAAGGGGCGGGTCTGTCATTATATCGGCTGCTGACGCCGGTGCTGATCTTCTGCCTGCTGGGGACCGGGCTGACCCTTTTTGTCACCGTGTTCGCCGTTCCCTGGGGCAAACTGTCCATCAAGGAAAAAACCCTGGATATGGCCCGGTCCAGCATGGATCTGGCCATAGAAGAACGGCAGTTCAACTCCCGGCTTGAAGGTATCATGATCTATGTGTCACACGTAGACATGAAAACAAAAGACCTGACAGATGTGTTTATTGAAGACCGATCGGTGAAGGGCATGACCCGGATTTCCATTGCCCCGGAAGGACGGTTGATTCATTCACCGGACAAGGATGTGTATACTATCCGGCTGTTCAAGGGGATGATCAATCAGGTGGACATCAAGGAAAAAACCGTGTCCAACATCCGGTTCGGACATTATGATATCAATATCGACCTGGATGAAATTCAGCAGAAAAACGGCACCGCTGTTCAAAAGGATCTGGACGAGTACGATATCCGGGAACTGGTGACGTTTATCCGTACCCAGGCAGGAGACAAAAGCAGAATGAGCGAGGCCAGAATGGTGTTGCATGAAAAATTTTCCGTGCCGTTTGCCTGCCTGTTTCTGGGATTGCTGGCATTCCCTTTGGGGGTTCAGTCTCTGGTGGCGGGACGGTCTTCCGGCCTGGGGTTCGGGGTGTTTTTTCTGCTGGTTTATTATATTTTTCTGGCCGCAGGATGGTCTGCCGGAGAAACCGGTCGATTTCCCCCGGTTCTGGGCATGTGGCTTCCCAACCTGGTCATGGGCACGGCGGCAATATATCTGCTCAAGCGAAATGCGGATGAAAATCCGGTAAAGATGCCGGCACAGATATCCCGGGCCGGGGCCTGGATTAAACATATTTACACGAAACTGACTCGCCATGACCTGTCTGCATAGATACTGGCTCAAAGAATTTCTGACCTTTTTCGGGGTGATTCAGGCCCTGATTCTGGTGCTGTTCGTGATCATCGATTATCTGTCCCGCATGGACAAATTTCTGGAATCCAGTATTTCACTGGTGTATGCGTTCTGGTATGTGGTTCTCAAGCTGCCGTTCATGTTTGTTCAACTGACTCCGGCCGCCGTGCTGCTGGCCACCATCACCGTGTTCGGGCTGATGAACCGGAACAATGAACTGACCGCAGTGAAATCGTCAGGCATCTCCGTGTATTTTCTGATCAGACCGGCAGTGGGCATCAGTCTGATTATGGCCGGGGGAATGTTTGTTTTAGGTGAATCCCTGGTGCCGTTGTCCATGGCAAAATCCAATGATATCCGGCAGTATGAGATCCGGAAACAAAATCAGATGACCCAGAATCAGAACAATATCTGGATCAAATCCGACAACCGGCTGGTGCACATCCGTTTTTTTGACCCGGTCCAGAAAACCGTGGCCGGTGTCTGCGCCACGACTCTGGGGGAAGATTTTTCTCTGATTTCCCGCATCGATGCCCGTTTTGGCAGATATGAGCTGGGGCAGTGGCTTCTGGAGGATGTGGTGGAACAGACCTATAACCCGGACACCCACGATTATGATGTGACTCTGTCGGATATGAGACTGTCGGATCTGGGCCTGGTGCCGGAAGACCTGGGCCAATGGGTGAAAAAATCCGATGAAATGGGATTTTTCGAGCTGAAAGCCTATGTGGAAAAAGTCCGGGATGAAGGGTATGATGCCACCACGTATGAAGTGGACATGCACGGGAAAATCGCATTTCCCTTTATCTGTGTCATCATGGCCCTGACCGGAGCGGCAGCAGGTATGCGGTCTTTTGCCCGGGTGAACCTGCCCGGAGCCATCGGACTGGGGGTGGCCATCTCTTTTTTTTACTGGGTGGTGTACGGCATCTGCCTGTCCATGGGGTATGCCGGGGTGCTCCCCGCAATGGTGGCGCCCTGGGTGGCCAATGCGTTGTTTTTGTGCGGCGGCATCATTTTTCTTATCAACACGGAATAAACGGCCATGATCTGGTGTTATCACATCCTGGGAATTACGGGATTCATATTGGTGCTGCCTTTTTTGCCGATTGTGTGGCTGGTGTCGAAAAAAAGGCGGGCCAATCTGCTGCAGCGTTTAGGGCTGAGTACCGGAATAAAAAAACAGACCGGTCTTCGAAAACCGGTCTGGATTCACGCCCTTTCCGTGGGGGAAGTTAAATCGGCCCTGCCCCTTGTTATGGCGGTTCATGATCATTTTCCACAGACGCCGATCGTTTTTACGGCATCCACCCGGACCGGTTATGATACGGCCCGCACCCTGTTCTGCCGGGCGGATCCCCCCCTGGTTTCCCAACTGGCGTATTTTCCTTTTGATCTGCCCTGGGCCGTTGCAAGGGTCCGGAAAAAGATTGATCCGGCTTGGGTCTGTCTGGTGGAAACCGACCTGTGGCCGGGATTTCTTCATGCCATGGACCGGAAGCAAATTCCAGTGGTTCTGGTGAATGCCAGGCTGTCACGCCGGTCTTTTCACGGGTACCGCCGGCTGGGGCCGGCCGGGTCGCTTTTTTTTTCCAGGTTGACCCATGTGGCGGTGCAGACCCGTCGTGATCTGGAACGGTTCAATTCCCTCGGGGTTCCCATGTCCCGGTTGACTCTGGCCGGGAACATCAAATTTGATTATCCGCTGAAAACCATGACCGACACAGAGAAAAACGAGTTAAAAAGCTGGTTTTATATGGATGATACTCAACCATTGTGGGTGGCTGGATCCACCCACCCCAAAGAAGAATCCATGATGTGGGAGGTTTTTCAGCAGGTGCGCCAGCAGGTGCCGGACCTGAAACTCATGATCGCGCCCAGGGATCCGGGCCGGTGCAAACAGGTGGTCCGGGATCTGGCAAAAAAAGGAGGGGAATCGATATTGCTTTCTACCACCCGAACCCGGCCCAAAGATGCACCAGTGATGCTTCTGGACTGTTTGGGCGTGCTGGGAAAAGCTTATGCCGTGTGTGATGCCGCCTTTATCGGCGGGTCTCTGGTGCCCTGCGGCGGCCATAATCCGCTGGAACCGGCCATGTTCAAAAAACCGATATTGTTCGGTCCGCACATGGAAGATTTTGCTGAAGTGGCAGATCTGCTGCTGGCCCGGGCAGGGGCCTGTCAGGTGGAAGATGCAACCGCCCTGGCCGATACCCTGGCTGATCTACTGGCGTGTCCGGATCATGCCGTGCAAATGGGACATCGCGCATTTACCGTGTTGGAAGAAAACGCCGGTGCAGTGGACCGGACATTGGCGATGCTGTCACCACTGAAGACCGGGGGGAAATATGTTTAAGGCCCTGGAAAAAAGAATTATTCGTGCATCCAAACGACAGTATCCCGTGCCTTTTCTGTCCTTTGATACCCTGCTCAAAGCGGTGTCTTACGGATATCAGGCCGGTGCAGTTCTTCGGAACCGCTGGTACCAATCCGGTCGGATTCCCCGGAAACATTTGCCCTGTCCAGTCATTTCCGTGGGCAATATCATGGCCGGAGGAACAGGGAAAACACCCATGACTGTGTATCTGGCAAAGATGTTGAGTGAATCGGGCAAAAAACCCGTGGTCATCAGTCGGGGATACAAAGGCAGTCTGAACCATTCGGCTGCCATTGTGAGCAACGGCACCCGAATGTTTCTGGATGCGGGGGCGGCCGGGGATGAACCCTATATGATGGCCTGCCTGAAACGGTTTCCCGTGGTGGTGGGAAAAGACAGGTACCGGGCCGGATGCATGGCCCTGGACCAGTTGGATGTGGATGTGGTGGTTCTGGACGACGGGTTCCAGCACAGGCAGCTGCAGCGCGACCTGGATCTGGTCCTGATGGATCATGATGTGCCATTGGGAAATGGGCGGATGCTGCCGGCCGGCCGCCTCAGGGAACCCGCAGCCCAGGCCCTGGCCAGGGCCGATGCCGTGATTCTGACCCGGTGTCCGGAAATCCTTGGGAACTCGTCCCATCCGGTTTCAGCGCTTGCGCCGGATCTGCCCGTGTTCTACAGCCGGCACCAGCCGTTTCTGGCGGGGGTTTATCCGGCCGGTTCCCGAAACAGCCAATTGTTTTTTACCCCGCAAAAAAAATCAGAAACACCTCCGTTGTCAGACAATCTTAACGGCGTGTCCGCGGTTCTGTTTTCCGGTATTGCCGACAACCGGGCGTTTTTTCGCACCATCCAGGGGGTCGGCGCAAATGTCCTGGATCACCTTGAATTTGAGGATCATTACCGGTATAAGAGGGCTGACATTTTACAGATCCGGCACCGGGCAAAGGCTTTGAATGCAGCCATGCTGGTGACCACCCAGAAAGACTGGGCCAGGCTGGACAAAGATATTGTCTGGCCTCTGGATCTGGCCGTCATTGGAATCACCCTGACACTTGAAAATGAATCCGGGTTTTGCCGTCTGGTTGAAACCCGCATTCAAACGTGAGACATCTATAAGCAATGAAAGATGAACAGATATACTGGTTGTTGAAAAGGGCTGTTTCAGTTCTGGGGTATATACCGGTTCCTGTGGCAGATTTGTTTGCCCGGATCCTGGGACAATTATGGTTCCGGCTGGATAAACGCCATCGCAACATCACCCTGGACAACCTGACCTGGGCATTCGGCCATGAATGGTCAGAAGAAAAAATCGAGCAAACCGCCCGGCAGGTGTTTGTCAACATTGCATCCATGCTGTTTGAAGTGGCCTGGTCGATGAAACTCTCTAAATCCCGGTTTTTGTCACATTTCACGATTCAGGGTCTGGAACATGTGATAAACGCCCATGCCAGAGGTAAAGGCGTACTCGTGATTTCCGGCCACATGGGCAATTTTGAGATGCTGCTTCCGGCCATTGAAGGTACTGGATTAAAAGGATATGCCATCTACCGCAAACTGGATTTTGAACCCCTGGAAAAAATGATGCGGGACTTGCGGCAACGGTTCGGGGTGACCATGATCCCCATGCGGGGGGCCTCCAGAAAACTGGAGGACATCCTGGCAGCCGGCGGGGTGGTGGGGACCCTGATCGATCAGAACGTGGACTGGTACAAAGGGGTGTTTGTCCGGTTTTTCGATCGGCCGGCCTGCACCAACAGCGGCCTGGCCAAGCTGGCCATGAAAACCCATGCGCCCGTGGTGCCTCTGTATACCGTTCGTCATGGCAGACATTTTTTTATCCGGTTTCTGCCGGAGGTACCTGTGACAGTCACTGGAGATGCCATCGCAGATATTGAAGCCAATACCCAGGGGTTTGTCACGGCCGTGGAAACCATGGTCCGCCAGTATCCGGATCAGTATTTCTGGGTGCACAACCGGTGGAAGACCAAACCCTGGTGCCTGTGGCCTAAACAGGAATCCCGGTAACCTTTTGATTAGAAAAACAATGAAGAAAAGTTTATCCATTCCATCATGCCCCAGAATTCTGATCCGGGCCGCCAACTGGGTGGGGGATGCCATTATGACCACACCCGTGATCCGGGCGGTGCGCAAAAATTTTCCGGATGCGCATATCACGGTGCTGGCCAAACCCTGGGTGATTCCCGTATATGAAAACAACCCATATGTGGATGACGTGATGGTGTATGACGCAGCAGGCCGCCACAAAATGGGTAGGGGAACCCTGCGCCTGACATCAGATATCCGGCAGCGGCAGTTTGACCTGGCGATTCTCATGCAGAATGCCTTTGAGGCCGCTCTGCTGGTGAGTCTGGCCCAGGTTCCGGTGCGGGTGGGATACAATACCGATGCCAGAACCTGGCTGCTCAAGCCGGCGATTCCGCTGGATCCGGCACTGAAAAAAACACATCTGATCGATTATTATCTGGGGATTCTCACCGGTGCCGGACTGACAACCCACGGCCGAAACATGGACCTGCATATGTCATCATCCGACCGGGATGCTGCTGTCCATCGGTTGGCACAGATCAACACCATGGCGGCAACGCCGGTTCTGGGCATCAACCCCGGGGCCACGGGTGGAACCGCCAAACGCTGGTTTCCGGATCGATATGCCGCCTTGTGCAAACGACTGGCCAAAACCTATGACACGCGGATTCTGATTTTCGGGGGGCCTAAAGACCGGGCCCTGGGCGAACAGGTTGGTGCCATGGCACCGGGGTGCTGCGTGAACCTGGCCGGTGAAACCACCCTGGGCCAGGCGTTTGCCCTGATACACCAGTGTGATTTGTTTGTCACCAATGATTCAGGACTCATGCACGCAGCCGCTGCCTTGAATATTTCCCAGGTGGCCATTATCGGTTCCACCGATCCGAAGGCCACTTCCCCGGACAGCCCGGCCAGCACCGTGATCCGGATGCCGGTTCCCTGTGCCCCCTGTTTAAAAGATGATTGTCCCACGGATCATGCCTGCATGGAGCGGATCACGGTGGACATGGTGTTTGACACCTGTTGCCGGATTCTGGATTCATAAGCCTGGACCCTGAATTTCAAGGAGAAAAAAACTGTTTTCATCCATTCAAAAAATTCTGATCATCAAGCCCAGTGCCTTTGGAGACATCATTCATTCACTGCCGTTCCTTGATGCGACAAAAAAACGGTTTCCCCATGCCCGGGTGGACTGGGTGGTGGCACACGGGCTGCATCCCTTTCTGGAAGGTCATCCCCTGATCCACACCCTGTGGGTGATTAAAAAAGACCAATGGAAACAATGGTCCCGTCTGAACGACACGGTCAAAGAAATTCTGTCTTTGAAAAAACAGCTGGGCCGGGTGGGGTATGATGTGACCATTGACCTGTCCGGGCTGTTCCGGTCCGGGGTGATCACCTGGTTTTCCAAAGCCCCGGTCCGGCTGGGATTTGCGGAATCCGATGAAGGCAGTCCGTTTTTTTATACCCACAGGATTCACGGCAGCATGAAAATTCACGCCATTGACCGGTATCTTGAGATCGCCCGGTACATGGGGTGCGAGATCAATTCCATTGAATATCCCCTGGCACCCTATGATCCCGCCCCGGACATTTTGCAGACCCTGCCGGAAAAGTATGTGGTCATGGCCCCGTCCGCCGGTAAACCGGCCAACCAGTGGCCGGCGGAAAAATTCGGAGAACTGGCGTCCCGCCTGGCTCTGCCCTGTGTGATCATCGCATCTGACAATGAAGCGGGTATTGCTGATACCGTGGTGGCCCATTCACAGGGAAACGCTATTTCCATTGCCGGAAAGACCCGGCTCAAGGAACTGATCCCCGTGATCAAGGGTGGTTCGTTTTTTGTGTGCAACGACACCGGTCCCATGCACCTGGCCGCCGCCCTGAACATTCCGGTGTTTGCCATTTTCGGTCCGGCCAACCCGGTGCGCACCGGTCCTTATGGAGACATTCACACGGTGATTCAGCTGGATCTGCCCTGTGCCCCCTGTTATGCAAAATCTCCCTGCACCCGGTATGATTTCAGGTGCATGAAAAACCTGGCCGTGGATCAGGTGCATGATGCCATTTACCGGAAAACAGAGGCACCATGAAACTGTCTGTCATCGTCACCACCTATAACCGGCCGGATGCGCTGAAAAAAGTGCTGCAAGGCCTGTATACCCAGACCCGGCTTCCGGATGAGATCCTGGTGGCGGATGACGGCTCCGGGCCTGAGACCCGGGTGATGCTGACCGGTTTCAGGCACCGGCCCGGCCCGGCTGTTTTTCATGTCTGGCAAAAAGATCTGGGTTTCCGGGCCGCCCGGGCAAGGAACAAAGCCGTTGCCGCCGCGTCAGGAGATTATCTGGTGTTTCTGGATGGCGATTGTATCCCCGGTCCCCATTTCCTGGCTGATCACCTGGCTCTATCGGAGCCCGGATGTTTTTTTCAGGGGAAACGGGTATTGGTGGATGAACGCACATCTCCGGCGTTTCACATAACCGATTGTTTTGCTTTTGGCCGTCTTCTTTTGTATGCACTGGCAGGGCATCTGGGCAATGCCCACCATATCTTTCGAATTCCGTTTTTTCCGGGTCTGAAAAAAAGCCATGGGTTGTCAGGCATCCGGAGTTGTAATATGGGGGTTTTTAAAACTGATGTGGTTGCAGTGAACGGATTCAACCATGATTTTGAGGGATGGGGCCGGGAGGATTCCGAATTTGCAGTCCGGTTGTTCAAACACGGCCTGGTTCGCAAGGATCACCCTTTCCGGGCCGTGTGTTATCATCTGTGGCACCGGGAAAATCCCCGAAACCGGCTTTCGGACAATGATCGCCTGCTGGAAAAAGCCATGGCTGCGGATTCCCATGTATGCAGAAACGGGCTGAACCGCCTGGAAGCACATGGATCATTGTATGATTTAAATTCACCAGACACAGCAGGATGATGTATGGCAAAACTATCGGTTTACATTATCGCTTTTAATGAAGAAGATAAAATCCCGGATGCGGTCCAAAGTGTGGCCTGGGCGGATGAAATCATTGTGGCGGACTCCTTCAGCACGGATCGCACCGCAGCCATTGCCCAGGACCTCGGGGCCCGGGTAGTCCAGATTCCGTTCAAAGGATTTGGCGATTTGAGAAACCAGGCCATTTCCGCCTGCACCCATGACTGGATTTTCAGCCTGGATGCGGATGAACGCTGTACAAAGGCGGCCAGAGAGGAGATTTCCCGGATTATCCATGACCCGGACAGCAAAGATGCCTATTATGTGCCCCGGCGCAACTATTTTATGGGAAAATGGATTCGCCACGGGGGGTTTTACCCGGATTTCCGCCAGCCCCAGGTATTCAGAAAAGGCGCGCTTTGGTTTGAAAACGATGCCGTGCACGAGCGGTATGAAGTGATGAGCGAAAAGTCCTGCGGCACCTTGAAATCATTTATTCATCAGATTCCGTTTAAAAATCTGGAAGAGATCATCCACAAGGCCAACCGGTATTCGACGCTGGGCGCCCAGAAAATGTATGCGGCAGGCAAAAGACCCAGCATGGCCAGCGCCCTGCTCCACGGGGTATGGGCCGCATTTTCTCTTTATGTGTTGAAACTGGGGTTTCTGGACGGCTGGCCCGGTGTTATCATCGCTTTAGGTAATTTTGAAGGAACGTTTTACAAATATGCAAAATGTCATTTACAGTCAAAGAACCTGGCATCCTTTCTGGATACCAATTTGCCGGAAAATTAACGTATGAAATCAGACACGTATATGAATCTTTGCCCCATGGGGTGTGACGCGCCTCTGACACAGACAGATATTGTTTTGACACAGGGATGTCTTCTCAGATGCACGGCCTGCAACCATCTGTTCAGTCAGGTCACTGAAGCTGAATACCATGAATCCATGGCTGAATTCGACCGGGCCGAAGGCACCTGGCCTTCACCGGAAGATGTGGCCAGTCTGGAACACAGTACCAAAAAAACCCTTAGAAATATCCGTCAGGTGACAAAAAAAGACCTGACACGCCTTAAACTGCTGGATGTGGGCTGTTCCAATGGGGCGTTCATTTTTACAGCCGAACGTCTGGGAATGACCTGTGAGGGGGTTGAACCGGCAAAAAATGCTGCCATTGCCGCACAGCAGGCAGGTTTGAACGTGTTTCACGGATTTTTGGAAGAGATGAATTTTCCGGAAGCCGCCTATGATGTCATTACCCTGTTTGAGGTGATTGAGCATGTGAAAAATCCCAATGCCTTGTTAACGCAATGCAACCGGGTGTTAAAAAAAGGGGGGATTCTGGTCATCCGGACGGCCAATACCCGCTCCTGGACCGTACAGGCCATCAAGGGAGAATGGCATTATTTTGATATCCGGCGACATGGGGGGCATATCAGTTTTTTTTGCAGACATTCCATGACCGCGCTGGCAGCAAAAACCGGTTTTGAGGTTGTTCGATTTAAAACACACAGTGTCACGCTGTGTGAAAAAACGCAGGTGTCCGCCATGTGGTACCGGGGAATGAAAATTATTTCAGAACTGCTCAACCTGCCGGCCAAGCTCACTGAAAACGGACAGGAAATGGAAGTCTACCTGCAAAAATCATAACGACTTGATGGGATTGCATCCGATTATTTCATCAAAGCACCGTCATTGCCTGCCCTTTGATGATGAAGCGCGTAAATTCTAAGAATTTTTTTGCCCATGGCATCAAGGGTATGATGTTTTTCAACCCGCTCTCTGGCGGTTTTTACCCGCTGCTGCGTGGCATCTTTGTCACTCAAAGTCTGTAAAATCATCAGGGACAGGGCATTGGCATCATCATTACTGAAAAGCAGGCCGGTTTTGCCATGCTGTATGATATCCGGTATTCCGCCGCTGAAAGACCCGATGACCGGACAGGTAAAGTACATGGCCTCCAGAAGGGCCTGGGGAACCCCTTCAAACGGGCTGCCGTTTTTATCTTTAGAAGCCAGCACTTTACAGTCAAAAGCCCGGTAAAGGGGCCAGACATCTTTTTTAGGCCCCAGTATATGGATTCTTTTTTCCAATGCCATGTCCCGGGCCATTTTTTTCAGGTATTGAAAATAAGGTTCACTACTGTCTCCCACGAGCACCAGATGATGCAAAGGGAAGGTATCGGCAAGTTTTTCAAACGCGTTGAAAAGGGTGACAATGCCTTTGGCTTCTGACACCCGGCCCACAAATCCGATAAACCGGATATCTGTGGCAAGTCCCAAGTCGTGGATCAGCCGATTTCTTGCGTCATCTTGAGGCACAAGGCTTTGGGGGGGAATAATGCCGCTGGGCATGGAAAATATCTGTTTGTCCGTCAGTTTGAAAACCGTTTTCAAATAGCGGGTGGTGTAATCGGCCGTGGTAAAGATATAATTGGCATATTTTTTATAAATCAACCGGTTGTGCCAGGATTTTCTGATATGTGCGCTGATGTGCCGCGACAGAATCCGGCACCCAATCTTTTCCCGGAAAGCGGCCAGAAGTGCAATGCGGGAATCTTCGTTTCCATGGGTATTGACAATATCGGGCTGTTCAATGGCAAACACATGTCTGAGAAATTTGTAATCGGTAACCATCTGTAATTTTTTGAAATCAACCCCATAGGTTTTAAACCCGTGTTGTTTGGATTGAAGATACAGCGGCGTGTTTTTCGGCGCTGCAATCAGCACCTGATGGCCGTTATCCCGCATCCACACCGATTCGTTGAAAATTCGTTTTTCCAGCCCGCCCCACTGGGTGTGGCAGGTGGTGTGAATGATTTTATAATGGGAATTCATGAGTTGGATATTCCTGTCAGCAGGTGTTCCACCCGGACAATATCCTCGGGCAGATCGATTTCAGGTGAATCAAACCGGGTTACGGCCACCTTAATGGGATAGCCGTATTCCAAAGCCCGCAGCTGCTCCAGTTTTTCCACTGCTTCGCACCGGCTTGTGGGCAGGGTGACAAACCGGTCCAGAAACGATTTTTTGTAAGCGTAAAACCCCAGGTGTTTATAATAATCAGTATCTGTACCCGGATCTCTGGGAAACGGAATCTGTGCCCGGGAAAAATACAAGGCATTTCCCCGGGTGTCAAAGATCACCTTGACATCCTTGGGATCGGTGATCTCTCTGGGATTCCGGATTTTAAAGGCCAGCGTGGACATTTCCACGCCCGGGTCTTTGTCAAACGGGGCGATCAGGTCTTCTAAGGACCGGGGATCGAACACAGGCTGGTCCCCCTGGATATTGATGATAATATCATCCGGGGCCAGCTTGAGGATATTGGCGGTTTCCGCCACCCGGTCGGTGCCGGACCGGCAGGTGTCCGATGTCATGAGAGCATTGCCGCCGAACGCTTCTACCGCCGCAACAATGCGCTGGTCATCTGTGGCCACCCAGACATCGGTCACCACAACAGATTTTTGGGCCTGTTCATATACCCGCTGGATCATGGGTTTGCCGGCAATGGGGACAAGGGGTTTTCCCTGAAGCCGGCTGGAGCCGAATCGGGAAGGGATAATGGCAATGGGCATAAAGGTAAAATCCCTTACATTTTTAAAAACAGAGACCGTGCCTTATCCCGGGTCATGATTGTCTGCCAGTCTTTTCCCAGACAGTTTTCCCACAGCGGGGCCAGGCCTAAAGCCACATCGATCATGGTGTTCATCTGTACGTCATCCAGATTTTTTGTCACCTGTCTGGGGATATCCACCCCGGTTTTTTCCATCATGACACGGAATTCTTTCACCCCGTCGGGATAATATTCCTCCAAAGCGTCGAATGCGATGCAGCATCCCACCCCATGGTGAATTCCTAAAAGAAAGGAAAGCCCGTAGGACAAGGCATGGCAGGCCCCGACCTGGGAATAAGCAATACTCATGCCTCCGAAAAACGAAGCCATCATCAGTTTGTCCGCCGCATCCGGATGATTTTTCAGAAACACTTGACGGCACAGATCCAGGGATTTTTCTCCATAGGCTTTGGAAAATTCGTTCAGATAGGTGCCGGCCAAAGATTCGATGCAGTGGATATAACAGTCCATGCCGGTGTAAAAATACTGGTCTTTGGGAACGCCGGCCGTGAGTTCCGGGTCCAGGACCACCTGGTCAAACACCGTGTAATCAGAGTTCAGACCCAGTTTTTTTTCCGGTCCGGTGAGCACGGTGGTGCGGGACACCTCGGCCCCGGTACCCGACAGGGTGGGCACGGCCGCATGGTACACGGCCGGATGTTTGATCAAATCCCATCCCTGGTATTGGGTGGAGGATCCCGGATTGGTGAGCATCAAAGAAATGGCCTTGGCCAGGTCCATGGTGGCGCCACCGCCCATGCCCACCACCGCACAGGGCAGGGTGGGCCGGGCTGTTTTCACCTGTTGGGTGAGCTGGTCCACATACTGGGTTTTGGGTTCATCATCCACATTGACAAACAGCAGCAGATCGTTGTCATGCAGAGGGATGCGGGATGCCAGAGCGGTCCCGGTAAATACATCGTCGGTGACAAACACCACCCAGTCTTTCAAAGTGGTGCGCTGGGGCGACAGAATTTCATCAAGCTGGCTGAAACAGCCCCGGCCGAAGATCACCCGGGGTACCAGTTTAAAGTTTCTAAACATGTGTTTCCTTATGTTGTTGTTAATGCGTTTTCAATGGCGGCCACGCGTTTTTCCAGGTCCTGGTCTGTCCAGGACAGCATGATCTGCATGGACAGGGTGCGTTTCATGACGGCGTCGGATTCCGGCAAATTTACCCGGGTGTAATCAGGCAGGTCGCTGCATAATTGAGCTGGCATGGGCGCTGGGCCGGTCATCTGTTTCAGATGGTGCCATTTTTTGAAATAATGCCAGTTGTTGTCATACCAGTAAGGGCAGGGAAGGTTGTTGGCTGCCAGATTTTCAGCGGCCTGGCGTGCTTTTTCTTCTGTGGGCAGCATAAAACTTAAAAATGAGGCAGAATCCCCGGACGGATCCGGCAGATGCCGGAACGTAATCCCGGGCAGGTTTGTCATGGCATGCTTGAGGATCTGTTTGTTTTTCCGCTGAATCGTTAAAATCTGATCCAGTTTTCTGAGCTGGGCCAGCCCTACGGCGGCATTGAGTTCAGAGATGCGGTAGTTGGTTCCTAAAATGGGATGATCATCTGCGCCCCGGTCCGATCCGCCCAGATGATCATGGCCGTGATCCGCATACTGGTGGCAGATGTCATAAACGGTTTGATCATCCGTGATCACGGCCCCGCCTTCTCCGCAGGTGATGGTTTTGACCGCATCAAAGGAAAAGCATCCGGCCTTGCCAAAGGTGCCCAGATATTTTCCCTGAAACGTGGCACCCAGGGACTGGCACGCATCTTCCAGCAGGATCAGGCTGTTGCGGTTACAGAAATTGTTGATTTCATCAATGCGGGCCATGGCACCGCACATATGGACCGGAATGACCGCTTTTGTTTTCGGGGTCATAACCGCATCCAGCCGGTCCGGATTCAGGCACAGGGTGTCATCGATTTCCCCGAACACCGGCACGGCCCCGGCCTGAAGCACGGCTTCAAACGTGGCCACAAACGTGAAAGGCGGCACAATCACCTCATCTCCGGCCCCGATGCCGCAGGCAGCCATGGCCGTGGACAGGGCCGACGTGCCGCTGGAACACAGATGGCTGTGGGCCGATCCCGTGATATCACACAATGTTTTTTCAAATTCCAGGGCTTTGTAGTGGCCGTTTCTGGCCCCATCAAATCCGTAACGCATCAGAACGCCGGTGGACAGCACATCGGTTACTTCTTTTCTTTCCTGGTCACCGAACAGTTCAAATCCGGGCATGGCAGACTCCTATCATGTCATTTAGACATCTGACTGAAATAATCAAATAAAGCATATCTATCACATCCTTGGCGCAAGTTTCAAGCATGGTTCATGAATTCCGGCTGTGAAAAGCCATTGACCTGAGATCACGGCCCTGCTTATAATGAACCGGCAAAAATCATGCCGTGTTCAACACCAAGCATCAAAAACCAGGATGAAACAGCGTGTGTCAGCCATTGTCATTATATATTCATGTGCCTTTTTGCAGAAGAAAATGTCCGTATTGTGATTTTTTTTCAGTGACGGACCCGTCCCTGATTCCGGCATATGTGGATGGGGTGTGCAAAGAGATCCGGATCTGGTCTGGTATGACAACCGGCCGGGTTCAGACTCCCTTGCATACTCTTTACCTGGGGGGCGGGACCCCGTCTGTGCTGTCCGTGTCCCAGGCGGCCCGGATTCTGGAAACCGTGCATCAGGCATTGGGTGTGATACCGAATGCGGAAATCACCATGGAAGTGAATCCAGGAACTGTGGATGCTGCATATCTGTCTGGTATCAGGCAATTGGGAATCAACCGCCTCAGCATTGGGGCCCAGTCGTTTGATCCAGCCAAGCTGTCGTTTCTGTCCCGGATCCATACAAGAAAGCAGGTGTTTGAGACCCTGTCCGGGGCGGCCCGGGCCGGATTTTCCAATATCGGGCTGGATTTGATGTATGCGCTGCCCCAGGAAACTGCAGATGTGTGGCAGGCAGATCTGGACACGGCCCTGGCTTTGCAGCTGCCGCACCTGTCCTGCTATATGCTGACCCTGGAGCCGGGCACCCCTTTTTACAGGCAATATAAAAGCGGGCATTTCAGCCCCTGCGATCCGGATCAGCGCACCGATTTTTTTGTCCACACCTCCCGGGTGCTGGAACATGCCGGGTATTCTCATTATGAAGTGTCCAATTTTGCAAAGAACAGGCGGTTCCGATCCGTTCACAACACCCATTACTGGGAACGCGCGGCATATCTGGGAGTCGGCCCGTCAGCCCATTCGTTTCTGCCCGACGGGTTTTCAGACCCTGGCGGGCAACGACATGATTTCGGATCCGGTCCGGGGCCTTTGCCGGGATCACTGCCGTGTATTGTCAAAAATTCCGGTCCGGTCCGTGCCTGGAACAAGACGGATATTCAGGTTTGGCTGGATCATGTGACCGCCGGCCGCCTGCCCTGGGCAGATCATGAAATTCTGAGTCCGGCCCAGGAAAAAATGGAACAGATGATGCTGGGACTGCGGACAGACATGGGGGTGGATGTCAATGGCCTTCACCCGGAAATTCAGGTCCTGATGGACCGGCTGGCCGGCCAGGGGTCAGGTGTTTTCTTTCACCATCCCCACACAGATTCCAGGGCCAAACGCTTCAGATTGACCTGTTCCGGGCTGACTTGCCTGGACGGTATTGTGGATGCCATCGTCCGGAAGATAACATGAACGTTTCATGATTTCCTTCGCAGCTGCCGGGTGTCCCCCACCCGGATGGTCAGGTGGATGGCATCGAAATACTCGATCAAGGGAATCACATATTTGCGGGAGATGCCCGTCATGTCCTTGAATTCCGGGGTGGTGATGGATTCATTTTTCTTTAGAAATGTCACCAGCTCCGCCTCCAGCCGGGCCATCACCTCTGCATCAAAGTACAGGTCATCTTTTGTTTTGATGATCTGTTTTTCATCGATCAGCATCTGAAGCACATCCATGGCGGTTTTTTTGTCCAGATCCAGGTCATGGCACACGGTCCGGAAAAAGGGCGGGGTCAGGCCGGCGGACCGGTAGATACCCAGAATATCTTCTTTGATCTGGTGCTGATCCACCTGTAATGCCACTTTAAAATCCGCCAGTTTCACCAGGTTTTTGTCCTGGATGACCGCATTTTCTTTTTCAAGGCGGGAAAACAGGATGTTGAAAAATCTGGGATCCTTGATGTAGCGGAACTTGGATTTCAGTTCCTGGGTGGGCATGCCTTCTTTCAATGGATTGGCGGTATGGTAGTGCTGAATTTTTTCCAGCACCTTTTTTTTGAAGTCATCAAAAAACGCCCCGCTGACAAATATCTGCTTTTCCTTGTCCGTCTGGATGACCGCCTGCTGGGCCAGCAGTTTCTGAAGGGTGGCAGACAGTTTTTTGTCCGTCAGGTTGGTCATGACCCGCAGATCATTGAAACTCAAGCCCTTGAATCCGTTCAACGACAGAAAAAACAAAATGGTCTGCTCCGGATCATCCGCTGCCAGGCCGGTCAGACCCTGTATGACGGTGGTATCCATGTGCCGGTATTTTCTGGCCACAGGATTGAGAATGACCCCGCCGCCAATGGTTTTGACCGGTGAATAGCTCCGGATCACATACCGATCATCCTTGATGCAGCACACCGGAGATTCCAGCCGAAACTGCACCAGCGCATCTTCTCCGGGCAGCAGTTCGTCTCTGTCAAGCAAAACCATATATCCTAGAATTTCACTGGTGCCGGAGTGGAACCGGACCCGGGTCCTTGTTTTGGCCGGTTTGGCATTGGATTTCAGATAATGAAACCCTGCGTCAATCATATAGCTTTCGATCAACGTGTCCGGGGTGGAAAGGATATCGCCCCGGTCGAGCGATTCCTTGTCCAGTCCCTGGAAATTGATGGCTGTGCGCGTGCCGGGACCGGCTTCAGTCACGCTGCTGGAATGCACCTGAATTCCCCGGACTTTGGAAACGATCCGTTTGGGATAAACCATGATGTCTTCTCCCACCCGGATCTGGCCTGAGGTCAGGGTGCCGGTGATCACGGTGCCGAATCCTTTCATGCTGAACACCCGGTCCACGGGCAACCGGAAAATGGAGGAAAATCTGCGTTCCGGCAGCTGGCGGCAGATCTTTTCCAGGGCCGCAAGAAAATCATCCAACCCCTGACCCGTGGCCGAAGACACGGGAATGACGGGCTGGTCTTCCAGAAACGTGCCGTCCACAAAATCATGAATATCTTCCAGGGCCAGTTCCAGCAGATCCTCATCCACCAAATCGGTTTTGGTCAGAGCGATCAGCCCGTGTTCAATGCCCATGAGGTGACAGATCTCCATGTGCTCCCGGGTCTGGGGCATCACGCCTTCGTCCGCCGCAATGACCATGGTGACCACATCGATCCCGGAAGATCCGGCCACCATATTTTTCACGAACTTTTCATGGCCGGGCATGTCCACAATTCCGATATGGGTCCCGCCGGGCAGATCCAGAAAGGCAAATCCCAGTTCAATGGTGATGCCCCGCTGTTTTTCTTCTTTGAGACGGTCGGTTTCGATGCCGGTGAGCGCTTTGACCAGGCTGGTTTTGCCGTGATCGATATGGCCGGCCGTACCGAGTATGATGTTTTCCACTGAATCTATCCTTTTTTACCGGCGTTGGAAGTTTTAAAATATCGCATGGCATAGGCCAGAGCCACCAGCACCAGACCCGTGATAACGCCGTGAAACAGCCCCCATTCCGGCCGGAAAACCCGGACCAGAAGAATGCCGAACACCAGTCCGAGAATGAGCCGGATCACAAAGATGAGCAATGTATTCATGCCGTTCCTTAAATTGTTTGTATGGTTGGTTTCAGTTTTTTTGTATCAAAAGATAATAGTCAAACAACCGTGCCAGGTCAATGTTTAATGTCACCCCCTTTTTTCAGTAGGGTTTGTTAAAAAACTATTGAAAAATAAAATCAGTTCAGATATATTATGAAGGTTTTTTGCGGTGGGTGTAGCTCAGTTGGTAGAGCACCAGGTTGTGGCCCTGGTGGTCGCGGGTTCAAGTCCCGTCACTCACCCCACTATTCCTTTGCCCCCCCCCTTTTTTTTTAGGCAAAGCCGTTTCTGACTGCCTGTGTCATTGCTGCGAGTTCTTCATCGGTCAGGAAATCAAAGTGAGCGGCTCTTTTCCCGGCGGAAAGATTTCCGTTGTTCTGAAGGCACAACTGGATAAACAAGTCAATCAGGCGGTCAGGCATATCGATGATATCCTGAATTGCCTTTCTGGTATGGTCATATTTGACCAGAAAGGAAAGTTCTGCCACAAGTTCTTGTTCGATGGTTTTGATTATAAATCCGTACAACGCCTCAGCCTGAGGGGTCATATCCATATATTGATACCAGCACGCTGTATCGTTTTCGACGGTCATTTGTCCTGTTTCATCCAGATGATAGTCGATGAGTCCCAGTAAAGGCCGCGAGAAAGCCTCCAGCGAAGCATCATAATCTGCAGGATTCTTGAGCATGACTGCCGAAACCGGGAACATGAGTCCAGGTGGAACCATTCCCTGCAGTGAAAGGATGTTGTGTATCAGAAACCGATGGATTCGGCCATTTCCATCTTCAAACGGGTGCAGAAATACAAAACCATAGGCAATGGCGGCTGCATGGATAACCGGAGACACACGGCCCGTTTTCATCCGGTTGTGGCATTCAATCAGCCCCGACATCAGGTTTGGAATATCATCCGGCTTTGGACAGACAAAATGGATAACCTCATTCTGGTAGGAGACCGTTTGTCCGATATAATTCTGAGTGCCCCGATAATCCCTGTCTTTGAATCGTGGATCAACAATGCGGTTTTGAAGTGCCAGCAACCGTTTCTTCTCGCAGAAATCCTCTTTTTCTGCAAGTTCCAGGGAAGATATGAATTTTTCAGTTCGGGAGGCATTGGGTTTTATGTGCTCAATTTCAAAAGATGATTTTGTTTCTTTGTTGTAAAGGTAAATCAATGCCCGGCGAAGAAGCTCTGAAGGATATGCAGCAACAATTTTTTCACATTTTTTGCGCAGATCTTCGGAATCCAGCCGGGAAAGCGTCTCTGTTTTTCGGACAACCGGACAGAAGGTCCGGAGGCCGAAAAGGTTGTTCAGAATACGGTGACGCGGGGATTTATCACCATTGCGGACAGTGTAATATTTTTTTGCTTCCAGTGCTTCGACATAGTTGCCGGATGTGGTGTCATCGAGGGGAAGCGTTCTGCCGGTTAAAAACTCATAGAAAAACCAGATCCTTCGTGCGTACTTTCCGGTTGGCCTGGATTTGATGTAACTGATGATCCCCTCCTGAGGAACGTGCGCAAAGATTTCATTGAGCAGTCCCAGGTTGACCCCGTCATATTTCAACGCAAATTCAAGATGATTTCCGATTTTATCTCCGGGCCAGTATCTTTTCGGATATATGTCTGTAACCATGCCATCCTGAATTTTCGATTGATACGTTCCGGAAGATGACACAAATGAGGTATGCCAGTGAGGCATCCCTGTTAATCCGAAATTTTCGATCAGACAGGCATAGCCGGCAGGACGGGGTTCCAAAATGGTTGCTTTCATAAGAATTTCTCGTAGAATGATTATCAATGTGGCAGAATAAGTATAAAAGATATTATTGTCAATCAATTGATTTTAATTAATCATTATCTGGTAAAATGATTAAAATCCTGGTCGATATGGAATATAGCCAATAAACTGAGAAACAACCCCCTGTCTAAGGTTCACGAAGCCATAATAATTTAAGGCAGAGGCATGTTCGGCATGTATGCAAGAATTCGCTGCTGTCTTTTTTTAACGTAGGGGGTGGGATTTACAGGGGACCACTTGTGGGGGCTGGGCAGGACGGCTGCCATCAATGCAGCCTGATTCCGGGTCAGACCGGCCGCTGTGGTTTTGAAATAGCGATGGGCTCCGGCCTGGGCACCTACGATACCCGTGCCCCAGTCCACGGTATTCAGATACATTTCCAGAATTCGCGATTTATCCCATATCAGTTCCATGAACAGGGTGTACCAGGCTTCTCCCAGTTTTCTTGCAAAATTTCGCGTGGCCGGCATAAACACGGACCGTGCGGCCTGCATGGTAATGGTACTGGCGCCTCTGGGCGGTTTTCCTTCCATTGCCTGGGTCAAAACGATTTTAATCTCCTGGAAATCAAATCCATGGTGGGTGAGAAAGCGCTGGTCTTCCGCGGCAATGACCGCTTGTTTCAAATGAGGCGAAATGTCTGACAGATTCCGCCATTCATAGGCAGGCACCACATAGGGCGCATCAAACCATTGATGGCGCAGCCGCTCCCATACCATGTTGACGGTAAACGGCGGGTTGACATATTTCAATACCGCCACCTGTAGCAGGGTCAGGCTGACCAGGACCAGAAAAAATTTGACCAGGATTTTGAACACCCATGCAGCAATGGCGTGGCGTTGTGTTTTCTTTTTCATGGGATTCCTTTTTGTCGGGAATCGTATCGGCAATTCGGGTGGTTGTCAATCCGGTTTGTCCATGATATAGACCCGTTATGAACCAGAAGATCTCATAATTGGAAGGACCAGAGGCAACAAACGTCTTATGACATATAATTTCGATCCGGACAAATGGTATGATGATGAATTGTTCATCATTGACACAAAGTTCAAGCAAGGGAAAATGGACCCAAAAGCATATGACCGGGCCGCGGCGGAACTGGACCGGCAACTGGCTGATATGTGGCGCCGGCTGGATGGTACCTATCAGGTGGGAAAGGATTGATTCTGTCCCCCGCAAGGAGGATCTTGCGAAGTTTGTGTAACTGTGTTATTCATGGTCCGTTTTGTAATCTGCGCGCCCGTAGCTCAGCTGGATAGAGCATTGGACTTCGAATCCAAGGGTCGGGGGTTCGAATCCCTCCGGGCGTGCCATATCCTTAGAAATTCCAGGAGGAAACCATGGCCCATCAGAATAAAGATTCCTCTCCGGCTTGTGCGGCCTGTGACATACCCATGGAACAGAAAATCTGTTTTACAGACCAGGGCAAAGGCCCGAAAGGGTGTCCCACTGTGTCTCATCCATCGATTCTGGAGGCGGCCAATCAGGCTTATGCAGCATCGGATGTGAATCAGTTCGCCCATATGGCATCGGTGCAGGAGGCACAGTGTTATGCCAATCGGGATCAGAAACCCTATGTGATGCAGCCGTGCAAAACCCGGATTGTGGAGACGTGTGAATTTGCGAAAAAAATGGGATATCAAAGGCTTGGGCTGGCGTTCTGCCTGGGATTGGCCAGTGAGGCCGGAACGGTGGGAGAAATTTTCTCCGATCATGGGTTTGAGGTGGTGTCTGTTTGCTGTAAAGCCGGGAGGTCGTCTAAAGACCTGATCGGCATTGAAGAGGAAGACAAGATCTTCAAAGGAACAGACGAATCCATGTGTAATCCTGTGTTTCAGGCCATGCTGCTGAACCAGGAAAATGTGGATTTCAATATTCTATTGGGGTTGTGCGTGGGCCATGATTCCCTGTTTTTTAAATATACCGAAGTACCTACCACGGTGCTGGCCGTTAAGGACCGGGTCACCGGACACAACCCCCTGGCCGCTGTTTACCAGGCAGATTCCTATTATCGGAAAATTCGCCATCCTGATTTATGAAAATTCTTCTCACCAATGATGATGGATATCAGGCAGTAGGTATTCAGTCGCTGTTCAAGATACTGGGTCAAAAACACCAGGTGGTCATGGTAGCACCGGACCGGGAAAGAAGTGCGGTGAGTCACAGTATCACCCTGCATCACCCGGTGCGGATGTACAGAATCGAATCGGGCAGCAGGAAAAAAATCTATGCTGTGGACGGCACCCCGGCCGACTGTGTCAAGCTCGGGCTGGCCGAATGTTTCAAGACTCCGCCGGACTGGGTGATTGCCGGAATCAACCCGGGAAGCAATATCGGCATTGACATCAACTATTCCGGAACGGTTGGCGCTGCCCGGGAAGGGGCTTTGAACGGAATTTCCGGGCTGGCCGCCTCCATCAAGCTGGATCGGGTCATGGATTATGATAACCTGGCCCGGTATTTGATGAATATGGTTGAGGCCATCGGAGAAAAAGGCCTGCCATCCGGCACATTCCTGAATATCAATGCACCGGGGATCGCTTTTTCACAAATTCAGGGGATTAGAATCACCCGCCAGGCGTTGAACAATCTGTCCAGCCGGTTTGAAAAAAGGCAGGATCCCAAGCAGCGCAACTATTACTGGTATGGTACTCAGGAGCCGGTATCCGGAAAACCGGATACCGATGTCAATGCTGTTTCGCAGAATTGCCTTTCCATTACCCCGATTCAGTGTGATCTAACGGATTACAAAACCCTGGCCCAGATGCCCAGATTTTCCATTGACTGAAGTTATCATTTCCAGGAGTCCATAAGTGAAACGGGTGCTTGAAATGGTCATGCAGTATCCGTCGGTGCTGGCCGGGGTGACCATGATATCTGTGGCTGGTTTTATTTTCAGTATTCTGGGGGTTTCCTGGCTGGTTTGCTGGCTGCCGTCCAATTATTTTATGCTGTTTGACAATCCGACATCCGGTTCAGGGTTGTTTCGACCCCGGGTGCAGATAGTCAAAAATATGGCAGGGGCCGTATTGGTCTGTTTAGGCCTGGTGATGCTGGTCGTGCCTGGTCAGGGCCTGCTGACCCTGTTTCTGGGGCTGGTGATTATGAATTTTCCAGGAAAAAGAAAGGTGATCCGTTTTTTGATCCGCCTGAAAACCATACAGACCTCTTTGAACTGGATACGCAGAAAAAAAGGGCGGCCGCCTTTTGTTTTCCCAATTTTCAAGAACAGATAACGCTGGTTTTTATCTTATTTGCGCAAGATTGTCAGCATGTCCTTGAAAGATGCCGGGACCTGATCATCCGGGGTGATCACCGCGTCTTTTAAAGAAGTCCGACAGCTGCAATCTGCCGGTGGCGGTTCAGATACCATCAGCAGCCGCAGCAGATCCTGGACAGACTCAATGCTTTGACTGTAAAGGGCCAGCACCGATGCCAGGCTGGCATGGTGGGACGGATCGTCTTTCCAGCAGTCATAATCGGTGACAATGCAGATGGCGGTATAGCAGATCTGGGCCTCTCTGGCCAGAAACGCCTCCGGCACATTGGTCATGCCCACCAAGTCGCATCCGGCCAGGCGCAGAAAATGGCTTTCCGCTTTGGTGCCCAGGCGGGGGCCTTCCACACAGGCATAGGTTTTGCCGAAATGAAAGGTCAGATCCATTTCTTCGGCATGGTCTGCCATCCATCGGTTCAGGCGGGCACATACCGGTTCAGCCGTAGAGATGTGGGCCGACAGCCCGCTGCCGAAAAAGCTGGACTGCCGCCTGCCTCGGGTCCAGTCAAAATACTGGGACGGAAAAACGATGTCGCCGGGATGGATATCTTCCTGTAGGCTTCCGGTGGCAGACACGCTGATGATCCGGGTGGCCCCCAGCTTTTTGAGCGCGAAAATGTTGGCCGGGTAGTTGATTTCATGGGGCAGCCGTTCATGGTTGTTGCCATGACGGGGAAGAAACAGCATTTTTGTGTTCTGATATGCGGCTTTGACAATCGGCGCAGAAGGGAACCCGAACGGGGTGTCGGTCTGCAATGTTTCAATGGTTTCAAGTCCCTGGATATGATAAAGGCCGGTGCCGCCGATAATTGCAAGCATCTTGTATGAGTTCCTCAAAATGGGGTTGATTTGAATTTTCAATACAGGCACATACCATTAAACCGGACAAATATCAAAATTAAAATTCAATCCCAAAGATTTTTTAGCATTCATGGTTGATCTGGTTTTGTAAAAAATATAAGTCTGACAGCTGTAGGATGACAACAAATAAACGATGCCTGACTGCGGGATATGGATCGGAAATAATAATTGTAGAAACCTTAGGATAAGAAAATGGAGAAATCAGAGACTGCGCTGCCCGGACATGCCCGGGTGGTCATTATCGGCGGGGGAATTATCGGGTGTTCCATTGCCTATCACCTGGGACAGATGGGGTGCAAAGAGGTGGTGCTCCTGGAGAAAGATGAACTCACCAGCGGCACCACCTGGCATGCGGCCGGACTCATGGTCACGTTCGGGTCCCTGTCTGAAACCGCCACACAGATGCGGATTTACGGCCGAAACCTGTATGCCCGGCTGGAAAAAGAAACAGGCTTGTCCACCGGATTTACGCCCATGGGGTTCATCGAGGCGGCCGCCAACCATGATCGGCTGGAAGAATACCGCCGGGTGGCGGCCTTCAACCGGTACTGCGGGGTGGATGTCCATGAAATATCTCCCCAAGAAATCAAAGACCTGTTTCCCCTGGCCCGGGTGGATGATCTTTCAGCCGGGTTCTATGTAAAGGAAGACGGCCGGGTCAATCCGGTGGATGCCACCATGGCCCTGGCCAGGGGGGCCAGGAATTTTGGTGTAAAAATACATGAAAAGGTGGCAGTGACCGGCCTGATCAAGAAGAACGGGGCTGTGGCCGGTGTGAAGACGGCGTTTGGCAACATTCAGGCCGAAGTGGTGGTCAACTGCGCCGGCATGTGGGCCAGGCAGCTCGGGGCAGTGGACGGCATCAATATTCCCAACCAGGCGGCCGAGCATTATTATTTGATCACCGAAGCGCTGGACAATATTCCCAAAAACATGCCGGTGCTGGAAGACCCTTCCCATTACGGGTATTACAGAGAAGAAGTCGGGGGGCTGATGATCGGGCTGTTCGAGCCCAGGTGCGCCCCCTGGAAGATCGGCCGGGTGCCGGAAAATTTCACCTTCGGGGAGATTGCACCGGACTGGGACCGCATGGGGCCGTTTCTGGAAAAAGCCATGTCCCGGGTGCCCGTGGCCATGGCGCTGGGCGTGAAAAAGTTTTTCTGCGGCCCGGAAAGCTTTACCCCGGATCTTCAGGCCATCATCGGTGAAGCCCCGGAGCTGAAAAATTATTTTGTGACGGCCGGACTCAATTCGGTGGGGATTATCATGGGGCCGGGTCTCGGGCAGATGATGGCCCGGTGGATCATGACCGGAAATCCCCAGGCGGACATCACCGGGTTCAATATGGCCCGGCTGCATACCTTTCAGAACAATCCGGAATACCGGCGGCACCGCACCGTGGAATCCCTGGGCATGGTGTACCAGTGCCACTACCCCTACCAGTCCATGAAAACCGCCCGGGGGGCCAAAAGATCGGCTGTTTATGACCGATTGAAGGCAAAGGGCGCGTATTTCAGGGATGTCACCGGCTGGGAAGGGGCGGACTGGTTTGCCCCGACACCGCAGCAGGCGGTCATCGAAAAACATGCCTGGGGCCGGGAACCCTGGTTTGGGTTCTGGGAGGCGGAACACAGGGCTGCACGGGAAAACGTGGTGCTCATGGACATGTCATTCATGCCCAAATTCCTGGTCCAGGGAAAAGACAGCGGCCGGGTACTCGATTATATCTGCGCCAATGCGGTGGATGGCCCGGCGGGCCGGATCACCTATACCACGTGTCTGAACAAAGAGGGTCAGCTGATGGCTGATCTGACCGTCACCAAACTTGCGTCTGACCGGTTTTTCGTGGTGGTGACCGATACCATTCACCGCCATGCACTGGCCTGGATCCAAAGACATATCCCTTCCACGGCCCATGCCTTTGTGACGGACATGACTTCGGCCTATGCCCAGGTGAATATCCAGGGACCAAAATCAAGGGACCTGCTGCAGTCGGTGACCGACACAGATTTGTCCAATAAAGCTTTTCCCTTCCGGCATGCACAAAAGATTGCCATCGGGTACGGCCGGGTGTTGTGTGTGCGCATCACCTATGTGGGGGAACTGGGGTATGAACTGTTTATCCCGACGGAACAGGCCGTGCATGTGTATGACACCCTGGTGGAAGCAGGGAAGGCGTTTGATCTGACCCATGCCGGGTTAAAGGCCCTGGGCAGCCTGCGCCTGGAAAAAGGATACCGGGATTACGGCCATGACATGGACAACACGGATGATCCATATGAAGCAGGCCTCGGCTTCACGGTCCGGCTGGACAAACCGGGGGACTTTATCGGAAAAGAAGCGTGTATTGCCAAAAAAGCGGCCGGTCCCTTGAAGCGGCGGCTGGCCCAGGTCCTGGTCAAGGATCCGGAACCGTTGCTCTATCATGGTGAGGTCATTTTCTGTAACGGGAAACCCGCCGGGTATGTGCGGTCCGGTTCCTATGGATACACCCTGGGCGGAGCCGTGGGGCTGTTCATGATCGAGGCGGATGCGCCCGTGGATGCGGCATATGTGAAAAACGGCAGGTGGGAGATCGATATTGCCGGAAAAATCTGTCCGGCAGCGGTTTCCCTGACGCCGTTATATGATCCGGAAATGACAAGAGTAAAAGGATGATGTGAGCTGAAGCACAAGGGGGGATCGGACGGGATCACATGAACTTTAAATCCATGCAGCCGGGTCCGATTTTTTGGACGCTTCGCAACAAAAGTATCAACCGTGTTGACACAAACCCTTTTGCGTTATAGTATGTTGATACAATGTATCAATAAAGGGATGAAAAAATGACAGAACTGGTGATCAGAAAATGGGGCAACAGCCTGGCGGCAAGAATACCGAGAGCCATTGCCAGCGTGGTTGATCTTGAAAAAGATCAAACCGTTACCATAGAGGCAAAAGACGGAAAGATTATTATTACACCGGTCAAGGGAAAAAAAGAATATACCCTGGATGAACTTTTGAATCAATGTGATCCCAAAGCAGTTGTCCTGGATGAAGATGATAAAAAATGGATCAATGCTGAGTCGGTTGGAAGAGAATGGTGATGGCGGTAAAATCCACACATAAACCGTATATCCCTGAACGAGGTGATCTTGTCTGGACGGATTTTGACCCGGCAGCCGGTCATGAGCAGATGGGGCGGCGCCCAGCCCTGGTCCTTTCTCCTGCCGTATTCAATAAAAAAATGTTGCTTGCCCTGGTTGCTCCGGTGACAAGCAGGGTCCGGGGCCATGGATTTGAAGTCGCAGTCGCTGGAAAGAAGATATCCGGGGTTATATTGTGTCATCAAATCAAGATGATCGATTTTGTTGAACGGGGCTTGCATTTTGCAGAAAAAGCCCCGAAATCAGTTGTAAGCGAAGCGCTGGCAAAAGTGAAAGTTATCGTAACGGAATAAATGAATACAGGTTTCGGACCGGATATCACCGGCAGTTATCTGCCGGCCCTTATGATCGTTTTTGCAGCAGATGGGATATAAAAAACCAGGCCAGGCACTGTTGTGAGGTGTCCACCCCCACATCCGCTGCCAGGTCCGGTGCGATCACGGCAGAAACACCCGGACCAGAAGGGCAGGCGCCAGGGGGATGATCGATGGTTTCACCGCTGTTCTGGGCATGATGTCAGGTTTTGTCATGCCGCCCCTGAAGATCCTGTTTCCGCATCCGGGTGTTTGGTCCATGGTTACAAAATTTTATTCACGGTTTCCATGGATAAATTGAACACTTTTTCATTAAACCGGGATTTTAAGGCAAATACAAGCATATCTTTGTTGAGCACGATTTCATGTTTTGCCAGCACGGCCAGAGAGGCCAGGGCCCAGTCGGTCTTTTTGATTTTCATGGCCTTGAAATCGATCTCCTCCACCTGTGCCGGGGTGTCGGGAATGGCCACGCTGGCTTCCTTGAGCACATAGGTATCCGGGGACAGGGTGGCAAAAATCTTTTGCCGCCGGGCCACGCCTTCATCACTTAACGCCAGCACCACAGTGGGAGATTCGATGCCGGTGTATCCGATTTTTTCAGGAGACAGCAAAATTTCCGAGACAGACTGGCCCCTAAGCACGGTGATATTGTAGTCGTTTTTAATGGACACGTTCAACCCGCCGGAGATCCCGGCAAAACAGACCATATCCCCGGCAGTGACAATGCGCATGCCCGCAGACCCCAGAATCACCACCTCGTGCCGTCTGTCATCGGGCATGTCAAACAGTTTTTTGACCACAAAGGGGTCGGAGAATTTCCCTTTTTCCTTGGCCAGCTGCCGGTATCTGTTTCCATATTCGGGCCGCTGGTTTTTTTCGATCACTCCGCCCGGAGACGGTCTTTGTTCGATCATCTGATCAATCACTTTGGGGGTGAGCTGGTTGCGTTTGGTGTACCGGCCCGTGCACAAGCCCAAGGTTTCCACAACAGAAAATCCCTCGTGTTCCATGGCCCGGACCAGTTCATCGGACAGGCCGTCATCCATCCCGGAGATCCGGGACACATAACTGGCACCGGCACTTTCCACCACACCGCAGATGTCCATGGGAATTTCCGCCTGGTTGAGAAATTCGGATCCCACCACGGCATCACTGGGTGTGGTGGCGGAATACTGGCCCCCGGTCATGCCGAAGTTAAAGTTGTTCAAAATGATCAGGGTTAAATCCATGTTTTTCCGGCAGGCGGACAGCACATGGGCGCCACCGATGCCCATGCCCCCGTCTCCCATGGTCACGATGACGTTCAAGGACGGATCAGCCAGTTTCAGGCCGGCTGCATAGGTCAATGCCCGGCCATGGACCCCGTGCAGGGCATGGACATTGAAAAATGTGTCAAATAAACCGGAACACCCGATATCGGTGACGATCACGGTTTTATGATCCGGGATGCCCATCTTTATCAACGCGGCATCCAGGCTTTTGGTAATGCGTTCATGGGTGCAGCCCGGGCAGAAGACCGGGGGGCGGCTGGTATTTA
This sequence comes from Desulfotignum sp., assembly GCA_021737695.1. Lineage (GTDB taxonomy): Bacteria > Desulfobacterota > Desulfobacteria > Desulfobacterales > Desulfobacteraceae > Desulfotignum. The sequence continues at coordinate 72,442 of JAIPDL010000002.1, read as the reverse complement.
AAAAGCTATTCATTTTCAATGGTCTCCATAATCTTGGCCGGGGGGATCATCGTGCCGTTCATCTGGCCGTAAAATTCCACGGGTTTGCCGCACAGTATGCGTTTAATTTCAGTGACGTACTGGCCCAGGTTCATCTCGATCACCACAATTTTTTTGAATCGAGCCGCTTTTTCTACAAGCAGCGCTTCAGGAACCGGCCACAAGGTTTTCAAAGACAGGGTGGACACGGGCCGGCCTTTTGCTGCCAGGGCGGTTGCCGCATCTGTCACGGCCCGGGAGGTGATGCCGTAGGAGATGACCAGGGTGTCGGTGTCAGGCACCATGGTTTCTTCATACAGGGTGATGCGGTCCATGGCAGCGGTCAGTTTGGTGTGCAGCCGTTGCTGCATGGCGGCAATCACCTGGGGATCGATGGTGATGTATCCATCCGGCCCGTGGGTGGAAGAGGTCTGGCGCACCAGGGTTGTACCGCCGATGGGCAGAAACGGCGGGGACTTGTCCGGGTCGGCTGCAAACGGTACATAGGGTCCGGATCCGGTGTATGGGGTACGTTCCACCAGGGGCGGCAGATTCAGGTCGTCCATGTCAAAGCTTTCCTTGGTCATGCCGATCTCCTTGTTGGAGGCGATGAACACCGGACACCGGAATTCTTCGGCAAAGTTGAACGCATGCACGGTCAATTCTAAACAATCTTTTGCATCTTTGGGTGCCAGGACAATCACGGGCGCGCCGGATGTGGATCCCCAGCGCATGAACTGGATGTCCGAATCTGCCCCTCGGGTGGCGGAGCCGGTGGAAGGCCCTAACCGCTGAACATTGGCGATCACCAGCGGGATCTCACTGCCGATGGCAAAAGAGATGTGTTCACTGTACAGGCTGATACCCGGGCCGGAAGTGGCGGTAAGCACTTTTTTGCCGGCCATGGATGCACCGATACAGTATCCCATGGAAGCGATCTCGTCTTCTCCCTGGATGCAGACACCGTCTCTGGGCGGCAGCATTTTAAGCATATTATTGAATATGGTGGTGGCCGGTGTGATGGGATAACCGGCAAAAAAATTGCAGCCGGCGGCCATGGCCCCCCTGGCAACGGCTTCGTTGCCTTCCATGAATACAGATGCCATAATGGTCTCCTTCAAAAAATTGATCAGATTCATCCAATATAAATCTGATCAGATATTTGATTAAATATTTGACGGATTTTAAAGGGTTTGCTAAAACATGTCAAGGTGTAATTGCCATATTTTTAATTGATTTTATCCGGGTGTTGATATAAGGATGACCTTCATGAAACAACCAAAAAAGACCGTGCCCAGAAAAACCAAGGAAGATTTCACCCGGGAAGCCTACATGGGCATCCGCCGGATGTTTTTTCACAACGAGATTATCCCGGGCCAGAAAGTATCATATGGAGATCTGGCCAAACGGCTGAACATGAGCACCACCCCGGTGATCCAGGCGCTGAAGCATCTGGAGTTCCAGGGCCTGGTCCGGCATGAACCCAACCGGGGATATTATACTGAAAACGTGAGCCTGGCCGAGATTACCGAGATCTATGAGTTCCGGGAACTCATCGAGGTGTCCCTGCTGTCCGCCATCATCGAGAACATCGGCAAACGCGGAATCACCCAGTTGAAAAAAGCCCTGGACAGCCACTTGGCTGCCGTCAGGGATATTTATCTCAAGGAACGGTTGCTCAAGGACATGGAGTTTCATCTGAAACTGGCCCAGCTCTCCGGCAACCAGATCCAGTTCAACACCCTGAAATACCTGTTTGATCTGCTGTATCTCAAATACCGGGGCAATATTTTATTTGTCACGCCCATGGACCGGGTGGACAACGAGCATATTCAACTGTATGAAGCCATTGAAAACAAAGACCTGGCCCAGGCCCGTGCCGTGCTGTCCCGCCATATCGCCAACGTGAAAAAGCATGCCATTGAAAGTACCAGACGGGCATTGCAGGAAAAGCGCATCAAGATGGTGTGACACATCATCTCAGCTCCAGCCAGTCAAACCAGATGGGATGATTCTCTTTGTACCAGGCAAGGACCTGCCGCAGCAGTTTCTGGTCTTCTCGGGAAATGGTGGCTTCGGGAATTTTGTCAAAGGTCAGGATCATTTTGGTATCGTAAAAGCGCAATGCTTCTGAACACAGGGTCTGCAATTCATTTCGGATCCTGCCGGAATCGGAAATTTTCACGGCCCGGTGCCTGAAGTCCTCACCCTTGAGAAACCGGTTCAATAAAGGGCTGAATACCAGTTTGCTTTCGTTGAAATTTTCCAGCAGGCGAAGGGCGACGGTGATCCGCTTGTCTCCGGCAGCCGTGGTGATGCGGACTGTCACCTCATACGTGTCATCGTCAATCTGTGTGACCCCCGGGGCCCCGGTGTAGGGATCGGGCAGCATATATCCGGCCCCGGCCAGGGCCTGCCATTTTTTTTCAGAAATCAGATCATCCGCGGTAATGGTCCGGGAGTGCAGGGGGATACCGGCTTTTTGTGCGGCCAGGATGCTGTCTCTATACTTCTGGACAATATCCGGATCCAGGTCCGGATCATTCACCCGATCCCGGAGCTGGTCTGCAAACGTATCACTGTCCGGATCCAGTTTCATGGCTGCCGCATCCAGAGGTGCGGTGAACCGGAACCGGGAAGACAGCACGGCCAGGGATGCGGACAGATCCAGGATCGGGGCCAGGCTGGCGGCCTGAATGGCTTCGGCCGATGCCGCATATCCGTCCACAATAAACAGGTGCGTGGCGTTATTTTCGTCCTGCCAGTCCCCGATGGTCAGGGTCGGGGCATAGGTGCCGGAATCGGTGAACGGCGTCCATCCGTTGGGCAGTATCCAGTCGTCATCCACCAGATGGGCTCCGGCCGCTTCCCATTGTTCCCATAAGTAACCGATGCGGCCGGCCCGGCTGTCGCCTTTCAGGGTCCACACATGGATGTGACCGGGCTCAATCCCGGGATAGGCTTTCTGAATCGCTTCAACCACCCGGTGGCGGGGGGTGAAGAAATCAATGAGAATGGAATCCTCCGCCGCCCGGTCCACCACTTTTTTGGGGATTACCAGGTTGCCGATATATCCTTCGTACTGATCTGAGATGGCCAGAGGCTGATCAAACAGATGCAGCACGGTCAATGGACCGGCCTCTTCTCCTTTGGCAAACCGGGAGGTGTTTTCCAGGGTATCGATGGCCGCGCCCCAGATGGTGACCCCCTCCCGGGCGATGGTCTTCTTGAAATCTTCCCAGGAAAAAGCCCGATCATTGATGAGCCGGTTGACCCAGGTTTCCAGAAATTTGGCCACCTGGGGCCGGGCATAAATCCGGCCGAATCCCAGCAGCGGATTGGCCCCCATTTCCGATGTTTCCCCGGCCTTGGGCATCAGGCCTTCCCCCAGGCAGACCATGATGGCATGGTTTTCCGGCAGGGTCCGGGTCAGGTACCACAGACTTTCACTCATGGCATAGGCGGAAATGGCATCCGCGTCTTTTTTGATAATGTTCAGCCCGGTTTTATCCAGCCCGGCGCCCTGGCCATACCGGCCGAACAGCCGGGTGCCCAACGCTGTCACCGCCAGGGTCATGGCCAGCATTTTTTCGGTGCGCGGATCAGTGAACGAAATGCTGTCCAGCAGGTCATCGGCCGGTTTTCCCCGGAGCCATTCAATGTGCACATTTTCCAGCCACAGGTGGAGCCTGCCCAAAATAGGCCGGCAGTCAAAGGCCCACTGGGCCACAAGATTTTTCTGTTTCATCGGGTGTGTGTCCATGGTCTGCCCCCATGTATGAAATTGCGGTGTCATCGGGTTTATCAGACAAACAGGTATCATTTACCTGGAAAATCTGTCAAGGATTAAACGAACGGTGTGCCAGGTATCCCGCTTCTGGGGTGGGGGGCTGGAAAAAAAGAGTGCACGCCGGGACTTGTCCTTTACCCCTGGTTTGGGATATGGTGACAGTCATGGCAGACCGCAAATTTTCATATCCAGCGGTTCAGGCCCCGCCGGACAAACGATCCGATATCCCGGCGAATCAGGGAATGATCCGGGAACAGTTGCGCGGTGTGGTGGACCGGGTGACCTATCACAATCCGGACAACGGGTGGTCTGTGCTCCAGGTGTTGCCCTTTGATGCGCCGGGCCGGCGGGAAACCGTGCTGGTGCATCAGACAAAGGTATTTGCCGGGGCCACCATGAGTTTTGAAGGGGCCTGGCAGACGCATCCCAGGTATGGGCGCCAGTTTTCCGCCACCCGGGCTGAAGAAAAAAAACCCGCGTCCGCCGGTGCCCTGGAAAAATATATCGGATCCGGCCTTATCAAAGGAGTGGGGCCCAAAACGGCGAAGAAAATTGTTCGGCATTTCAAGGACCAGACCCTGGAGGTGTTTGAAAATCAGATTCACCGGCTTGTGGAGGTCCCGGGCATTGCCGAAAAAAAACTGGAGATGATCTCCGCCGCCTGGACCGAACACCGGGCCATCCGTGATGTGATGATGTTTTTGCAGTCCCATGGTATTTCCACGCTGTTTTCCGTGCGCATTTACAAGGCCTATGGGGATGAGGCCATTGCCCGGGTTATGGCCGACCCCTATTGCCTGGCGGATGATTTTTATGGCATCGGATTTTTTTCCGCGGACAAGGTGGCGTTGAGCATCGGTCTGGCAACCGACAGCCCCCGGCGTATTGTTGCGGGCATCCGCCATGTGCTGTCTGCGGCCAGAAATTTCGGTCATTGTTTTCTGACCTTTTCTCAAATTAAAACGCAGGTGGAAGAGCTGCTGGGCCTGGATCTGTCCCGGGGCCTGGACGGGGTGCTGGAAACCATGGAAGCTGACCGGCTGCTCATGCGACGGACCCTGGTGCCGGCACCCGGAGAACCCAGCCAGGCATGTTATTATGCCAGATCTCTGTATTTTGACGAGCTGTATGTGGCCCGGCGCATGGCACATATGACCGATCCGCCGGATGTGGATACAACCCGGATCCGCCGGTGGGTCCAGCTATTTACCAAGTCCAGGCATCTGCAATTGAGTGATGAACAGGCCGGCGCGATCCAGGGAATCACCGGCAAAGGGGTTTCCATTCTCACGGGCGGACCGGGCTGCGGCAAGACCACCGCCACCCGGGTTTTGGTGGCGCTTCTGGAGGCCATGAAGCGCCGGGTGGTGCTGGCGGCCCCCACGGGCCGGGCCGCCCAGCGCATGGGGGAGGTGATCGGCAGAGACGCCAAAACCATTCACCGGCTTTTGGGGTGGGCCAACGGTCAGTTCAAGAAAAATCAGGACACCCCGCTGGAGGCCGATTTTCTGGTGGTGGATGAAAGCTCCATGCTGGATATCAGCCTGACCGCTTCTTTGCTCAAAGCCGTGCCTGCAGGGTGCCAGGTGGTGTTTATCGGGGATTATGACCAGCTGCCGTCCGTGGGGGCGGGCAATGTGCTCAAAGATCTGATCGGGTCGGGCATTGTTTCCTGTTTCCGGTTGATGCAGATTTTCCGCCAGGCAGCCCAGTCATTGATTATTCAGTATGCCCATCAGATCAACAGCGGGAATATGCCCTGGATCGCATCTCCGTTCAAAGACCCGTCCGTGTGGCATAAAAAAACAGACTGTCTGTTTCTGGACGCGGATGAAGCTACCGCTGAACAGCTGCAATTCATCCGGCGGATCAAGGCCCTGACAGATGTGGACAAAAAAAAGGTGACCAAAGATCTCGATGATCCGGATCTGTTTGAGTTTCGGGTGAAAGAACCGGTGCGGCCCTACGAAACCGAGATACAGATTCCTGAAAAATTCGCCCATGTCAACCTGGATGAGGTGGCTGCTGCCGGCACCCGGGTGGAGGAGCTTTTGGCTGTGCTCAAAAAGGTCCACCCCTGGTCCTCTTTGCATTATGGGCTGACAGCCGTGGATGTGATCCAGAAACTGTTCATGGAATGGATTCCCAGATATCATGGGCCGTCTATGGAAATCCAGATCCTTTCCCCCATGACAAGGGGATCTTTGGGCACGGTGAACCTGAATCGGGTGATCCAGGAAACCGCCAACCCCCAGTCGCCCGGCAAAGCCCAGATTACCGTGGGTCAGCGGGTGTTCCGGAAAGGGGACCGGGTCATCCACCGGAAAAACAATTATGAATTGAACGTATTCAACGGGGATATCGGCACCATCACCGCCATTGATGCTGCGGATCTGACCCTGTCCGTGGCGTTTTCTTCTGATACACCGCCGGTGCAGTACCGTCAGGCCGATATCCTGGAACTGGACCTGGCCTATGCCGTGACCATCCATAAATCTCAAGGATCGGAATTCGAGGCCGTGATCATCCCGGTGATGACCCAGCATTTCAAGATGCTGTTCCGCAACCTGATCTATACCGGGATCACCCGAGCAAAGAAACTGGCTGTGTTTGTGGGCACCAGGCGGGCCCTGGCCATGGCTGTGAAAAATGAGGATATCTCAAAACGCCAGACCGCCCTGGCCCAGCTGCTTAAGGACGAAGCAGCCGAATAAACTCGGGAATGCTGCTTTTTTTGTGGAACCGCAAATGGACCCGGGCCCGGGTCATGGCCACATAGATCAGGTTGAACTCGTCCGGGTCCACCCCGGCGGGATCAATGACCCGGCCGTCTTTGACCAGGAAAACAAAATCATCCATGATCAGGACATTGTTCCATTCCAGACCCTTGGCCTTGTGGGCTGTTGTCAAAAGAATTCCGGCCTGGTCTGGGGGCCGGGCCGTTTGCTTGATCCGCTCCACATGGGTTCGCAGGGCAGGGCCGTATTTTTCCACCACTGCACACACGGATGACAGTTCCAGATCCTCCACGGCCGCGGCATAGGATTTGAGATCCCCAAAATTGGAAAACCCTTTGATGAAGGGATCCTGAACCCGGGCCATGGTCTTGTCATATAGAAAGGATACTGATGTGAGCAGATCCAGGCGGTATCCCTGGATCCCGCCGGCAAACCCGATATCATGTGTTTTGTAAAGCTGTACTGCCCGGTCAAACAGCACGGCATTGGTGCGGGCGATAATCGTATGGCCATGGGGATCCCAGGGAGATTTTTTACTCGGGTTAGCCGTACCCCGGAGCCGTCGGGTCTCCTTTTTAAAGACAGACAACACCATGTTGGCGGCTTTGGCAATGTTGTTGTCAAACCGGAAACTCTGGGTCAGATAACAGGTCTGGTGAGCCGCAAGTGTTTTCAGGGTATCTTTGGCACCCCGGAAGCTGTAGATCTGCTGATGGTTGTCTCCTACCACGATAATGGCCGGTTTTTTTTCAGGCCGGTCCGATTTGACCTGGGACAGGACAATGGCACTTACCACCGGGTTGATGTCCTGGGCTTCGTCCAGCAGAATGCAGTCGAAATCTAAAACCGGGCCGGACAGCTGATACAGCTTGAGATACCCGTCATGAAGCATACCGATATCCGGATGATCCCCGGTACACATCAGCCGCCCCAGACGATTGGCCTGGGCCACCAGGTCCGGCATTTTTAAGCCCTGACGCTGATAATGACCCCGGGCCGAAGCAGGAACATGGGAAAAACCCACCACCGGATCGGAGGACACCAGATACTGGTGCAGGGTTTCCATGGTGAACCGTGCGGTTTCATAGTTATCCAGATTCAGGGCATCCATGACCTGATTGGCCCGGAACCGCTGCACCAGCCGGTTTTTGTGTGGAATCCCCTTGACCCGGAAGCCTAAGGAATGGGCCGTGCGGGCCATGACATTGGCTGGGAATTTTCTGGCGGCTTCCTGCTGTACGCTTTTGTTGAACGCCAGATACAGAAACCGCAGTCCGGGCCTTTTTCGGGCATATGCCACCAGAGTGGTGGTCTTGCCGGTACCGGCAAAGGCCAGGATTTTGAGAATCTGTCCGGGAACCGGGTCCGTGTCAATGATCTGCTGCTGCTCGGCGGTGGGGTGTATCATGGGTGACCGGACAGGACTATTGCCTGAAAAATCCTTGTTTTTCCAGAAAGGCTTTCATATGGGGTCGGATCACCTGGCCGGTGAAATCCGCCATCTGCCGGGTCCAGGTCCGCTCTTTGAGGGTGGGTGACCGTTTTTCATAATAGGTCTGGATCTTCTGGTCATAGTCTGTCAAAGGTTTCTGCTCCGGGGCCGAAGGGAACCGGTCCATATGAAACACCGCATCCACCGGCAGCCGGGATTTGGGGGCGGGATCGTCGTCCGGATATCCCAGGCACATGCCGAACACCGGATAGGCGTGTTCAGGGATATTCAGCAGGTCACTCACCAGATCCGGGTCGTTGCGGATTCCGCCGATAAACACCCCGCCAAGGCCTACAGATTCGGCTCCCAGCATCAGGCTCTGGGCCATCAGGGCCGTATCCACGGTGGCCACCAGCAGCTGCTCGGCCCATCCGGTTTCCGGGGCGGTGTTATGACGGCGGCAGGCATGCACCAGCCGGGTCAGATCGGCACAGAACACCAGAAACACCGGGGCCTGGGCCACCCAGGGCTGGGGACCGGCCATGTCGGCGATTTTCTGCCGAGTATCCGGATCAGTCACCTGGATGATGGTGTATGCCTGAACATGATGGGAGGTACTGGTGCACTGGGCCGCGGAAATCAATGATGTGAGCAGGGTTTCATCCACGGATTTTGCAGTGAATTTCCGTATAGAACGGTGGACACGCAAAAGATTCAGGACAGGGGTCATGATGTTTCCTTCACCAAAAAAGTTGGGATCTTTGATACAGGCTATCATTTCCGGGCCGTTGTTTCAAGCAACGGGTTGAAAAGGAAACAGCGTTGTATTTGCATGTATTTTGAATTATTATAACTGAAGAAACAATAACTGGATATCAGAAAAATTGACCAAAGGGAGCACCGTTTTTTATTGGGGGTAAAATGAGAAAATATAGAGAATCAATAAAAAACAAAAAAGGATTTCAACTTACGCTGAAATCCTTATGAATTTAATGGCTGGGTGATAAGGATTCGAACCTTAATTGACGGAGTCAGAGTCCGTAGTCCTGCCATTGGACGATCACCCACCAGTGCTGAATGTCCGGGGTTTATACACCAAAGACCCGGCCGTGTCAAGGACTTTCTGGTGTTTGCCGGGATCGAAAAATCATCATTACCTTTAAGCGGATAAATTGAATGAAAGCAATGAAAGATGGCAGATGAATCAACTCCTGTGTGTGATGAAAACATATGGACGCTTAAAGCCGGATTGAAAAAAATGAAGACTGCGGTTGTGGCATTTTCCGGCGGGGTGGATTCCGCTTTTCTGCTGGCAGTGGCCGCTGAATCCGGGTTGGAGAATCTGCTGGCAGTGACTGTGGAATCCGCGTTTGTAACCAACCAGGAGATCTGCCAGGCCCGGCAGATTGCCAAAGATCTCGGGGTTGCCCATCAGGTGGTAAAACTTGATATTCTGAGTCATGAACAGGTGACGGCAAATACACTGGCACGCTGTTATCATTGTAAAACCGTGATATTCTCTGTGATCCGCAGGGTGGCGGTCAAAAATGGGATCACCCATGTGCTGCACGGGGTGAATACCGATGATCTGGGCGATTTCCGGCCCGGTTTAAAAGCAGCCGAAGAACTGGGAGTCCGTGCCCCCCTGATGGAGGCCGGGTTTTCCAAACACCTGATTCGTACCTGTTCCAGGCAGATGGGTCTGGCGACCTGGGATCTGCCGGCCCAGTCCTGTCTGGCCACCCGGATTCCTTTTTTTGATGTGATTACAAAAAAGGCCCTGGTTCGCATTGACCAGGCCGAACAATTTATTCGGTCCCTGGGTTTTTTTCATGTCCGGGTGCGAAGTCATGGCACCGTGGCCCGCATCGAAACCGATACAGCTGACATTGCAGCCATGGTGGCGCATCGCAGACAGATCTCAGTGGCCCTCAAAACGATCGGGTTCACTTTTGTAAGTCTGGACCTGGACGGGTATCACACCGGAAAAATGAATCCGAGCTGAATTCCTGCAATCAGGACTTCAGAGTCGATCGACAGACGGAAAGAGAAACAGGGATACCACAGCAATGGCTGACAAAGGCAGCGAACTGGTGACCGGACCAAAGCAGGGCCGTCGGTTCCCGGTCACGCCACAGACCCATGTCCTGGAGGAGGTCCATGAAGTGACCGGCACCGGGACCCTGTTCCCGGATGAAGCCGGCAAATCCGGTGCTGCACATGCACCTGGCCTGCGGCAGGGGAGATACAACTGTGACCGGGTGTGTTCGCAAAGGAGTGACGGTATGGCAGATGATGGAGGTGATACTTTATGAACTGACCGGTGCCAGGGGGGTGCGCAAAACAGATGAGGTCACCGGGTTTGCCATGTTGGTGCCCTGAAGAGCAGCCCCACCTGAAAAAAGGTGACGTCTTTATCAGACCGAAGCAGGCGCAGTTTAAAAAAATGGCTGCGCCTGCAAGGAAAGATGGCTTACCGGGACTGGATCTCCAACTGGTTGAAAAAATAGCTGATTTCAAAGGCAGCGGTTTCCGGGGCATCGGATCCGTGGACCACATTTTTTTCAATGTCAGTGGCATACTCGCGGCGGATGGTGCCTTCTTTTGCTTCTTTGAAATTGGTGGCACCCATGATTTTGCGGTTTCCGGCAATCACATCTTCACCTTCCAGCACCATGACAACGATGGGACCCGAGGTCATGAAGTCAGTGAGGCTGTCGAAAAATGGACGTTCTTTGTGAACGGCGTAAAATCCCTGGGCCTGGGATTTGGTCAGATGGATCATTTTCATGGCAGCGATTTTGATGCCCGCGCTTTCAAAACGTTTGATTACCTCGCCGATGATGTTTTTTGCCACCCCGTCGGGCTTGATAATGGACAGTGTTCTTTCCACGTTTGGTTTTCCTTTCTTCAATTATTATAAGGTTTGTCCAGGCAGGACAGGACCAATGGCTGATGGTGCAAAGGTTGAGACCCTGTCATGACGGATTTGTGTGAATCAGAAGGGAAAATTACCATATTCGTGTATTGTAAGTCAATATAAGGGCTGGATCTTCAAAAGAATTGTTGACAATAAAAAATTAATGCACTATTAGTCAGATGTTTTTCAAAGAATACCAGTCCACGGTCTGTTTTTTTCCATATTTGGTTGTATTCGAAAATTTCAGACATCAAAGACGTCCTGTAAAATCAACTGATCCTTGCCAGAAAATGAAATTATGCCGGAAAATGAAAAAAATAAAAAAATTCGGGAGCGCGAATGAATCTTGTAGAACTCAATAAAATGAAAATCAGCGAGCTGACCAAGCTTGCTAAAGATAACAATATCAAAGGGATCGGCGGTCTAAAAAAACAGGAATTGATTTTTGCCCTGCTCCAGGCCAATATTGAAAAAAGTGGCCAGGTATATGGAGAGGGAACCCTTGAAATTCTTCCGGATGGATTTGGTTTTCTCAGGGCACCCGGCTATAATTATCTGCCCGGCCCGGATGACATTTATGTATCTCCTTCCCAGATCCGGCGCTTTAATTTGAGAACCGGGGATACCATCTCCGGTCAGGTGAGGCAACCCAAGGATTCAGAACGGTATTTCGCCCTGCTCAAGGTGGAGGCAGTCAACTTTCAGAGCCCGGAAGTGGCGGCTGAGACCATTTTATTTGACAACCTTCTGCCGCTTTATCCGGATCGAAAGATGAATCTGGAGGCGGAATCCGATAATTATTCCATGCGGATCATCGATCTGATGTCTCCTATCGGTTTCGGCCAGAGAGGGTTGATTGTTTCGCCCCCTAAAGCCGGAAAAACCATGCTGCTCCAGAATATTGCCAATTCCATGATCAAATCCCATAAAAGCATTGTGCCCATGATACTGCTGATTGACGAACGTCCTGAAGAGGTCACGGACATGACCCGGTCGGTGGACGCGGAAGTGATCAGTTCCACGTTTGACGAGCCGGCGGAGCGGCATGTGCAGGTGGCGGAAATGGTCATTGAAAAAGCCAAGCGGATCGTGGAGCAGGGCCATGATGTGGTGATTCTTCTGGATTCCATCACCCGGCTGGCCCGGGCTTACAATGCCGTGATGCCGCCGTCCGGAAAAATTTTGTCCGGTGGTGTGGATTCCAACGCCTTGGACCGGCCCAAACGGTTTTTCGGGGCCGCCCGGAATATCGAGGACGGCGGCAGCCTGACCATTATCGCCACAGCCCTGGTGGAAACCGGCAGCCGCATGGATGAGGTGATCTTTGAAGAGTTCAAGGGCACCGGCAATATGGAGCTGGCACTGGACAGAAAACTGGCGGATAAACGCGTGTTCCCGGCCATTGATATCAACCGGTCCGGGACCCGGAAAGAGGAACTGCTCCTGGATCCCATGACTTTGAACCGGGTCTGGATTTTGAGAAAATTGCTGTCCAGTTTAAATTCTGTGGACAGTATGCAGTTTTTACTTGAAAAAATGCAGGGAACAAAGGATAATAAAGAGTTTCTTGAATTGATGAATTCATGAACACAAATTTTTTATGAATCAGCTGCCGGATTGAACAGGCAGGTGCACCAAGGAGTGATAGAAAAAAATGAAAAAAGACATTCATCCCAAATATGCAAGAACGACCGCTACCTGTGCATGCGGTGCCACCTTTGATGTGGGTTCCACCCGCGAGGGTATCAAGGTGGAAATCTGTTCACAGTGTCATCCGTTTTTTACCGGAAAACAGAAACTGGTGGACTCTGCCGGCCGTATTGACCGGTTCAAAAGAAAATATGCCAACTTTGATGCAAGCAAACTGGTATAATTATAAAATCTGTGAAATTTTACAAAAGGGGGTCTGCGACAGACACCCCTTTTGGATTTTTGCATCATGATTGAAAAATTAAAAGGCATAGAAGAACGGTATGTCAAGCTTGAGCACCTGCTGAGTGACCCCGAGGTGATCAAAGACCAGACCAAATACCAGAAATACGTCAAGGAGCACGGAGAACTCAATCGGATTGTTCCGGTGTTCCGGACCTATGAACAGGTTCAGGCCCAACTGGAAGAGGCACAGGATCTGTTGAAGGATCCGGATGCCGAGATTCGCGGAATGGCCAGAGACGAGATCGTCAGTCTGGAAAAACAGGCTGAAACACTGATATCCAAACTTAATGTGCTGCTCATGCCCAGAGATCCCAGGGATGACAAAAACGTGATCCTGGAGATCCGGGCCGGCACGGGCGGAGAAGAAGCCGGTATTTTTGCCGGCGATCTTTTCAGAATGTACTCCCGGTATGCGGAGAACAAAAACTGGAATGTCGAGGTGATTGAAAAAAATGATTCCAGTGCCGGCGGATTCAAGGAGATCGTTTCTTTGATTCAGGGGAAAGGCGTGTTTGGTGCGTTCAAGTATGAAAGCGGCACCCATCGGGTGCAGCGGGTGCCGGAAACCGAAACCCAGGGCCGGATCCATACGTCTGCCGTCACCGTGGCCGTATTGCCCGAGGCCGAAGATATCGACATTGAGATCAATCCGGCAGACATCAAAGTGGATGTGTTCCGGGCATCCGGACCCGGGGGACAGTCTGTAAACACAACGGATTCCGCTGTTCGGGTCACCCATATTCCCACGGGCGTGGTGGCCACGTGCCAGGATGAAAAATCCCAGCATAAAAACAAGGCCAAAGCCCTGGGCGTGTTGAAATCCCGAATCCTGGACGCCAGGATGAGAGAAGAAGAAGCCAAACGGGCCGCTGACCGCAAAGGCCAGGTGGGTACCGGAGACCGGAGCGGTCGTATCCGGACCTACAACTTTCCCCAGGGCCGGATGACCGATCATCGTATCGGGCTGACCCTGTATAAACTGGACAGTATCATGGAAGGCGATATCCAGGCCATTATCGATGAATTGAAAACCTTTCATCAAGCCCGGGCGCTGCAGGAAAATCACACCTTTGCATAATGGACTGGACTGTATTCAAACTGATCTCCTGGACGGAAACCTATTTTACCCGGCACCAGATTGACAGCCCCCGCCTGACTGCGGAAATTCTGCTGGGATTCTGTTTGGGTGTCCGGCGCCTGGATCTGTATCTGCAGCACGATCGTCCTCTGGAAAAGCAGGAACTGGCCCGGTTCAAAACATTGATTCAACGTCGGAAAAACCATGAGCCGGTGGCCTATATCACCGGTGAAAAAGGATTTTTCGAGTCCAGTTTTCAGGTGGGTCCGGGCGTACTCATCCCCCGGCCGGACACTGAAACCCTGGTGACAACCACTTTGGCGGTGCTGGATGAAACTTTCCGAAAACAGCAAAAAATCCTGGAACTGGGGGTGGGCTCCGGTGCCATTGTCGTCTCTCTGGCAAAGGCCCACCCGGAACACCTTTTTTTTGCCGGCGATATTTCCCGGGTCGCACTGGACGCGGCCCGGAAAAATGCGGCCCGGGAAAAAGAGATCGGAACGATTCATTTTTTCAACGGATCCTGGTTTGCGCCACTGGCAACCGGTTCTTTTTTTGATGTCATTGTCTCAAACCCCCCGTATATTCCCACCGCAGATATTTTTGGCCTGGCCCCAGAAATCAGGGATCATGAACCCACATCCGCCCTTGATGGCGGACATGACGGGTTAACATGTATCCGTGAGATAGTGATCCATGCCGGCGATTTTCTGGTGCCCGGGGGGCAGCTTCTTCTGGAAATGGGGTTTGACCAGAAAGCCGATGTCACGGCTCTGGCAAAAACATGTCCCCAGTTTGATCAAATAAATATTGTACAGGATCTGGCCGGTCAAAACCGGGTGGCACAATTTAAAAAAAAAATTGATTAACTTTTTTGTTTTTGATATAGATGGAAGTATTTTTATTAGAAGCGTTTAACACACACATTCATGGACTCGGAGTCCGGTGCTTTTCATAAAGTCGATTTCCGGGGATGAAATGGATGAAGGATTTACAAAACCATTTAGATTGATTTGGAGAACCAATGGCCTACATTACCATCAGAGAATTGCTGGAAGCCGGTGTTCATTTCGGACACCAGACAAAACGCTGGAACCCCAAGATGAAAAAATATATCTTCGGGGCCAGAAACGGGATCTATATTATCGACCTGCAGCAGACCGTGAAACTGTTCAAAGAAGCCCATGATTTCATCAAAGGCATTGCAGCGGAAGGCAAGGATGTCCTGTTTGTGGGAACCAAAAAACAGGCGTCCGAAGCCCTGTATGAAGAAGCCAACCGGGCTGAGATGTTTTATGTGGAAAACCGGTGGCTGGGCGGCATGCTGACCAACTTTCAGACCATCAAGAATAATATCAACCGGTTCCATTTTCTCAATTCCATTGAAAATGACGGGACCCTTGAGAATTATCCCAAAAAAGAGCAGTCCAAAATGCTCAAGGAAAAAGAGAAACTGGAATTTGCCATCGGCGGTATCAGCAATATGAAACGGCTGCCCTCCGCCATTTTCATCATTGATCCCAAAAATGAGGCCATTGCCGTTAAAGAGGGCAAGCGCCTGGGCATTCCCATTGTGGCAGTCGTGGATACCAACTGCGATCCGGATGACATTGATTATGTGATCCCCGGCAATGATGATGCCATCCGGTCGATCCGGCTGTTTACCTCCCGAATTGCCGATGCCTGCATTGAAGGTCGTCAGATCTATGAAGAAAAAATGCAGGCCCAGGCCGATGGTGATCAGGAAAAAGAGATGGCTAAAGGGGATCAGAAAGTGGCCATTGAAGTGGTATCAGACGGTACTGACGGCCCTGTTGTGGAAAAAATCAAACGCAAAACCACACCTGCTGAACCGGCAGAAGAATCGATTGAAACTGAATAACGACATTATAATAGGAGCATAATAATATGGCTGAGATTTCCGCAGCAATGGTAAAAGAACTGCGCGAAGCAACCGGGTCGGGCATCATGGATTGTAAACGGGTGCTGGCCGAAGCAGACGGCGATATGGAAAAAGCCTTTGAACTGCTGCGTAAAAAAGGGCTGGCCAAAGCAGCCAAGCGGGCGGGTCGATCCACGTCAGAAGGCATTGTCTATTCTTATATTCACACCGGTGCCAAACTGGGCGTGCTGGTGGAAGTGAATTGTGAATCTGATTTTGTGGCCAAAACCGATGATTTTATCGAATTTGCCAAAAACATTGCCATGCACATCGCTGCTGCCAATCCTGCGGGGCTGACACCGGATGATGTGGATCAAAGCGTGGTGGAAAAAGAACGCGAAATTTTCAGGGCCCAGATGCTTGAAGAAGGTAAACCCGAAAACATCATCGACAAGATTGTGGACGGCAAGGTGGAAAAATTCTACAAGGAAGTCTGCCTCCTGAGTCAGCAGTATGTCAAGGATCCCCAGAAAACCATTGAAGAATTTCTCAAGGAAACCATCGGCAAGATCGGTGAAAATATCCAGATCAGACGCTTTGCACGGTTCCAGATAGGAGCGTAACTGTTGAATACTCAGCCGGAGTTCAAACGGATTTTAATCAAGCTGAGTGGCGAAGCCCTGATGGGAAATCAGGGCTTCGGCATCACCCCGGAAATGATTCATTATGTGGCGGAAGAAATTGCCAAAGTGGCCCGGCTGAACGTTGAAATCGGCATTGTGGTGGGCGGCGGCAACATCTTTCGAGGGGTGGCCGGCAGTTCCGCCGGTATGGATAGAAGTTCCGCCGATAATATGGGAATGCTGGCCACAGTGATCAACTCCCTGGCATTGTGTGATGCCCTGGAGAAATGTGATGTGCCCACCCGGGTTCAGTCTGCCATACGCATGGATCAGATTGCAGAACCCTTTATTCGGAGAAAGGCCATTCGGCATCTTGAAAAAGGGCGGATCGTGATTTTTGCGGCAGGGACAGGTAACCCATATTTTACCACTGATACGGCAGCTGTGCTCAGAGCCCATGAAACCCGTGCACAGATTCTGTTCAAAGCCACCCAGGTGGACGGGGTATATGACAAAGACCCGGTGGCCCATGAAGATGCAGTGATGTTTGATGAATTGTCCTATATGCGGGTGATTGAAAAACAGCTCCATGTCATGGATATGACAGCCATTTCCCTGGCCATGGAGCATGACCTGCCCCTTCAGGTGTTTGATCTGCATCAATCGGATAACATTCTCAAGGCGGTGTTGGGTCAGGATATCGGCACCCGGATAAAATAGAAAGGTGACCTCATATGATCGATGAAGTGGTTGAAGAAACCAGGGACCGGATGGGAAAAACACAGAAAGCCTTTGTCAAGGAGATGGCAAAGGTTCGGACCGGCAGGGCATCCCAGTCCATGCTGGACAGTGTGAAAGTGGATTATTACGGCACCCAGACCCCGTTGCCCCAGATGGCCACGGTGTCCATTCCCGAAAGTCGTTTGATAACCGTGAAGCCGTGGGATATCAGCGTGATCAATTCGGTGGAAAAAGCCATTCTCAAAGCCAATCTCGGACTGACACCCTCCAATGACGGCAAATTGATCCGGATCTCCATACCGCCGTTGACCGAGGAGCGCAGAAAGGAGATCGCCAAAAATGTGTCCAAAATATGTGAAGATTACAAGGTAGCGGTTCGTAATATCCGTCGGGATTCCAACGACATGCTCAAGGAGCTCCAAAAGGACGGGGAAATTTCAGAAGATGACAGCTTCAAGGGGCAAAAACAGGTTCAGGAACTGACTGACGACTACATTCAGCAACTGGACGATATTTTTGCTGAAAAAGAAAAGGAAATCCTTGAAATCTGATGAAGGGCAGCCACATGATCTGGATTCTGCCAGATTGCCGAAACATGTGGCGGTTATCATGGACGGCAACGGCCGGTGGGCCAAAAAACGATGGTTGAACCGGGTCAAAGGCCATGAAAAAGGCTCTCAAACGGTCAGAACCATTGTAGAGTCCTGCCGGAAATTGCAGATTCCTTTTTTGACTTTATATGCATTTTCCACTGAAAACTGGGCCAGACCCCGTTCCGAAGTGTCGGCGCTGATGCACCTGTTAAAACAATTTCTGGTGTCGGAGCGCAAAGAAATGATGGAAAAAGGGATCTGCCTGAACGTGCTGGGTCAGTTGGAAAAACTGCCGGAAGATGTTCAGGCTCAGGCCAGGCAAACCATGGCGGTTACCTGCAAAAATACACAAATGACCCTGAACCTGGCGTTAAGCTACGGCAGTCGCCAGGAGATCACCGATGCGGTTCACGCCCTGGCCAAAAAAGTAGCCACCGGTGAACTGGCACCAGAAGATATCAATGAGCAAATGATATCGAATCATCTGTACACCGCCGGTATACCGGACCCGGACCTGGTCATCCGGACATCCGGAGAGTTCCGGCTATCCAATTTTCTGCTCTGGCAGTCCGCATATGCGGAAATTTTCATCACACCCACCTTATGGCCGGATTTTACCCAGGCGGAATTTATCGATATCTTAACCCATTATCAGAAAAGGGACCGACGGTTCGGTAACGTTGAATGCAACATGCCCAGCGATGGATTACCACATTAATACTGGCGCCGTTGATCATTTGGATTCTGATCAAAGGCACACCCATGATTTTGTCCGCCCTGGTTTCCGCCGTGGCTATCTTTGCCATCCGGGAATATCTGCGCATTGTTTTCAGATCTGATAACCATACCGTGCCATGGATAATCTCCGGGTTTTCCTATCTGACCTGTATCTTTCTGGTGAGTGCCGCCGCCTTTGCCTCGTGGCCGGCAATGATTCTTGTGTTGATCCTGAACCTGATTTTTCTGTCCGGCTTTGTCCTGTTCCGGTTCCCGGCAGGCAAAGAGCTGTTTGATACCATCGCCCGCCAGGCCTTGGGGATCATGTATGTTCCCTTGTCCCTGTCTTTGCTGCTGTTTGTAAGAAATATGGAGCACGGCGCGCTTTGGGTTTTCTGGCTGTTGATTGTCTGTTTCATGAATGATACCGGCGCGTTTTACACAGGTACGTTTTTTGGAAAACGCAAACTGGCACCCCGGATCAGTCCCAAAAAAACCCTGGAAGGATCGGCCGGTGGTATCGGTGCATCCATGACAGCCGGCCTGATTTTTTCAATGCTGTTTTTCGGTTCACCCGGGCTGGCTTTATTGACACTTCCCTGTTCCTTTTTCATTGCCGTGGCCGGGCAGGTGGGGGACCTGTTTGAATCCGCTTTAAAGCGGGCGTCCTCGGTCAAGGATTCCGGCCGGATTCTGCCGGGCCATGGGGGGATGCTGGACCGCATTGACGGGTTGCTGTTCGCCATTCCCGTGCTCTACGCATATCTGCTGGCGGTGGGGATATGAAGCTTCTGTCCATTTTAGGGGCGACCGGTTCCATTGGTACGTCTGCCCTTGAAATTGTCCGCATGCATCCGGACCGGTTTCAGGTAAAGGCGTTGACCGCTGCCAATAATCTGCCGCTGTTGAGCCGTCAGATCCGGCAATTTATGCCGGAGATGGTGGCGGTGCTGGATGAGGCCAAGGCCCGGGAACTGGCTGACATGCTGACGCCGGGTGTCCGGCCTGAGATTCTGTCCGGAGCTTCCGGATACGCGGCCGCAGCCGCCTGGGACAAGGTGGACACCGTGGTGCTGGCCATGGTGGGGGCCGCAGGGTTGAAACCGGCGCTGGCCGCCATCGAGGCTGGAAAAGACATTGCCCTGGCCAACAAGGAAACCCTGGTGATGGCCGGTGATATTGTCATGGCCAGAGCCCGGGAAAAAAATGTGACTGTGCTGCCCGTGGACAGTGAGCATTCCGCCATGTTTCAATGCATGCTGGGCAATCAGGCCAGGGATGTGACACAGCTTTTTCTCACTGCTTCGGGCGGGCCGTTTAGAAATACGCCCCAATCGGATTTTCCCGGCATTACCAGAGAAGATGCGTTAAACCATCCCAACTGGTCCATGGGGAACAAGATCTCCATTGATTCAGCCACACTCATGAACAAGGGGCTGGAACTCATCGAAGCCGTGCACCTGTTTGGCATTTCCCATCAAAATATTCAGGTGCTGATCCATCCCCAGAGCATTGTCCATTCCATGGTCGGATTTGCCGACGGATCGGTCATGGCCCAGATGGGGGTGCCGGACATGAAGCAGGCCATCTCTTTTGCCCTGTCATTTCCGGATCGCCTGGACACCGGTCTGTTATTTCCGGATTTTGCAGCACTTGCCTCTCTGACCTTTTGCGCCCCGGATTCTGAGCGGTTTCCATCCCTGGCATTTGCCCGGGAAGCGTGCGAAAAAAAAGGAACCCTGCCTGCGGTGATGAACGCCGCCAATGAAGTGGCGGTTCAGGCATTCCTTGACCGGCGCATCCGATTTTCCGATATCTTTACCCTGGTGTCCACCACCATGGCAGCCCATACCTGCATTGACAATCCAGATCTTTCAGGTATTATTGAGGCCGATCGCTGGGCCAGGGAAAAAGCCGGCTCCCTTATATAATTTAGAGAGGTAAACGTGGGTCATTCCGTTGTCGCATTCATTATCGTTATCGGTGTTCTGGTGTTCATCCACGAGCTGGGCCATTTTCTGGTGGCCCGGTTTTTCAAAGTAGGCGTGGATGTGTTTTCTCTGGGGTTTGGTCCCAAAATATTTAAAAAAATGAAAGGCCGCACCCAATATTGTATCTCTGCCGTTCCTTTGGGGGGATATGTGAAAATGGTGGGGGAAGAATCGGGTAAAGATCTGCCTTTAGAAGATGAAGCCATCTCATTTTCCCACAAACCGTTGTATCAGAAAAGCCTGATCGTGGCTGCCGGCCCTGCGTTCAATTTTTTTCTGGCGATTTTTATTTTCTATGTCCTGTATCAGTTTTCCGGCATCTATCTGGCCAGACCGGTGATCGGCGAGGTCATGGACAACACCCCGGCCCAGCAGGCCGGGCTTTTGCCCGGTGATGTGATCACGAAAGTCGACGGCCAAGACATCCGGTCTTTTGAAGACATTTCCCGGATCGTGGGAAAATCAGACGGAAAAGCCCTGGACATCGGTGTGGACCGGGAAGGGCACACCCTGGGGATTTCTCTGGTTCCGGAAAAACAGGAAACCGTCAATGTGTTCCAGGAACCTGTGGACCGGTACGTTATCGGGATCCGGGGCACGGGCGATGTATTTCATCAGCCGCTGAATCCGCTCCAGGCCATGGCAAGCTCTATTTCAGATACATATGGGCTGGTGAAAGTGACCATTCTGTCCGTGGGCAAGATGATCTCGGGCAGCCTGTCCGCCGACAACCTGGGAGGCCCCATCATGATTGCCCAGATGGCCGGGGAACAGGCCAAAGCCGGTGTCGTTAATTTTGTGTGGTTCATTGCCTTGCTGTCGGTCAACCTGGGCATCATCAACCTGTTCCCCATCCCGGTGCTGGACGGGGGGCACCTGGTGTTTTTCGGCATTGAGGCGGTCACGGGAAAACAGGTCAGCGACAAAGTAAAAGAAAAAATGATCCAGTTCGGAGCCGCCCTTCTGGTGGCATTGATGGTATTTGTTTTTTACAATGATATTATAAGAATTTTCAATGGTGGATAACATGACAGCCTGTATCGAGATTGCGTTGAAACAATCGCTGGGGGATGCGGAAGCATCTTCGCTTGTAAAAAAGGCGGATTCCTATTTTAAAATTCACATTGAGTCGGCCAGAACCATCCATATGCTGACCATTGATTCTGAACTGAAAACACAGGACCTGGAACGGATCAGGCAGGAGATTTTCACCAATCCCGTGACCCAGGTATCTTCATTATCCCCCTTGGAAATAGACTTTCACTGGTGCATCTGGATCGGGCTGCGGCCCGGGGTCAAGGACAATCCCGGGGCCACGGCCATGGAAGCTGTTGAAGATCTGCTGGGCCGATCATTCGGGCCGGATGAAGGGATCTATACCTCGAAGCGCTATTGCCTTTCCGGAGAATCCTTAACCCGGTCCCAGATGGAAACCCTGGCCAAAGCGCTTTTATCTAACCCCATTATCCAGCAGTTCAAGATTTTTTCAAAATCGGACTGGCACCCTGAAACAGGGGCAAATGTCAAACCGGCCCGGGTGATTCTGGACCATACCCCCTGTTTTGATTTCATTGACATCGATTCCGACCAGACCCTGGCAAAGATCAGCGATCAGCGGAACCTGGCATTGAACCCCAGGGATATCCCGGTTATCCGGCAATATTTTCTGGATCCCGAGGTGGCGGCCCAGCGCCAGGCCATGGGGTTGTCCGGGCCCACGGACGTGGAACTGGAATATATTTCCCAGGCCAGAAGCGATCATTGCAATCACAACACGTTTCGGGGCATTTTCAATTACACGGATGGGATGACCGGGGAGAAAACCATTGAACACTCCTTGTTCAAGACCTATATCCAGCAGCCCACCCTGGCGCTGAAACAAAAAAAAGACTGGGTGGTGTCTGTACTCTGGGACAATGCCGGCGTGGGGGCGTTTGATGAACACAACAACTATGCGATCACCGGGGAAACCCACAACTCGCCGTCCAACATGGAAGCCTATGGCGGGGCCATCACTGGTATTGTGGGCGTGTACCGGGACCCCATGGGCACGGGCCTGGGTTCCAAACTGTTCATGGGCAGTTTCGGGTTCTGTGTGGGGGATGTCAATTATGACGGGCCCTTAAAACCGCCATTGCATCCCAGACGGCTTTTGAACGGGGTCATCGAAGGGGTCAGAGACGGGGGCAACAAGAGCGGGGTGCCCACCACCTTTGGCCAGACCCTGTTTGATCCGGGATATATGGGCAAAAGCCTGGTGTTTGTCACGGCGTTGGGTATCATGCCCAAACAGGTGAAAGGCAGTCCCAGTCATGAAAAGAAAACCTCACCGGGTGACTTGATCATCATGAGCGGGGGCCGGGTGGGCAAGGACGGGATCCACGGGGTCACCGCGTCTTCGGAAAGTTATTCGGAAAACACCCCGGCCGGTCATGTTCAGATCGGAGACCCTTATACCCAGAAAAAAATGCATGATTTTCTCCTGGAATGCCGGGATGAGGGGTTGATCCGGTTTATTACCGACAACGGCGGCGGCGGGTTGTCTTCATCCATCGGCGAATCCGCCATGATTTCCAACGGGTGTGTGGTGTATCTGGACAAGGTGCCCCTCAAGTATCCGGGCCTGGACATGTGGGAGATCTGGGTGTCGGAATCCCAGGAGCGCATGACCATTGCCATCGACCCAAACGATCTGGACCGGTTCATGTCCCTGTCCAGGCAGCATGCCGTGGAAAGCACAGTGATCGGCGAATATACCGATACCGGTAAGCTGCACATCACTTTTCAGGGAAAAACCTGTGCCTATGTGGATATGGATCTGCTGGACAAAGGGTTTCCCGCCTGGGAGTTTGACGCGGTGTGGCTGCCCCCTGCGGCCCGGGGCCTGACCGAACCGGTGATCCGCAAACCAGAAGATTTCAATGGTCTCATGACCGCCATGCTGGCCCGGCCCAATATCTGTTCCAAAGAATGGATCCTCCGCCAGTATGACCATGAGGTCCAGGGCGGATCCGTGATCAAGCCCCTGGTGGGCGTGAACCGCAACATTCCGTCGGATGGCTCCGTGACCCGGCCCGTGCTTACCGGGAACAAAGGACTGGCGTTTTCCCAGACGCTTTTACCCTGGTATTCAAAAATCGATGCCTATCACATGATGACCTGCACCGTTGACGAGGCGGTACGAAGACTCATTGCCGTGGGCGGAAGCATGGATCATATCGGCGGGGTGGACAATTTCTGCTGGCCCGATATCGGGTATGATAAAAAAACCAATCCGGACGGCAGATTCAAGGCCGCCCAGCTGGTGCGGGCCTGCCGGGCCCTGAAAGATGCGTGCATGGCCTATGAGATCCCGCTGCTGTCCGGCAAGGATTCCATGTATGTGGACGGACACCTGGAAGGGGCGTTCGGTGAACGCATCAAAGTGTCGGCACTGGAAACGGTCCAGTTTTCCGCCACTTCCGTGGTAAAAGACATCCTTCACTGCCAGACCCTGGCGCCCAAATCGGCCGGGGATTTTGTCTATGTGGCCGGGATCACGGCCGATGAACTGGGGGCGTCCGAATATTACGATCTGTTCGGAAAAACCGGTGCCAATGTGCCACAGGTGAATTTTGCCGCCAATAAGGTATTGTACCGGGCCGTGGAAAAAGCAGTTCGCCTCGAAATGCCGGCTTCGTGTCATGCCGTGGGCAGAGGCGGGCTGGGGATTCACCTGGCGCTGATGACCATGGCCGGCAGACTGGGCATGGAAATCGACCTGTCCCAGGTGCCGGCTGCGGCGGAAACATTTTCAGACGATGTGTTGCTTTTTTCCGAATCTGCGGGTCGGTTGCTTCTGACCGTTCCGCCTGACCGGAAACCGGTATTTGACAAACTCGCCAAGGGACTGGCATTCAAGTGTGTGGGGGGGGTCACAGATGCACACGATCACCTGAAAGTCACAGGGGTCCGGAACGATATGATTGTGGATCTGTCCTGTGCCGATCTGGACAAGGCATTTAACAAATTGTTTGGAGAGATGATATGACACAGGTGAAGGCACTGATATTAACAGGTTTCGGACTGAACTGCGACCATGAAACCGCGCTGGCTTTTGAACTGGCCGGTGCCCGGCCTTATCGCGTGCATATCAATTCTCTGGTGGACGGCACCGTGAATCTGGCGGATTTTCATATCCTGGCGTTCGGCGGCGGGTTCTCCTGGGGGGATGACCACGGGGCCGGTGTGATTCAGGCAGTGAAACTTAAAAACCATATCGGAAAAGACCTGCTTGGTTTTGTGGATGCGGGAAAACTGATCATCGGTATCTGCAATGGATTCCAGGCACTGGTGAATACCGGGCTTCTGCCGGGACTGGACAAAAACTACACCCGGCGTTCCGTGGCCATCACCTATAATGACTGCGGTAATTTCAGGGACCAGTGGGTCCATCTGACCGCCAATCCTGAAAGTCCGTGTGTGTTTACCAAAGGCATGGACCAGGCGGATTTTCCCGTGCGGCACGGGGAGGGCAAGTTCATTGCCGAACCGGCCGTGCTGGCCTCTTTGCAGGCCAACGGCCAGGTGGTGTTCCAATATGCCGATGCAACGGGCAGTCCCGCCGGCGGGGTGTTTCCCTTCAACCCCAACGGGTCGCTGTACGACATTGCCGGCATCTGTGATCCCACCGGAAAGATCTTCGGGCTCATGCCTCATCCGGAAGCCTATAATCATGTGACCAATCATCCGGACTGGACCCGCAGAAAACAACAGCGCCAGCGTGAAGGTCAGGCATTCGGTGCAGAAGAAACCATTGGTATCCGTTTGTTTCAAAACGGGGTGGCTCACATCCGGGAAAGGTTCTTTTAAATATCATGCTGGGGACCATTGTCAACTGTGTGGCCATTATTGCGGGTGGCCTGGTGGGGCTGTTGTTTAAAAACGGCATTCCGGACCGCTACAACCAGACCGTGATGCAGGCCGTGGGCCTGGCTGTGCTTTTGGTGGGCCTGAAAACCGCTATTGTCTGTGATGATCTTCTGGTGATCATTATTTCTCTGGCCATCGGGGCCCTTGCGGGCGAATGGATCGGCATCGAAAACCGGCTGGAACGGCTGGGAAAATTTCTGGAAAAAAAATTCACAAAAGGCAGCGGCGGGTTTGCCCAGGGATTTGTCACGGCCTCTTTGATCTATTGTGTGGGTTCCATGGCCATTGTCGGATCTCTGGAAAGCGGGTTGTCCGGCAACCATGCCACCTTGTTTGCCAAATCCTGCCTGGACGGGATTGTGAGCATCATCTTAAGCTCGTCTCTGGGCATGGGGGTGCTGTTCTCTGCGGTGCCGGTGCTGCTTTACCAGGGATCCATTACTTTGCTGGCCACAGTGCTCAAACCCTTGCTGGTGCCGGCGGTGATCGCCCAGATGTCCGGGGTGGGCGGTCTGTTGATTCTGGGGATCGGTATGAACATGCTCAGAGAAAAAAAAATCAAGGTGGGGAACATGCTTCCCGCTATTTTTATTCCATTGATCTGGTTTGTGATCCAGGGATTGCCGGGAGTGGCGTAATCACCCATGTCCATGAAAGACAGCCTGCTTTATGTGTTGACCATTATCATCTGGGGTTCCACCTGGATCGGCATTAAATTCCAGCTGGGGACCGTGGACCCCATGGTGTCGGTGGTGTACCGGTTTGCTTTGTCCTCGGTGATTCTGCTGGTGTTCTGCAAGTTGCGGGGGCTGTCTTTGAAGTTTTCATTCAAAGACCATGGTTTTATGGCATTGCTGGGCCTGCTTTTATTTTCCGTGAACTACTGGCTGGTGTATGTGGCGGAAGTGTATCTCACCTCGGGCCTGGTGGCGGTGCTGTTTTCTTCGATTGTGTTTCTGAACATTGCCAACGGGGCATTGTTTCTCGGGGCCCCGGTGGAACGGAAAATGGTGGTGGGGGCTGCCGTCGGGATTGTAGGGATCGGTCTGATTTTCATGCATGAAATTGAATCCTTTGACCTGACGGACAAAAATCTGCTGGGGATCGCTTTTGGATTTTCCAGCGTGCTGCTGGCGTCTTTGGGAAACATCACATCCGCCCGAAATTCCAGAGCTGATATCCCGGTGATTCAGGCCAATGCCTTTGGCATGGGGTATGGCGCCCTGGCCCTGGCGATTCTGGCTTTGATTCTTGGCAAATCCTTTGATTTTTCCATGACCCTGCCCTATGTAACTTCCCTGTTTTACCTGGCGGTTTTTGGTTCCATTATCGCTTTTACCAGTTATCTGACCCTGATCCGTTCTCTGGGG
Organism: Desulfotignum sp.; assembly: GCA_021737695.1. Taxonomy (GTDB): domain Bacteria; phylum Desulfobacterota; class Desulfobacteria; order Desulfobacterales; family Desulfobacteraceae; genus Desulfotignum. The sequence continues at coordinate 45,703 of JAIPDL010000002.1, read as the reverse complement.
GCGGACAAGGCCTCTTACAGCATCATGGTGGTTCCGGTGGTGGCGCTGATCATCTCTTCTTTTGTTGAAGGCTATGTCTGGAGTTTTTCCGCCATCGCCGGGCTCATCCTGGTGGTGGGCGGCAATTTTCTGGCATTGCACCGGCCGGCACCGCCCGGCACTAGTCGATGATGGCAGGGGTAAACAAAGGTCACATTTCATGCATAGGTCCATTTGGCACCCCGACAGGGGCGGCACTCTCCCGAAGCGGCTCCTCCTGCAAGGATGATCTGATAAACCCGTTGCAACGATTGATACATCTGTGGTATTTAACACTGTTATGAAACAATATGTTATAGACGGGTTGCGGCCCCAGGATTATGACCGGTTAAAGGAATACCTGGATGAATACACCCGGGTGGCCGGGATTGTGGGAATCTACTGGCTGCCCCTGGAAAAAGAAGTGCTCACACCTGTTCAGGCAGATCACAGGGATTGTGCGCCCCATGTGTTTGCCCTGAAACTGGAGCAGAGCTCACTGGCCTGTGAACTGCTGGTCAGAACCCAAAAACAGATCCGATGCGACTGCATGGCCTATGCCACAAGAGATCAACGGAACTGGTTGATTGATCAGACCGATGCCATTCTTGAAAAGCTGGACATTCGCATTTAAAAATATATTGGAAGTCACATGCTTAAATTAATACCATTGGGCGGGCTGGGAGAAATCGGCCTGAACATGATGGTGGTGGAATATGACGATGCCATGTTCATCATCGATGCGGGCCTTATGTTTCCGGAAGATTACATGCTGGGAGTGGATATCGTGATCCCGGCCATGGATTATATCCGGGAAAATCGCAGCAAAATTCACGGTATCATCATCACCCATGCCCATGAAGACCATATCGGGGCGTTGCCCTATCTGTTGAAGGAAATCCGGATTCCGGTCTATGGCACGGCCTTTACCCTGGAAATTGTCAGAAACAAACTGGTGGAATTTGAGCTCAACACCCGGGTGGATCTCAACGTGGTCAATCCGGGCGAGACCCTGTCCATGGACCCGTTTGAAATCGAGTTTATCCGGGTGAGTCATTCCACCATCGAAGGCGTGGGCCTGGCCATCCAGACCCCGGAAGGGGTGGTGATTCATACCGGGGATTTTCGGATCAGTCATAACACAGATCCCTTGAAAAATACGGATCTGTCATCTTTTGCCCGATACGGGGAAAAAGGGGTTCTGGCCTTGCTTTCTGACTCCACCAATGTGGAAGTGGAAGGGTATACCATGTCGGAACAGGAGGTGGCCAAGAATCTGGGAAAAGTGATTTTTGCGGCCCGGGGCCGGGTGATTGTGACCTTGTTCGCCTCCAATGTGTTCCGGATCCAGCAGGTGATCGATATTGCCGTGAAAAACGGGCGCAAAGTGGTGTTCAACGGCCGGTCCATGGAGCAGATCGTTGCCGTGGCGGTCAAGCTGGGCCATATATCCTGCCCGCCGGATACGATAATGGACATCAAACAGATTAAAAATATGCCAGACGACAAGGTATTGATCATCACCACCGGGAGCCAGGGGGAACCCATGTCTGCCCTGGTACGAATGGCATCGGGAGTTCACAAACACATCCGCATTAAAAAAGGGGACAATGTGATCCTGTCTTCCAAGCATATTCCCGGCAATGAAAAAGCCATCGCCAATATCATCAACAAGCTGTATCGCCGGGGCGCGGATGTGTTTTATTCCAAATCCGCGGACATTCACGCGTCCGGGCATGCCCACCAGGAAGAGCTCAAACTCATGCTGACACTGACCAAGCCCGACTATTTCATTCCCATCCACGGTGAATACCGGCATCTGGTGATCCATGCCCGGCTGGCGGAAAAAATGGGAATTCCTCGAGAGCATGTGCTGGTGGCGGAAGACGGACAGGTGATTGTGTTTGATCATAAAGGCGGACGTATCCATGGCCAGGTGCACACCGGCCGGATCATGGTGGACGGCAAAGGCATCGGCGATGTGGGCCGGAGCGTTCTCAAAGAACGGCGGGAGTTGTCCGAAGGCGGGCTGGTGGTGGTGACCATGATCATTGATGAGGAAACCGGGGTGGTGCTGTATGGTCCGGAACTGATTTCCAAAGGGTTTGTGTTTGATTCTGCCACCGGGCACCTGGTGGATGATGCCCAGTGTGTGATTCTGGAGATTGTGGAAGAAATTGAAGCCGGGATGGATTCCCGGGTGGAATTGATTCGCGCCCGTCTCAAAAAGGCGTTGAAACAATATTTTTCCTATACCATCAACCGCAAGCCCCTCATTGTACCTGTCATTATTGAAGTATGAAAAAAGAACTGATTTCACTGCTGCTGCTGTTTTTGATCGTTTTTTTTGCAGTCAGCCTGTTTTCCTTTCATGCCCAGGATCCGGCCATCGGCAATGATCCTTTGATCGTGCCAACCGGTATTCACAATCTGTTTGGCCTGGTGGGCGCCCATGTGGCCGGTTTTTTTGTTTTTCTGTTTGGGGTGGGGGCGTTCTGGATTCCCGTGATTCTGGCATTGATCACCCTGTGGTATATCAAGGAAAAATCCTTTCGGGTCATGTGGCTGACCCCGGCCGGTGGCATTATTCTGATGATCTGTACCGGGGCCGGTTTTTTTCTGTTCAGGGATGCATATGCGTTTTCCGGCACGCTGGTGCCGGCCGGCGGGTGGATCGGCAGTACCGTGGCCGGATTTCTTCTGACTTATGTCAATTCTCTGGGATGTATGATTGTTCTGGTGTTTTTTGCGGTGATCGGATTTATTTTCGCCACCGGCATTTCCATGGTGACGCTGGGCCGAATGGTGTATCAGAAAACATCAGTTCTGGCGGCGGTCATTTTCCGGGAATTGAAACAATTTTCTGGTTATCTGGGGCAGGGGATCGAACAGATGAAATCTGGATGGCAATCCTATCGAATGGCGCGTGAGGCCCGTTCAATGACCATGGATATGCCCAGGGCCTTGATCCAGAATCATACGTCAACCGATGCTTCACAATCGGAAGCGGATCTGCCGCATCCGGATGCGGCAAATTCAAAAGGTGCCGGCAATCAAGACGAGCATGATGCCATTGACCTGGATGATGTGTTTTCTCCGACCATTGTGGCCCCTCAGGTCGATACCACTGAATATGTATCAGACCACGTGCTGGCAGATATCCGGCAGCCGGAAGCGTTCAAGCTGCCGCCCATCAATTTTCTGGAGGAAAAAGTCAAGATCCGGCGGGAAATCGATACGGATAAACTGCAGCAAAAGGCCCGGATTCTGGAAACCAAACTCAATGATTTCAATGTCAAGGGCGATGTGGTGGAAATTCTGCCGGGACCTGTGATCACCACATTTGAATACCGGCCGGCCCCGGGAATCAAGCTGTCTAAAATCACCGGACTTTCCGATGATCTGGCCCTGGCCCTGAGCGCGGTGAGCATCCGGATCGTGGCTCCCATCCCGGGCCGGGATGTGGTGGGCATCGAAATTCCCAATGACGAACGGGAAATGGTGAACCTCCGGGAAATGGTCGCATCCAAGGATTTCATCCAGTCGGATTCCATGCTCACTTTGGGCTTAGGCAAGGATCTCATGGGGCGGCCGGTGATCACCAAGATGGACAAGATGCCCCATCTGCTCATTGCCGGTGCCACGGGCACCGGTAAAAGCGTGGGCCTCAACGCCATGATCATCAGCCTGTTGTACAAGGCGACCCCGGATGATGTCAAGTTCATCATGATCGATCCCAAACGCATCGAGCTTTCGGTTTACAACGATATTCCCCATTTGATTTCCCCGGTGGTCACGGACATGAAAAAAGCCACCAACGCCCTTTTCTGGGCCGTGAAAGAGATGGAGCGACGGTATGAGCTGCTGGAGGAAAACGGGCTGCGGAACCTGGCTCAGTACAATGAGATGGTCCGGGAAAAAAATCGATCCCGATCCGGCCAGACAATGGATGATCCGGAACACGAGACTGACGCCGATCTGCCGGATTCAGAACCGCTTCCCTATATTGTGGTGATTGTGGATGAGCTGTCGGATCTGATGATGGTGGCATCCAAGGATGTGGAGTTTGCTTTGACCCGGCTGGCCCAGATGGCCCGGGCCGCAGGTATTCATATTATCATCGCCACCCAGCGGCCGTCCGCGGATGTGCTCACCGGCACCATCAAGGCCAATTTCCCCACCCGGATCTCTTTCCAGGTCTCCTCCAAGATCGACGGCCGGATCATCATGGACCAGGGCGGGGCTGAAAGCCTTTTAGGGAACGGGGACATGCTGTTCTGCCCGCCCGGGACCGGAAAACTCATGCGGATTCAGGGGGCGTATATATCTGAAAAGGAAATTGCCAAAATCACCGGTTTTCTCAAAGAGCAGCGCACCCCGGAATATGATGAAAATGTCACCAAAGGGGATGACGAGGAGGAAACAAGAGAATTTGATGACGCCGATTATGATGAAAAATATGATGAGGCCGTGGCCGTGGTCACCCAGTCCGGCCAGGCCTCCATCTCTTATGTGCAAAGACGGCTTCGCATTGGATATAACCGGGCGGCCCGGCTTATTGAAATCATGGAACACGAGGGCATTATCGGCCCCCAGATCGGTACCAAACCCAGAGAGATCCTGGTGAAAAACTATGACGAAAATGGATTTTGATTTCCTGCATGCCGTCAAAGGATTTATGGCGGATGAAGAAGCAACGCGGCTTCATGACCTGGCTTTGGCTGCCGCACCCATGGGGCCCATTCTGGAGATCGGTTCCTATTGCGGCCTTTCCGCTGCAGTGATCGGATCGGCCTGCAAACAGACCCACAGCACACTTTTTTCCATTGATCACCATACCGGATCCGAAGAACAGCAGCCCGGCGAGCAATATTTTGATCCGGATCTGTACGACAAAACCATGAAACGGATCAATACGTTCCCGGTTTTTTTAAAAACCATTGAAACCGCCGGTCTTGCAGATTATGTGGTTCCCATGGTCTGCGCATCCGCTGTGGCCGGCAAGATGTGGCGCACCCCGTTATCCATGGTATTTATTGACGGGGGGCATTCGTTTGATGCGGTGTATCAGGATTTTCTGACCTGGTCTCCCCATATCATGGCCAATGGGTTTCTGGTTTTTCACGATATTTTTCTGGATCCGGCCCGGGGCGGACAGGCCCCCAGACAGGTCTATGACATTGCCCTGAAAACCAGCAATTATATGGAGCTTCCCATGACAAATACCCTGGGGGTGTTACAGCAGAAACCGGTGTGACAAAGAAAAATCATACCCCATGCCGTTTCGACAGACCCCGGGATCTATGCCGGGTCATGTTTGGCCAGATGTTTGTTTTCTGAAATACAGTACCAGGCTTTTTCCCAGCACCGGATTGAACCATCGATCCAGAAACCGGGTCAGTTTGGGTTTTTTCATCATATCCCACACCAGCACTCGATGATACAGGTTCACCAGAAACGCATCGCTGCGGTTCACCCCCACCAGGCATTTGAGCCACCAGTAAGGGGTATGGATGCTGTGGGCAAAATGGGCACCTGAAAAGGTCATGTGGTTGTCAGTGATTTTTTTCACCAGATCGTTTTTGCGGTAGATTCTCACATGTCCCATGTCTGCGGCGGTATAGTCATCCGACAGATGCCAGCAGATTTTTTCCGGATAGAACCGGGGCACACTGACCGCCAGGATCCGGCCGGGTTTGAGAATCCTTACCAGTTCCGATATCGCAGCATCGTCATCCGGGATATGTTCCAGCACTTCAGAACAGATCACCACATCCATGCAGCTGTCTTTGAACGGCAGGCGGGTGACATCCATGCACGACAAATCGAACCGGGCGCAGGACAGATCGTTCAGTGCCTGGTGAAATGCCAGTTTTTCCCGGGTGGTTTTCAGGGTTTCATATCCATAGTCCGCTCCGATACACACAGTGTTTTCCGTCCGGCAGGCCTCAACCATATGCCGGCCTTCGCCGCACCCCATGTCCAGGATCCGGTCCCCGGGCCGGATATCAAGCCGGGCAAAATCAATGGTAATCATGGATAATGTCTCTGTATGCCTGGACGGTTTTTTGGGCTGTGGCCTCCCATGTGAAATGGGCCATCACCCGGTCATACCCTTTCTGGGCCAGGATTTCCTGCCGGGCCGGGTCATCTAAAAGCTTGAGAATGGCTGTTTCCAGGGCGGCACTGTCCCCCGGAGGAACCAGCTCAGCCGCATCTCCGGCCACTTCAGGCAATGCACCGCCCGTCGTGCAGATCACCGGAATCCGGCAGGCCATGGCTTCTCCCACGGGCAGTCCGAATCCTTCGTACAATGAAGGTACCACCGCCAAAGTGGCTTTGGCATATTCCAGGCAAAACCGGGTTTGACTGATACGCCCGGTAAATTCAATATAGGGGGCCAGGTCCAGCTGCCGGATGAGCCGCTCAACCCCGCCGTTTTTTTTGGGGGACCCGATGACCACCAGGGAGATCCGTCTTTTTTTGACAATGTTTTTCACGGCATAAAGCAGGTGATACAACCCTTTCAGTGGGGTGTCCGCCGAATTGGTCACAATAATTCGGTTGTTGATTTTTTTCACGGTTTCCAGGGGATGAAAACTGGCGGTATCTATGCCGTTGGGAATGATGGAAAACCGGTTTTCAGGAATGGAAAATTCCGTTGAAATATCCTGTTTGGATACGGCGGAAACCGTGAGGATCCTGGGCAGTTTTCTGGCCACTTTTTTTTGCATCTGGATAAAGGAATACCATCGCAACGCTTTGATTTTTTTGTAAAAAGACCGGGTGGCTTTCACTGCCAGCCGGCGATCCACCGTCATGGGGTGGTGAATGGTGGCGGTGACCGGGACTTTTTTCATCAAAGACAGCAGGCCATAGGACAGACTCTGGTTGTCATGAATGATGTCATACCGCGATTCTCTGCCTTTCAAGTGACGCACCACCCGCTTGCCGAAGGTCCAGGGTTCCGGATATCCCATGGTGCACACATCCAGCCATTCCATCAGGTTGATCCAGTCGGAAAGTTCTGAAATACTGGGGGTGCGGAACAGATCATTGGGGTTGTACAGGTCTAAGGTCCGGAGCATGGTCAGTTGGGTATGACCGTTGAGCTGGGGATCGGGTGGTCCGGCAATGACCTCCACCTGATGCCCTAAATCAGACAATGCCCGGCTCAAGTGTCGGATATACACCCCCTGGCCGCCACAGTGGGGGTTGCTCCGATAAGACAGTAAGGCTATTTTGAGCGTTGAGTTCATCAAAGAAGTGTTTGGTGCGCCCGGCTGGAATCGAACCAGCGATTTTCAGCTTCGGAGGCTGACGTCTTATCCACTGGACTACGGGCGCATGGAAAAAACAAACGTGAATATAACAGATTGTCAAAAAAAATCCAGATCAAATTTTTCCTTGGCCTCTCCGGCAACGTATAAAGACCCGGCAATACACACGGCATCTTGTTTTGAAGTGTCTGAAATTGCATAAGATACTGCGTCTGATACCGTTTCGATCACCTGGATTTGCCCATTAAAATTTTTTTGGACCGCCGTCTTCAGCACCGCCGTCGGCAGGCTTCGATCGATTTTTGCCCGGGTAATGATCACCCGGTGGGTCACGGGCAGCAGATGTTTGAGCATGGCTTCATAGGGTTTGTCATCCAGAATACCGATGACCAGAGTCAGTTTTCTGCCGGCCAGGGTGGTGGACAGATATCTGGCCAACACCCGGGCGGCCTGTAAATTGTGGGCCCCATCCAGGATGACCAGCGGATGCTGCTGAATCACTTCCAGCCGTCCGGGCCATCGGGTGCCGGCCAGTCCCTGTTTGACCAGTTTACACGTCAGCTGGTACCGGGAATCGTTTTTTTTATGGCAGTCAAAAATCAACTCACAAGCAGCCAGGGCCATGCCTAAATTTTCCTTTTGATGGTCTCCGGGCAACGGCGGTATGATGTCTGGAATGCGCAAATTCAGTCCCCGATAAGTGACGGTTGCTTTGTTCGGGGTTTTGCGGACAAAAAAATCCTGTTTGTACTGATACATCGGCGTATTTTTTTCTTTGGCGATCTGCTTGAGGGTGCGGATTCCCGACGGCTGGCTCACACTGGTGACCAGCGGGGTGAAGGGTTTGATGATTCCACCTTTTTCCGTTGCCAGGGCCTGGATGGTTGTGCCCAGATACTGGGTGTGCTCAATGGACAGATTGGTGATCACAGCCACGGCGGGATCAATGATATTGGTGGCATCGAATCGACCCCCCATACCGGTTTCAATCACGGCCCAGTCCACCTGTTGTTCGGCAAAATAATAAAAAGCCATGGCAGTGGCAATTTCAAAGAATGTGGCGTTTCTATCACCAATATCTGCGGCATTCACGGCTTCGTATGCGGCAACCACGTCCGCATCCGAAATCATCTGTCCATTGATACAGATCCGTTCGTTGAACCGGACCAGATGGGGGGAGGTGTAGATGCCGGTTTTAAAACCGGCCGCCTGTAAGATGGCAGCGATATAGGTGGCAGTGGACCCTTTGCCGTTGGTGCCGGCCACATGCACACAAGGATATTTTTTTTCAGGAAGGCCCAGACGTGCCAGGATATTTTGGATGGTCTCCAGCTCCAGTTTGATACCGAACCGGCCCAGCTGATAGATTTTTTCAAGACACTTCTGGTAGGTTTCCGCCATGGTCAGCACATAAAAATCCCGGCATTCCTTGGATCAAAACGGTCTGCCGGGACAGGTTTAAATGGTTTATTTGCGTTTTCTGCGGGATTTGGAAGCTGCGATCCGCTGTCTACGCATTGCTTCGCGCATCTTACGTCTTCGGTATTGACAGGGTTTTTCAAAATGCTTTTTCACTTTGAGCCGTTTGAAGAGTCCATCATTCTGGATTTTTTTCTTCAAAATTCTCAACGCTTTTTCAACATCGTTGTCAATCACTGTGACAGTAATTTCTTTCAAAAAACATCGCCCCTTTCATGGTGGATTTAAATACGCAAAATATTCATAACCCAACTTTATATCAAAACGCAATTATGAATGCAAGTAAAACTTGGATTACAATTTGGACAGCAGCTCGTCAGTGACCTCATTGAGCGGGGCTTCACCGGTCAACGTGATATATTTGATGGTATCATCCTTGGCAGCCAGGTTTTTAAAGTAATACGCGGCCGCCAGTGTGCCGGTGTCCGTGTCGTAGTAAATGGAATGCCGTTTGTCAATGGCGGTCTCGTCCTGGTCGTCATCCCTGGCGCTCAAGGCGCCGCCGCACACCCGGCATTTGTCTCCGTCCGGTTTGATGGCATCGATGAAAATGTTGTTGGGATGGTTGTTGTCGTTTTCACACAAACGACGGCCCATAATCCGGTTTTTTGCCACCTGCCGGTCCAGAATCATTTCAATGACATAGGTGAGCTTCATGCCGGCTTCTTCCAGGGAGGCATGCAGTTTTTCCGCCTGGACCTTGTTTCTGGGAAAGCCATCCAGCAGCCATCCGTTCTTGCAGTCATCTTTTTTGAGCCGGTCCAGCACCATGGGGATGGTGATCTCGTCGGGCACCAGATCGCCTTTGTCGATGTAAGCTTTGGCCTGTTTGCCCAGATCGGTGCCGCCTTTGATGTTTTCCCTGAAAATACCGCCGGATTCAATGTGGGCAATATTGAATTTATCCTTGAGAATGGCACCCTGGGTACCTTTGCCGCTGCCGTTGGGTCCGAAAAATAAAATGTTCATAAACGCTCCTTTTTTATCCAGTTCTTTGAATGCCGCAAAAATATAATGTACAATGAAAACAACTTTTCTACTTATAAGAGGTACAGGGTTTTGTCAAGCCATGGAATTGCAGATGAATATACCCATGACCCATAAGAAAGCACCTTTTGTTGACACCCGGTTTAGGCTTCACTATAATCGACTTCGAATTATATGTGGCCTCTGAAAAAGAAAGGATTGATGATGTGAAACACATATGGCTTTTTACCATGCTCTTTTTCCTTTTGTTTTCGGGAGTGGGTCAAGCTCAGTTTGCAGGTATGATTCAAAGTGTTTCAGGTAAAGTGGATATCCTCAGACAAAGCAATCTTTATCCGGCCTGGAAAGGGTTTCGACTCATGGACAAGGATATTGTCATCACCGGGCCTGAAGGGTTTGCCGGGCTGCTTTTCAATGATGACACGGTTATCACCCTGGGCCCTGAATCTGAATTCAAGATCGATACCTATATTTTTGAACCACAGGATCAGGCATATTATTTTCGATTTTATATGGAAAAGGGATCAATGATTTATAATTCTGGACAGATCGGCAAACTGTCACCCCAATCTGTCCATCTGGCAACGCCCAGTGCGATGGTTGGTATCCGGGGGACCCGGTTTATTGTGGATCTAAAATGATAGACAAACTTGCCATTCGATACCTGCTTTTTTTCCTGATCCTTATCATTACCGCTTCCTGTGGTCAGAAGCAGACCAAGGTGGTTCTTTTGCCCCAGGAAAATGAAGCGGTGGGTGCCATTTCCCTGAGCATCGGTGACCAGTCCGTTACCCTTGACAAGCCCTATGCAGTCAGCCAGTCTGGAAAAATGGATGTCCAAATGGCGGATCCTGAAGAGATTAACAAGGAATATGGTGGATTGTTCAAGGCTGAGCTGAAGCGCCCCAAGGAAAAGCCCCCGGCACCGCCTGCTCCGATTTTTGAACAGTTTACGCTATATTTTCAGCCAAATTCTGTCGAACTGGTGCCGGATTCAGAACCTGTACTGAAAAAGAGTATCCTCATGATTCGGCGGTTGCCGCCTGCAAGGATCCGGGTGACAGGGTATACTGATACAGTCGGCACGGTCGAAAATAATTTGGATTTATCCCGTAAAAGAGCCAGCCGGATAGCGGGGATCATCGCCACAGAAGACACAGGCCCCAATTTTCTTGAAATACGCGGGTATGGTGAACATGGTCTTCAAGTGTCCACACCGGATGAAACCGCTGAAGAGAGGAACAGGCGGGTTATTGTTACCATTCTCCAGTAAAAGCGCACAGCCATTTCACGTGCTATCACAAGTCTTTTTGTTTATTTGGATTAGCGCTTGAATGTCAAATGGGGAATTGGTATTTAAAGGCGGTGAATATTCATGCACAAACGCAAGTTAACATAGAGGTTCGGGAAGGGGGAAACATGACGGAATTAATTGATGTCAGGGCAAGGGAAATCATCGACTCCAGGGGCAATCCCACCGTGGAAGTGGATGTGGTGCTGGCCTGTGGTGCCAGGGGCAGGGCTGCCGTGCCGTCCGGGGCCTCCACAGGCACCCGGGAGGCACTGGAGCTGCGGGACAATATGGACAACCGGTTTCTGGGCAAAGGCGTGCTCAATGCCGTGGCCAATGTCAACGAGGTGATTGCACCCGAGATCATCGGGTATGATGCCATGGACCAGGCCGGGCTGGACCGGACCATGATGGATATCGACGGCACTGAAAACAAATCCCGCTTGGGGGCCAATGCCATTCTGGGCGTTTCCATGGCTGCAGCCAGGGCAGCAGCCCAGGCCAGTGATCTGCCGCTGTATCAGCATTTGGGCGGGATCAACGCCCGGATCATGCCCGTGCCCATGATGAATATCATCAACGGCGGGGCCCATGCCGCCAACAATCTGGATATCCAGGAGTTCATGATTTTACCCTATGGGGCGCCCTCTTTTGTGGAAGCGGTGCGCATGGGTGCGGAAACCTTTCATCATCTGAAAAAAATTCTCAAGAAAAAAGGCCTGAGTGTCGGGGTCGGTGATGAAGGGGGATTTGCACCGGATTTAAGTTCCAATGAACAGGCCATTGAATATATTATTTCCGCCATCGAAGCGGCAGGATACCGGCCGGGAAGGGATATCGGCATCGGTCTGGATGCAGCGGCGTCGGAATTCTACAAAGACGGCAAATATCACTTTCTGTCCGAAGGCAGGGACCTGTCTGCGGATGAGTTGATGGATTATTATGAAACCCTGATCGAAAAGTATCCATTGTTTTCCATTGAAGACGGCCTGGCCGAAGGGGACTGGGATGCCTGGGAACGGATGACCGAGCGTATGGGGGATCGGATTCAGATTGTGGGGGATGATATTTTTGTCACCAACCCGGATATTTTCAAAAAAGGCATTGAATCCGGCATCGGTAATGCCATCCTGGTTAAGCTCAACCAGATCGGTACTGTGACTGAAACCCTGGACACCATCCAGATGGCCAAAGATTCCGGTTACACCACGGTGATATCCCACCGGTCCGGTGAAACCGAAGATACCTTTATTGCAGATCTGGCCGTGGGTGTGAATGCCGGGCAGATCAAGACCGGGTCCATGTCGAGAAGCGACCGGGTAGCCAAATACAACCAACTGATCCGGATCGAAGAAAAATTGGGAGCCGGGGCCAGTTTCATGACCCATCTTTTTGGATAATTATTATGGCTGAAAATACCAAATATATTTTTGTCACCGGCGGAGTCCTGTCCTCTTTAGGAAAAGGGCTGGCCTCCGCCGCCATCGGAATGCTGCTGGAAAGCCGGGGGCTCACGGTCACCATTCAGAAACTGGATCCTTACATCAATGTGGACCCCGGCACCATGAATCCGTTTCAGCATGGAGAGGTCTATGTCACGGATGACGGGACGGAGACGGACCTGGATCTGGGGCATTATGAGCGGTTCACCCATGCCCGGCTGGGAAAAAACAATAATTTCACCACGGGAAAGATCTACCACCAGGTGATCACCAAAGAGCGCAGGGGCGAGTATCTGGGGGGCACCGTGCAGGTGATCCCCCATATCACCGATGAGATCAAGCAGAGCATCTGCCTGGTATCCAATGATGTGGATGTGGTGATTGTGGAGATCGGCGGCACCATCGGGGACATCGAATCCCTGCCTTTTCTGGAGGCGATCCGCCAGTTCAAGGCAGATGCCGGCCCTGGCAACGTGATCTACATTCACCTGACCCTGGTGCCCTATATCAAGACGGCCTGCGAGGTCAAGACCAAACCCACCCAGCACAGTGTCAAGGAACTGCGCAGTATCGGTATCCAGCCTGATATCCTGTTGTGCCGGACCGAGCATTACCTGTCCCAGGATATCAAAGACAAGATCGCGCTGTTCTGCAATGTGGAATCCGATGCCGTGTTCACGGCCAAGGATGTGGACTGCATCTATGAGGTGCCGCTGGTGTATAATAAGGAAGGCCTGGGCACCAAGATTCTGAAAAAACTCAATATCTGGGCCAGAAGTCCGCGGCTGGATGAATGGCGGGAGATGGTGGAAAAACTCAAACATCCCCGGTTCAGTGTCAGGATTGCCATTGTGGGCAAATATGTGGATCTCACTGAAAGCTACAAAAGCCTGAACGAGGCCCTGACCCATGGCGGGATTTCCAATGAGGCCCGGGTTGATCTCCAGTTTGTGGATTCCACCACATTGACGGAAAAAAATGTGGCTCAAGTGCTGTCTGCCAGTGACGGAATCCTGGTCCCCGGCGGATTCGGTTCCAGAGGCATTGAAGGCAAAATCCTGGCGGCCCGGTATGCCCGGGAAAACAAAGTGCCGTATTTCGGTATCTGTCTGGGCATGCACATGGCGGTGATCGAGATCGCCCGGCATCTGGCCGGCATGGAAGATGCCAATGGCGAGGAGTTTGATCCGGATACCCCTTACCCGGTTATTTATCTGATGAAAGAATGGTTTGACGAGCAGACCGGCCAGGTGGAAAAGCGGGATGAAACATCGGATAAAGGCGGCACCATGAGGCTGGGTGCGTATCCCTGCCGGCTGGTGCCCGATACCTTTGCCTTTAATGCCTACAAACATGAAAATATTTCAGAGCGGCACCGCCACCGGTATGAATTCAACAACGCCTACAAAGAACGTCTGGAAAAAGCCGGCCTGGTCATTTCCGGCGCATCTCCGGATCATGAACTGGTGGAAATTGTCGAACTGGCAGATCATCCCTGGTACTTAGGGTGTCAGTTTCATCCGGAATTCAAGTCCAGGCCCATGGATCCCCATCCTTTATTCAAGGCGTTTATCCGGGCATCCTTGAAAAACGCCAAAAAATAAATTCAAAGGAAATTTGTTCATGGAAACTGCGGTGATCATCAAAAACCAGACCATCCGGCTCCAGGCCCTGCTGGACAAAGGAACCGGTAATCGCGGGGTGGTGATCACCCATCCCCATCCATTGTATGGGGGGAATATGGTTAACCCCGTGGTGGTCCGGACCGCGTCTGCGTTTGCTCAGCAGGGATTTACCACGTTGCGGTTCAATTTCCGGGGTACCGGCGGCAGCTCCGGCATGTATGACAACGGCCATGGAGAGCAAACTGATGTTCTTGCAGCGCTTGAGTTCCTCAAAGATCAGGGATGCAACCCCCTTTATCTGGCAGGCTATTCTTTTGGTTCCCGGGTCAATGCATCGGTCGTGGCCGGCGGCTATGACATTTTTGACCATATCATGATCTCCCCGCCTGTCGCTTTCATGTCTTTTGACGATATCGTAGCATTGCCGTCCACCGGCCTGGTCATCACCGGCCAGAACGATGATATCGCCCCGCCGGACAGAATCCAGACCCATTTTGACCGCTGGGGGATTACGCCGCGGTTTGAGATTATTCCAGGGTGTGATCATTTCTATAGCGGCAGCCTTGCCCATCTAAAAGCCCGACTGTCTGACTATCTTTCTTGATCCATTCGGACGTTCCCTTCAAGACCATCTAACTCAACAATCGAAAATATCGATAGTGACATTTCATATAAAACCGGAAACTTCCGGAAAAGTTAAATAATAATCAAAATAGTTCTTGACATTACGAATATAACAGTTCATATAAGAGATATGCCATGAATAGCAATACCTACCATTTGTTGTTTCTGGTCGGAAATAACCAGGTTTTTTGTATGAGATTTCTATAAACACTGAGGCAAGCGGGGGAGGCAAACAAGGTGTTTAAATATTTGCAGGGTACCGGGGTAAAGGGTAACAATCTCAAAAAAATTCGTGTCAATCTGGGGCTAACGATAACTGAATTGTCACGTCACGCAAATGTCAGCAGCAAAGTTATAAGCCAGACAGAAAGAGGGTTGATCGATCCCACCTTGGTGACCAAAAATAAAATTATCAATGGATTGAACATGGCAGGTGCCTCAACTCCCAAAAAGTGGGAATTTTCGGACATCTTTCCCAACGAAGAAAGTTGAATGAATTTTGACGACAGGTATCATACCGATTTTAATGGATTTAATAAAAGGGGCCCATGATGTATAAAGAATTTTACATGATGCAGAAAGAGCCTTTTGACAGCCACCCCTCTCCGGAAGTGTTTTATAAATCCGAGACGCACCGCAACTGCTGGAATTATTTGATGCACGGCATCAAGGCAAATGAGCCGATTCTGCTGGTGGAAGGGGATTATGGTGCCGGCAAGACTCTTTTGTTCCTGAAGCTGATTACGCTTTTGAAAAGACACAAAAAACGACCGGCTGTGTGGATACCAACACCCACCTACAATTATTCGATGATGCTGGAGAAAATCGTCGAGAAATTGTTGGATTTTTCGTTAGAAAATGCTGCTGGATATGATGAGGAAATGCTTCAAAAGCTTATTTATGAATATTTTGAAACCGAATCAAATGAAAAAAAGTTTGTCTATATCATAATCGATGATGCCCAGGAGTTCAGCGGCACGTTTTTGAATAAACTCCGATTACTGGCCAGCAGTAATTTTAACGGTCAATTTCCGATCAGGCTGATTTTTTTTGCCCATTATTCTTTTTCAAGGTTACTGGGCCAAAAAACCCTTAAAGCTCTGGGTCAACGCATCAGGAGGGTGTACCATTTGTCCGGCCTGAATTTTGAAGAAACCAGGGAATACATCTATTTCAGGCTGCTTTACTCGGGGGCATCGGGTACCCCTGTGTTCGATGACAATGCGATACATCTGATACAGCAGATCTCCAAAGGGGGACCCCGGCTGATAAACAACCTTTGTGACAGCAGTCTGATTATTGCCAGCAGTGAAAAAAAGAATCTGGTTGATTCCGAGATAGTTCATAAAGCGGTTGAAAAAAGCCATTTGATGGGGATAGGAAATCTTCAGGATTTAAAGGCAACATCTGCTTCAGGGGCGGAAAAGATTTCTGGCGATATCAAACCCCAGCAATCTGGAACCGCTAAGCTCGATCTTCAAAAAAGTTACAGCCAAACTGGACCGTCGCAAAGACCGTCCCCGGCCCAGAAAATACCGACTCAGCAGAGGCATCCCCAGCCCCAGGCTCCCAAAAGAGAGTTTCAACAAAGACGGATGCAGGAAAGACTGCCTGATGAACAACCAAGATATCATGACCGATCAGAAGACAAGCCTGAGAGACCAGAGCAAAAAACAACAAAAAGTTTGAAACATCAGATTCATGAATATGGCCGGATAGGGGTGATCATTATTTTGATTTTGGTTATCATTTTTTTATCTTTATATATTTTTAAATCGAAAAATGATAATTATGTATCTAAAGCCCAGCACAATCAAATTGAAAAAGAAATGCCACCCCGGTATTTGGCTTTTGAAGATATGACAAAATTTCAAAATAGTCCGCTCCATGATGATTTAAACAATCGCCGGGGAAGCCTTAAAAATTTGAATAATGAACCGTTGCTTTTGGAAAGAAAGATTCAACCAATTTTGCAAGGGGAACACTTGATGTGATCGCAGGCGGATCAGATGTGAGTCGTAAAGATAACAAACAGGGGAGAATATTATGGGCAGTGGAATAAAGGTGAAAATAACGATCCTGATTCTGTGTCTTGTGGTTGTGGGGTGTATGAAGCAGTCTCCGCCCGAAGTGAATAAATCCGTAGTCCAGAATGCCGCTTTGAAATATCACCGGTTTCATATAGACAATTATGATCCGATAGATACAACAGGATATGTAAAAAAAGTGGACAACTTTACAGTGTTGTTTGATCCTTCGGCTTCCATGACAGAAATGTATGTGCCATCCTATGAATGTGTGGCCTGTCATATCGACTTCCAGGATACAACTTTTGCCCAGAATCACGCAGTGAAATATGGGGGGCGCGAATTTGAAAAAAAAGACGCTGCTGTGTATGCCTCAGACTGCAACCGCTGCCATCAGGACCCGGCCTATTCAAAGTTTGAATTTGCCAAAGGTTTGTCTAAAGCGTTCAATCAATCCATTCCGGATCTCGATTTGACGGGCATGATCCGAACTTTTGGGGAGCCAGTGTACCATAGTATCCATTACGGGCTGGACCCAAAAGATAATACCAAAAAGCTGAAATATGACCGATATGAATATGGCAGAGGGTTTGATAAAATTTTTCAGGCAAAAGGGGCGAGCCCTTTATATGGGTCGCTTTCAGAAGTATCGAAAGACTGGTTCGATGATAAGGGAGATATCGCTGTCATTGTTGTCAGTGATGGAAAAGATATGGATGAAAGAGAGGTCCAGGCGGCTATGGATCTAAAAAACAGATATGGAGATCGTATCTGCATATATACCGTTTTGATTGGAAATGATCCTTTTGGCAGGAGTGTGATGGACAGAATTGCACAAAGTGGAAAGTGCGGGGTCGCGTTGAATGGAGACCAGCTGCTTGACAAAAAAAGAATGGAAAAATTTACCCGAACTGTGTTTTTGAAACGGGCATCAAAAGAAAATATTGCTATGGATGGTGACGGTATTCCGGACTGGTGTGATCTTTGTCCGGGAACAAAAGAGGCGACAGATAACGGATGGGATCTGGTGATCCAGGCAGATGTTCTTTTTGACTTTGACAAGTACAATTTAAAACCTGAAGGGGTGGCAGCCCTTGATCAGGTCGCCCATTATTTAGAACAAAACCCGGTGTTGGACCTACACATCAGCGGCCATACAGACAATTTCGGCAGCATGGCGTACAACATTACGCTGTCTAAACAAAGAGCCCTCACCGGATATAATTATCTTGTGGAAAAAGGGATTTCACCACAGAGACTTTCGATGAGCTGGCACTCTTATACGTTACCGGTGGCAACCAATGAAACGTCTGAAGGCAGAGCGTTGAATCGGCGGCTGGAATTTGAATTTCGGAATCACAAAAAATGATGCAGGGAATTTTGGTAAACTATGATGCGATTATCAAGGAACAAGGAGTTTAAAGTGAATCGTTATATTAAATGGTTAACGGTTTTGTTGTTGATAATTGCTGTTTTGCCCTCATGTGCGGGTAAACCAGAAGTGGGAATAAAAGAGGATGTGGTTTACGATAGGCCCATGCCTGAATTGGAGACAGAGTATACGCTGGGGCCAGGAGATGTTATTGAAATCATTTATCATTTCAATCCTAAACCAGATACCAAAGAGTATATTATTTCTGTGGGTGATATTGTTGCGGTCGAATTTGCCTATCATCCGGAAGTTAGCAGAGAGCTGACTGTTTCCCCGGACGGTACCATTGTTATGCCTAAAAAAGGCCCGGTAAAGACATTGGGTCTGACAACGGTTCAGCTTCAGGAAAAACTTGAAGAGTTATACAGTAAAGAATTCATAGATCCGGTTGTTACTGTAACCATGATACAGTATAATCGAACCATTGACCGGCTAAAAGATGCAATAAAGACAGCAGTTAGGGGGGAAAGCAAGATTTCACCTGTTCGGCCGGACGGTTATCTGTCGCTTCCGGTAATACCGGACGTTTTAGCAGGCGGAAGGACAGTTCCGGAGTTAAGAGAGGTTGTTCAGGGAGAGTATCAGAAACAAGTGGATAACATGACTGTGTCTGTCCTGTTGGAACAGATGAAAGCCAATCTTGTTTACATTTTTGGTGAAGTCAACTTGCCGAATATGTTTTTGATGCAGCAGAACTGGACCGTCAGCCAGTTGGTTGCCAGTGCGGGCGGCTTAAAGATAACAGCTGAGCCTGAAACAGTCCTGGTTATCAGCAGAGATAAAAAAAGACGACCCTGGGCTCGGCTGGTTAATCTGGAAAATATTCTTTATGATGGGGATTTGAGCCAAGATATAGTTTTGAATCAATATGATATCGTTTATGTTCCAAAATCAAACATTGCTCGTAGGAATATCTGGGTGCAGCAATACATTGAAAATATGATTCCCCGTTCTTTGATTAGCAATTACGATTTAGGTGGACAGGCATTTGGGGGTACACTTATAGAAACTGGTGGTACCATATATAGCGATTGATACAATCGGATGTAGTAAGTTGAATTTTGATATTCTATTATTAGAACTTTTATAGTTACAAGTGATGTTGAAATTATTTATTTATATCGGTGCAACTTTGAATTCAACTAAACAAAAAAAGGATGAAATAGAGATATGGCCATGAGGACCCTGAGAACTACTCGTGATTTTGCGCGAATCTGGTTTTACTGGAAATTCCCTGCCATAGTGCTTTGGCTTCTAATAGTCGTTGGAATCACCCTTTACTCCTTGACCCGGACCCCTCTTTTTGAGTCTGAAGCCAAAATTTTGCTGTTGCCAAAAACAAATGACGAACTAGTTGTGAGTGCAGGGCAGGGGCAACGGCAATATGATGTACAGAATGTTGAAAATGACGATATCAATACTGAAATTGAGATTATTCAAAGTAAAGAAGTAATGAAACGGACATATACGTATTTTGAAGATTTTGTTACCGGCGACGAAATAAAGGGCTTGGTTCATGATATGTCTGTAGAACCAATTCCAAATTCCAATATGATATCTGTGAATCTTCAGTCAGAAAATCACGAAATGGTGGCTGACGTGTTGAATAAACTTCTTGAAATATATGTTGAGTATCATAAATTTCTGTTTTCAAATGAAGATAGTGAAGAGTTTTATGATCTCCAAAAACAGATATATGCAAAAAGATTAAATGAAGCAGAAATGAAACTTGAAGAATTTCATAAAATCAATCAGGTCACCAATTTGCCTGGGCAAATTGATTCGTATATTTCATTAATTTCACAGTTAACGGGTGAACTTGAAAATTTAGAAGTACAAATAGCAGAATTGGATTCGAAGATTCAAATGTTAAAAACTGGGGTAAAAGTTGAAGACAAAAAAGTAATTTTATCTAGTGAGATGAGAGAAGTTCCAGTAATAGCAGAACTTGCAAAAGGACTGGTCCCTCTGTTGATCAAACGGACTGAAATTAGCAAAACATTTACAAAGAATAGCCGTGAATATCAAATGATCGACGATCAAATTTCGATGTTGCGCGATGAAATTAGAAATGAAAGTTTTGAAGTGCGAAATACCAATGAACTTGAGCTCAAAGGTTTAAAGGCTAAACGGGATGCTTTCATAGTCAGGATTGAGGCATTAAAACAGAAAACTACGGATTTGCAACTTAAACAGCAAAGAGTAAACAGTCTTGAACTTGATTTTGATATCGCTAAAAAGAATTATCTATTATATGGAAGTAAAAAAGAAGATTCTAGATTGTATTCCATGAGAAATGAAACAAATATTTCTAGCATTGTCATCTCCCAGCGTGCAGTCAGACCCGAAAATCAAAAATCTCCAAAACCGTTGATGGCTTTTATGATATCGCTGTTCCTTGGTTCTATTGTAGCAATACTTTTGCCATTTTTTCTTGAAACAATTGATAGTAAGATAAAAATTGGAGATGATATTGAGGCCTTTTTTTCTATTCCGGTTATTGCTAGTTACAGAAAAATCTGAAGGATAAGGATGACTGACTTATTGATAATAAAAATGACAAGGGGAATTTCAAAATGAATGAAATTAGTTGGGAGAATCCTTATCTACAGTATAAAAAAAAGTGGGGAAAGAATCAGAACATTGATATGACAATTTCTGAAAATGGAAATTGTCTTTCTGGCCAGTCTTCCAATTCATTTGCTGAAAAATTCCTTGCAAAAAGTCAGCAAAAGTTATCGACCTCCATGCGTGATATAGACTCATCCACTTTCCGTGAATATCATTCTATATCTGATGGTCAAGAGGCGATTGGGCAGGACCGCACTTTTATGGGTTCTATTGAAAGGGATTTGACAGATCGTGAGATTGACAATGGTTTTACCAAGCCTTATAAAGCTTACCATGAGTATAATTTAAAAACTGAAATCGGATCTGTTAAAGATTCAGGTATCAACCAATCCAGAATCAGTATACGATACAAACAGCCGGAAATCTCCTCTGAAATGTGGCAATTTTTGGATCTCAAAAGTCGAAAGCAAACAGGAGATATATATCAGAGGCTTTTGGCATATAAGAAAAAATCCGGTTTCAGTGCATTCAGTTTTACAAGTAATACACCTAAAGAGGGGGTCACGACCATTTTGGCCAATCTGGCCTATTATATACAGAATCAGAGAAGTGAACAACATGTGCTGTTCATTGATGCCAATTTGAATTCACCAGGACTGAAAAATATTTTCGGCATCTCCGCTCAAAGTCCAGGATTAATAGAAGTAATTGATCGGAAAATTGACCTGGAATCTGTTCTATTCCCTATTGGGTTTAATATGAGCTTTTTGTCCAGCGGAGATGTTCGAAATTTTAGACAAAATAACCTTGATCCGGTAGATTTTGTTGGGTTGATTCAAGAGTGTAAAACCCTGTCTGATTATTTGCTGATAGACTGCCCTTCCGTTCTGGCTTCTTCTGATATATTTTCTGTGGCACCAGCATCAGATGTAACTTTTCTGGTTGTGCAGGCATTTAAAGCTAGAAAACAGGTTGCGGAAAAAGGATTATCCGAACTTCGCAATAATGAATGTGATGTAGGAGGTATCATAATGAATCGTGTTGAACAGGTTATCCCAGGCTGGGTCTACAAATATATTTAGTAATATTGGATATATATTAAATCATGATAAACCTTCTGCTAATTATATTCCTGGCCAGTGTGTTTGTTCTTGACTGGGTGTTTTTGGTAATGGGTGTGGGAGGCAGAGTCATGACCTGGATACCAGAATTCATTGTTTTGATCTTTGCTGTGTCATTCCCAATTAAGACCGCGATTGAAAAGCAAACCCATGTTCCTTATAAATATGTACTTCTCATATTTGTTTACGTCGCTCATATTTTGATGGGGTTTCTGCTGAATGAAATTTCTTCTTGGACCATGTTGGCAGGATTTCGGATCTACACCAAGTTTCTTCCCATATTTCTGCTTCCTTTGATATATCCTCTATCGCAGAAAGCGTTTAGAAACCTTTTGTTATGGATTTATGCCCTTACCATGATCCAGCTACCTGTTGTGTTATGGCAGCGGTTCTTTTTGGTTGGATTTGTGGGGTCAGGTGATCCAGTTGGTGGCACCCTTGGTGTTACAGCTCACGGCATACTTGCCATTTATCTGATTTCAGTTATTTCTTTTTTCATTGCCTTTTATTTTAGAGAAGAAATTTCATTACCAGTTTTCTTAGCTTCTGCAGCTGTAGCGTTCATACCAATAACAATGAATTCAACTAAAATTAGCTCAGTTATGCTTCCCATTGCGTTTATTTTTCCTGCATTTTTTATTAGAGGCAAGCGAAATGTTATTATCAAGGTTTTGTTTTCAATTTTATTGATGATATTTGCTTTGATTGTTTACAGAACGGTTTTTAATTATTTCCAGAAACCCTTGGGCCGGCCGGGAATAGTTGAATTCTGGACAAATGAAGCTAGACTTCGAGAATACAATAGAGAACGCATTATCCCTCTTACAAGTGCTTTCACTGTTGCACCCCGGGAGGATATGAGATTTGCAATTTTTGGAAGAGGGGCGGGAAATGTATCCGAAGGATTTACAAAAATTCTCAGTGGGAAATATTTGAATGAGTTGTATTATTATAAAGTGGTAATGACACTTCCCAAACTCATTTGGGAGGTTGGTTTTTTAGGGGCTTTCCTTTTTTACATGTTCCCAATTTTAGTATTTTTCGATGCGGTTAAATTATGCAGGGAATCCGGCATCCCTGGATCGTTTGCTTTGGGTACGCTTAGTTTTACTGTTTTTTTTGTAGGATCGACAGCATATACTTTCACTATTGATTCTAATGTGTTAATTTTTCTTTATTTTTTTGTTGCTGGTCTACTTGTCAGGTTGTCTGTGGAGGCTGAGACGCAAAAATCTGAAAATTTTGAAAAAAGTACAGATTTACAGAAGGTTTTTCATACTGCTGGCGCCGCATAGAAACAATTCATTTAATTTTATCGGTTATAGAATCAACTTACTTTTGCTTCATCAAATAAAAAACTAGCCAGATCATTGGTTTCAGGAATATCTTTTTTTCAGGTCCGGATGAAGTCCATCCATAGCGGTGTCTATATAATTAATTTCATCCTCACTGAGATAGTCTTTGTATCCTCCAACCTTTCCCCTTCGAACTTTAAATGAGTCTTCATCTTTACAGTTTTGGGCGATGAGCTGATCTTCGCTGTAAAGCTTGTTTTTTTCATTTGCTTTCATTTTGTTAAAGTGAGTTTCGATTATTGCCTTTTCTATTGCAATCTGATTGATTTTCATCGGTGTAATAAAATTTATAATATCGCTAAATTCTTTTTTAGGGTTTAATTGTATTTTTTCATATTGGACCAAATGAGACCTTTTAAATGAATTTAGTGCGTCAAACCATAGATTCATATGCTGAATAATCCAGTTGATTCCGAAATATGGATGAACCATCAGTTCTCCAATAGTAATTTTTTCCCAATCAATGTAGGGAAGATCAAAAGCTTTATAGATTCGTTTAGCCGGATCGTATCGTTTGGTCAACTGGAAATAATATGAAATGAAAGTATCCCTTGGGTCTCTAATCATAAAGATCACCTGTTTATTTTTCATGCATTGGATATCATTTTTTATTTTCGTTACATTTAAATTTTTATATTTTCCGTGTTTATAGATAATGATGGGGATATTTTTATAATAACTCATATCATTTCTACTGGTTACAGATAAGGGATTGCAAATAAAAAAGTAATAATTTAGAAAATATCTTACCCATGTTCTTCCAGATTTGGGGAAAGAAACAAAATATATGATTTTTTTGTTGTTATAAATATTGATCAAGTCTCTGAAGACCCTAAGTCTTTGATAATTGCGTTTAAGTTTATACTTTAGAATATTTTTAAGTGTTATCATATTATTATCAATTCCAGTTTATGTTTCTGTCAAATTTTGTAAACTGAATCAAAATTTTGTTTTTGATCTTGATATTCAAAAACGTTAAAATGTTCACTGAGTTTCAATACGTGTAATAAGGCTCCATGTATATAGCGGTTTCTGGAACGCTTTTTTCAATCAAAATTTCACGAACCTGTTTGAGCATGTATGGATTACCGCATAAGTAGCAAGCTGTCCCATCTTTGATTGTGTAATTTTTCAGGAAATCCGTTACCCGTCCCTGAAAGTCACCACTGGTTCCCCGGGTCATGCAGCTGAAGTAACGATCCTGGGGAATGTTTTGGGCCAGGCAGAGATCTTCAGAGTCACGAATACCGTGGATAAGGGTATATTCAATACCGGGATAGGTTTTGATAAATGAAAGGAACGGTCCGATACCGACACCTGTGGCAATGAAGAGATGATTCCGTCCGGGAGTTTTATCAAGGAAAAAATCACCATAGGGACCTACCAGATCTACTTTGTCTCCAGGTTTCAAACCTGAAAGATAGAGGCTGATCTCTCCGTTTTTGACCTTTTTAATCAGAAAATCTAAATCAGGGTCTTCCGGAGATGAACAAAAAGTATAGTCTCTGTTCTTGTAATACTTCATGTGAGGACCGATGCTCACATTCTGGCCAGGTTGAAAATTAAAATTTCCTTTCTCGAGACTCAACATGAAACTATCCTGAGTTAGATGTCTGACTTCTTTTACGCGGGACATAAGCCGGCCATTTGTGCTTTCAGGAAAACAGTTTTCTTCAAATTCAACAGGAAACTGACTCCCGCCGCGCAGGTCTCCTTGCCTTGAGCTCTGCCCCACCTCGAATTGATCCGGCAAACAGGTCCGGTCAATTTTTTTTCCCAGAAGGCTGTTAAATTTATGTTTGAGAACCCATTTGAATGGATGCCTGAAATACTTTTTCATTACCGGCGCGGCTGTGCCAACCATCCAGCAGTTTTTAGGGCAGGTCCTGACTTTCTCACGCACTTTCTGCGCCTGCTCTCCCTGCCATAATTCTTCAAAAGATTCCACATCCCGGATATTGCCCATGGGTTCTTTCCAGTACCTTTCCTCGAGACCATTACAGGGATAAACATCACCGTAAGGTTCGATGAAAAAATTCACCGATCCGGCCTCGCATGGCAGCAGTCGTTTGTTCCCATGAACATAGTTGATCAGACCGATATTGAAAAATGCCCGGAACCAGTCTTTGGGTCTGTTTTCTTTTAGAAGCAGTTCTGCGAGGTCGAAAAAGCTATGCGATACTTCATCATGGTTGTCCAGAAAATTGTCATTTTTATGAAAATAAAAAGAATTGTGATAAGTGGCAGTGGCAAAATCCATACCCCAGTTCCTGGTCAACTGATAGATTGGAATAAGATCATTGCAATTTTTCTGAGAAACGGTGGTGGCGATGCCGATATCCTTCACCCCCATCTGCCGCAGCCCAAGTAGGGTCCTCATGCCCCTGTCAAATCCACCGTCACGTCCCCTTAACCAGTCATTGATGGTAGATAAACCTTCGAGACTGACCCGGACCCCGATCCGGGGGAACTTGTCTGCCAGTGCCAGAATGTCGTCCACATGGTAACCGGCTGTTGAAATGACAACCCGAGGAGATTTTGAAAAACATACCTCGATGATATCTGCCAGATCATTGCGGACAAACGGTTCACCACCCGTAATATTAATGAATTTCAGGGGCGGCAGTATCTCCAGCTCTCTGGCCTTGATCTCCTTGAGAATATCAGAGGGATATTTCCATATGCTGCACATCTGACATTTCATACAACATCGATAAGTTGTGATAATCGATACATCTGTGGGAAACGATTCTGGATTCATCTCATACCTTTTTTTATTCAAATTAATTCAGTGTGCGTTCATAAACCCGGATGGTTTGTTCTGCAATTTTATTCCAGTCATATTGTTTTAGGATCATGCGACTAATTCTGTTTTTTTCAGCCTGTGTAATTGGTTCTTTAATAAGCCGGGCCAATCCGGTTACCAGATCTTGGTAATTGCCACTCTTGAAATATCGTGATTTTGGAAGATTCACCGCCAAATTTGCCGGAATATCTGATACCAGGACCGAAGAGCCGTAACTCAGGGCTTCCAATAGAGCGATGGGAAGCCCTTCGTGATAAGAGGACAGGACAAACAATCTCGCATGGGAAAACAATTGATCTAAAGGCTCTCCTGTTACGTACCCGGTTCGAATAATGGTGTCGTCGTCATCAATTGTTAGTTTCAGTGATTTGCTGTATTCAGTTTCATGGTCCGCATCTCCTGCAATCACAAGTTTGATGCCCAACTTCAGGGATTTAAAGGCCTGGATAAGAAGATCAATACCTTTTTCAGGCACAAATCTCGCAGCTGTGAATATGTAATTTCCCGGAGAGATCCCGAATCGGTCCAGGTGGTAGGTCCCGGTGTTTGGGCGGGGCTGGGTGACACCGTTGAGGATAAGATATGCATTTCTATTGCATCTGGCTCTGATGATCTGTTGAATCACCGGAGATATGGCAATAACAGCGTCAGAGAATTTCCCGCCCAGATATTCCCCTATTTTTAGCATCAATCGGGCCGGTAGTTTCCATTTGAGGCGGTCATAGTCAGGACCATGGTTGGTCATTACCACACGCAGACCCAAAAATTTGGCAAACGGCACCAACAGGCTTGGGCCAACGGCGTGGATATGCAGAATATCCGATCGGATCTGTCTCGCCTTGATCACCGCAAGCAGTGTGTGAATGATGGCCTCGAAACTTTTAAACGCCGGTGCGTAAAGATGAACGAGCCGGATACCATTCCAGTAATTACAGCGCGTTGATACATATGGGCTGCGGGTGGCGATGACCACTTGATGCCCCTTACCCGCAATTCTCGGATATAGTTCCTGGCAGTGTTTTTCCACACCGCCTGGGATATCAGGCACCCCCCGGGTACCGGTAACAAAAATTTTCATTTTCTGCATTCCTGTTATAATGACCGAAACGACAGCGGCATGTAGAGGTGGATCGATTCATGTTCTTTGAGATGATAACAGCTTGTTCATTGCCTTTTCCAGATTTGTGATATGGGCTTCGGAGGAATAGTGGGTCAGGGCCTCCGATCGTGCCTGTTTTCCCATTTCTTCCAACAATCCGGGATGATCCAGATAGTAATCTG
Source organism: Desulfotignum sp. (assembly GCA_021737695.1). GTDB lineage: Bacteria > Desulfobacterota > Desulfobacteria > Desulfobacterales > Desulfobacteraceae > Desulfotignum. The sequence goes on along the minus strand of JAIPDL010000002.1, from coordinate 18,364 downwards.
TTTTTTCGGCCAGGTCTTGAATGTCTCCAGGAGTGAAAAGCGCCCCGGTATGACCAGTTTTAACTGCCATGGGAAGTGAACCGAGATTCGAGGCAATGACCGGGGTGCCGCAGGCAAAGCTTTCAAGGATGGCATTGGGGAGATTTTCAAACCAGAGAGAGGGAACAACCGTCAGGCGGGCATGTCTCAGAAGTTGGGAGAGCTCAGGGATATCAAGCCTGCCTTCAAACCGCACATCTTTTTCGATAGACAGTGTTTCGGCGAGGCTTTTCATTTTTCTGATAAACCCGGGTGATCCGGTTCCCGCAATTCGGAGCTGTAATCCTGATTGACGATGCTTCATCAAAGCATAAGATCTCAAGAGTATTTCCATTCCCTTTATTTCATCAAGGCGGCCTGCATAGCAGATATAATCTGACTTCAGGTTGCCTTTGGGAGGTCGAAAAACCAGGGTGTCAGTAAAGGTTGGAATGCAGATGAGCTTGTGGTCAGGCCAGCCCCCTTCCCGCATCAGATCGTACATAAACCGGTTGGTGGTAATAAATGTGTCAATCAGGTCAAAATATCTCATATGTCGGTGAAACAAGGTGGCCAGGGCGTTGATGACAGATACCGGCCGGCTGTTTTTAACGCAGCTGTAGCGAATGCTGGGTATAAGATCACCGTGGATACACAAGGTGCATGGTCTGTTTTTTCTGATGCAGTGATTCTGTGGGCAGACCATGGCATAATCTGACAGACGGACAAGTATGGGCACATTTTTTTTTTTGAGAGCTACCAGAAGGGAGGGGGAAATTTTTTTCAGGTAGTGTAGTACATAAGCCACATCGGGACTGGTCTCGTTTATCAGCCTGGTCACTGCATGTTCCACTTCTTTGGAATAGAACAGTCTTGACAGGGTCCTGATCAGTGTCCTATAGGTCATTTTTTGCTGTTTAAAATAGACCTCATCGCCGGTACCTAATGGCGGGACAAAGTAACCGTCATAAGGGCTGGTCTTATTGGCTTTATAGGTCACTGAAAACGGTATGATTTCATGGTCGTTATTTTCAAGGGCCCTTATCGCATTGAACATATACCGCTCAGGGCCGCCTGAAAGAAAATACCGGTAATTGGCAATCAAAATCCTCATGATCAGTAAAATTTAGTTTCCTAATACAGATTCAAGTTCACTGACCGCCCGGTCAATTGTCATATGTGTGTTGAAAAAATGAAGACAATTTTGAGACACTTCAGACCAGAGCCGATCATCTTCCATAAAATGTTCAACATCTTTGCAAAGTTGCTCAAAGCTTTTTGAAACAACACCCAGTTTTTTTTGGGTCAGCAGATTATCCGGATCCACTTTCAGTGATATTACCGGGACCCCTCTTGCCCAGGCTTCGATAAACGTATTTGAAAAACCTTCGTGATCGCTTGTGCAGACCAGGAGCCTTGCTTGTGTAATAAGCCTGCAGACTTTTGCGTTTTGCAGTTCCCCGGTAAATTTGAAATTCGGAAGTGCTTTGTCCGTTTCCCGCAAACTGGCTTCTAAATGGCCACAGCCCTCTATGGGGATACCTACGGCAATGAATTGATAAGGTTTTTTTTTGAAATGGTTGGCCAGCGCAATGAACAACTCAGGGCGTTTCCAGGTTTGAAGCCGCCCCACCCAAATAATTGTTTGGTTGTCAGTTAAGGCTGAGCAGCCTGTGACTTTTGGATGGGCATTGTAGATGATCCTGCCGGATAACCTGAAATGCTTTTTCAGTAGATTTTTCTGGTCTTGTGTCTGAAGCAGGATGTGGTTGATCCTGGGCAGAACAGCCCTGAATATGGCCTGGTTTAGGTTCCAGGCCATTTGGATTATGGGTTTTGCCGCCTTCACACCGCGTATTTCCTTGTCATGGGAGCATGCCCACACCACCTTTCCCTGCCTGAGTTTTCGGGCATTCCAATAGACCGGAAATAGATAAGAAATCGTTGCACGACAATACCAGACATCCGCCATGATGTTTTGCATAACCTTGAACAAACAAGTCGTGTTCAAAAACCGCAGCTGTGGATGTAAGAACGGAATACTGTGGATGAAAATGCCATCTTTTTCATAATTCTTAGGGAATTCGGGATACATGTATTCTCTGATATAATGTGCTTCCCATCCTCTGTTTATCAGTTCTCTGGCGATATAATAGCTTTGGAGTTCCGCACCTCCCTGGCTTTCATATAGAAATTTCGGAATAATGAAACAAATGGTCTTTTTTTTCATTCAAAATAATCCTGAGTAGCGATATCGAAGCCTGAACTATAGTTGCAATTGATTTCACAAAATCGGTCTTTCATGAACGTTCTCTAAGAAACTTTCACTATCGGCATTTTTCTTGAAAAAATCTTTTGGATATATATTTGATGGGATTTCCCATGCGACCGAGATTCATTACAAAAGCAATCCCGAGATGAAGGGGTAACCAGACCACATAAAGTCCCAAGTGGAATAAATCCGGCCTGTTCCCTGATAAGGGATATTTCATTTCAGTCATCAACTGCCCGGCAATTTTTTCACACAAAAACACCTCTGCTGGATTCAGGCCTTTTTTCCATTGATAAGTGACCTCCTGGCTTATTCCCCTATGCCCTTCTTGAGAGCGAGTGGCAGAGAATTCAACAGTCACGTCCAGCATTCCTGGATGAAAGGACTCTCCCAGAAATTCACAAATCTTACTGACATGAAATTTGGGCTCTTTCACAAATTCTTCAAATAGTAGTGTCCTGATCTTTTTTGTTCCATGTCGTTTTTCCGCAGTTCTTCCTGCATTGATTGCTTTACACCATAAAAGAGACATGGTGACAGGATGATAATTGATAAAAGTGCGGATTACCTCAAAAAGAGGCTGACCCCTCTGTAGGCCAGAGGCCCATTTTTTTTTCTGGGAATAGAGAACCGCTCTTGGGTCCCGGACTAAATGAATGATCTTAGCCCCGGGATACATGGTTAAGATTTCATCAGCGTAGAAGACATGCCGAGGTGTCTGGTCTCCCACCAAATTTTTCCCCAATCTTTTGGCTTCATCTGCAAAAAAAATTTTGATCAGGACCTGAAAGCGCTTATTGTTTGCCTGATAAAATTCTGCCAGAATTTTATCGGCCTGTTCCGGATATTCTTGGTATTCAGATTTGCGATAATAATCTTTGCGCTGGACGGTTATCATCTGATTGACCATTTTATACAAATGGTGATGATCCAATTGTTCACAAGCCGATATCTGGGCGAAATATTCTTCAAAAAAATGGGTTTCTTTGAGCACATGGATGGCGGGGTTATTTTTCAAAATCCTTGAAAGTAAAGTCGTCCCGCTTCGGGAGTTGCCGACTATGAAGAAAGGATCAGATATCTTTATTTTTTTTGGGGTGAAGATCTTTTGCATTTTCGGAATAATCCTCTTTAGGTTGCCCTTGTTTCTTTCACTCAGGGCCGTCTGAAAAAGAAAGTCACATTGATGATGTGCTCAATTATCAATTGAATTGAAATAGTCATTCGGTTTAGCCGGAGTGGCTTGACAGGAAAAACGGTCCGGAGGCACCTCTTAATACTGTTTTAAATAGTTGCAAAAATTCACAAGCCTTTTGGTCTGGGCCTGCCAGGTAAAACGGCGGATCACTATATTCCGGGCCTCACGGCCCCATTTTTTTATATGGATTCTGTTGGCATAGTAATAATTGATACCTTTTGCAATTTTTTCGGGAGAATTTTTTTCAAGATAATAGACACTTGGGGAATCTTTTAGCACATCTTTAAAGGTCCACATATCTGTGCATATCAAAACTTTTTCCATGGCCATGTATTCCAGGAGTTTGATGGGATTGTTAAGGTTCCAGTATTCGATATTCGGGTAGGCCAACAGGCCGCAGTCGGCGTAATCAATAAAACTGGGAACCTGTTCATAGGGTATTGTCCCTGGAAGAAATACCCGGTCTTCCAGCCCGAGTTCTCTTATAAGCGACTGGAGCTGAATTCGGCTGTTATCGTTACCAATAGAATCTCCGAGCAAAATCATGCAGATCGATTCGTCATCCACATATTTCATGGCCTTCACAGACTCGAAGACACCGCGATTTTTAGAGATCTGTCCGTGCTGCATCACAACAAAACGATCACGGAGAAATTCAAATTCGGATATGGGTTTACTGATGTCATGTGAAAAAAAATGTATGTTCACCCCTGAACTCCATACATCGATAAGGTGGGGATCGTACCCGTATTGCCGGACTATCAGGTCCTTGTAATAATCTGTGATGACTGTCATACCGTCCAGAAATTTTTTGCAGTAGTTGATAGAAATCCGGGTATAAAGCAGAAAAATCCGGTCCTGGAATGTGACGCTGTTTTGGTTGCTTTGAGTGTAAGGGTTCCTGTGATCAACAATAATGGTAATATTTTTCTTTACACCCAAAATCAGCAGCGGCAGGCTGAACCAGATGGTAAAAATGTTCAATATGATGATATCCGGCTTGAACGACAATACCTGTGACATAAATCGAACCAGGCCGAAAGTCCAAAAGGTGAGTATCCTGAGATACTTCAACCGGATGGTGAAAACCGGTATGTAATCCCGTTCGAAAACCCCTTTGATTTTTTTTCCTGCGATGGCAATCCTCACTTGGTGACCTTTATTCTCCAGGCAGTCGCACATCTCTTTCCAGGTAGTGATATGAAGTCGGTCGATGTCAAACTGAAGCCGGGGAAACCAGAGTATTTTCATCGTTTGCCGTCCGAATATCTCGATTTTTTTAAAAAAGCAAAGAATTTGAACAAGATCTTATACCTGAGAGGCATTCGTTCAATCCAGTCCCTGTCTTCGCGTATTTCAACCGTTTTATGAAACCTCATATCATTCCCACCCACCTGGTGATTATTTTGCGATCTAAACTCCATCATGCTGGGTTCAAATTCATATCCCAGAGCGTTTAATATTCTTTTAAGTTCAAGTTCGGGTTTTTTGACCAGATCTTCATATTCTACACGGATATAGCCAGCAGTTGTCCTTTTTTTTAAAAGGGTTATTTTGATATAATACGTCAGCCATGAATATGCGTAGAACAGGGCTTTGTTGTATTTTTTCATGTAGGACCATGTAACGGCCCGGCCATCCCTGACAATGTGGACAAGAAAGACATCCATGGCTTCTTCCGCAGCCAAAAGTTCTGCCCGGTCGATATTTTTTGAGGAATCGACAATTATTTCTTTGCCGCTCTTATTACAAATTGTTTTGTAAAATAGCAGGTTGTCTTTAATGAATTGCTGTCTGTCCTTAAGAGGTTTCCAGGAATGCTTTCCACGCCGGGTGAGGTAATTCTGGTTTCCAAAAATAAAATCCAAGGGTTTTCGGAAGAGCCGTAGACTTCTCAAAAATGATTCCAGGTATAGTTCTGACCAGAAATTACAATGCCTGAGGGCATAGCCACAGGTGCATTTGGGGGTCTGTTCCATACGTTCTACTTCGCCGATTCCAAGCATTTTTGAATGGGATCCCAGCAGCAGATCCAGGAGTGTCGAACCGCAGTGGCCGGTTCCCAGGATAAATATGACCCGTATCTGATCCATGGATACGCCGACTATATTTGAGGTTTCTTTTTTTCTGCAATGATTCGCAGACGTAAACCAAGGTCCCAGTCGAGGATCAGTTTTTCAAAACCGGATTTGTCCACAACCCGCTGTTTGAGTTTCGGGGGAAGGAAATCAGTTTTCAGGTCTGAGAATGGTTCTCTGTATTGAAGGCTGTTGACGATGGAATCATATCCCGTCAATACAGTATCCAGATGAATGACATTGAAACCGGTTTGCTGGAACAGGTACCGGATCGAGTCAAAAGAAAAAATATGAGGGTGATTTCGTGGCGTATAAAAACGTGCTTTTTCATGGAGCAGCATTCCTACGAGACTTTGTGCATTGGGTGTGATTCCCATGAAAATACCACCCGGTGACAGCATGTCATTCACAATATTTATGTCCCGGCGGGGCTCCATCAAATGTTCCAAAACACCGAACATGGAGATGACATCAAATTGTCGGGAATTCAACTCCGGGTCCGTCAGCATCAGGGGTGCCACATCCAGGCCTCTTTCCCTTGCCAGATTGAGGGCGTTTTCCTCCAGTTCCGCACCCATTACTTTGAAACCTGCATCCCTGGCGTAAGACAAAAATTGGCCGTTTCCGCATCCGATATCCAATAAGGTCCCCGTTTGCCGGTATTGTCTCAGGAGTTTCAGATGATCAGTGAAATAGGATTCATAGAATTCGATCTGGTGAGTGGAGGTGTTCACCGAAGATGCCCAGAGTGCATTTGCCTTTGATCCTTTTCGGTAAGCCTCAATAGTGGCTTCTTCCGTGAGCCGTGGATTCACAAAGATGAGTTCGCAATGGATGCATTTTTCATAGGTAAACCCCCATTTTTTTAGAAAAAAATTTCCAGGATGACTGCAAACGGGGCAGCTGACTTTTTTCACAAGGTGTTTGAAAGGTGCCTGTGTTTCAGGATCAATGAGATCCATTACTTCTTTTTCCATCTGTTCAAAAAAAGGGTTTCGGTTGGTTTTTGTATCAAAAGACATATCAAACTCCGTAAATTTGGATGTTGTTTGTTTTCAGCAGCCCCTGTATGATTTGGTAGTCCTGTTCAGAATCTATGTTGATGGTTCCTTTCATCAGAAAAGGCAGGGTTTTTTGGGGTAAAAAAGTCCTGGCAGAAACCAGAACATCTGTTCGGATTAAATATAGAGCCCCATTTAGTTTAAATACCTCAGGAAGAAACTGTCGTGGAACTTCTGAGGATGTATGCTCCAGAAATGGGGCGATGAATCCATCAGAAGTGATTTTTTTCAGTTTGTTCGGGTGGGGTTCTTCAAGTTTTTCAACAGAAACCACCGCATCCGCTTTCTGATTTTTCAGGATTTCAATCATCTGTGAAATATCTTCCGGATGTCTCATGGGGGAAGTCGGCTGAAGCAACACCAGACAATCTGCCGGTTCCGCCAGCCGTTTCAAGAAATCCAGTGCCACATCGACACTTTTGGCCGTATCCGAAGCAAGGTCCCGGGGCCTGAGCCCCAGGGATTGTGCGCCTGCCTGGATGGCAAGGGTCTCATATGTCATGCTGTCTGTACTGATGTACACGGATTGGACTGAGTCACAAGCCAGCCCCACTTTTACAGCCAGTTCAATCAGAGACTTTCTTCCCAATCTGGCAACGTTCTTATGGGGAAACCCTTTTGATCCAGACCTGGCTGGAACAAGAGCGACAATTTTCATAAAATCATGACCTCTTATTTCAATTTGATGTCAATAACTGCCAAAGCATCTGCAATCTGCTGACCGGCCTGCCCGTTGCCAAAGGTGTGGTCTTGTGGATATCTTCCGATTGTCATTTGCTCTTGAATCTTTTTAGCGATACAGGCGGCATCGTAATCTGCAAAGCAGATGTTAAGGCCGTGTTCCCGGTTCCTCTGCCGGTCACCCACGATCACGGCAGGAACCCCCAAAAATGCCCCCTCCCGAAGAAAGGAGGAAGAATTGCCTACAGCGCAGGCTGCATTGTTAAGTACCCTTGCATAGTTTTCAGGAGAGAAATTTATAAAAAAACTGAAGTTGATATCTTTGGAATTTTTTTCCCTGAACTGCCTGATTCCTTTGGATATCTCATCTGAGCCAGCATCCGGGTTGGGCCAAAGTACGACTTTCTGGAGATTGGAAAAGCTCTTCAATGCTTCCAGGGTTTCATTAATCTGGGCAAATCCCTGTCCGTAACTGGTGGTTACTGGGTGTTGAAGCATCAGGATATAGGGTCTTTCCCAATTCACGGGTTTGCCCACGCCTCTTGGTGTCGTCGGCATGGTGTCATTGGAAATGGATAGATTTTCATTGGTCAGAATATCCATGGCAGGACAGCCGAAATTGTAAACCCGCTCTGGCGATTCTCCCATACTGATGACCCGTTCCCGGGATAACCGGGTGGCGACAAAATGATAGTCAGCCAGTTTGGTGATGGCATGCCTAACCCTGTCATCAATATTTCCGCTGATTTCGCCTCCCTGTAGATGGATCAGAGGAATGTTGAGATATGAGGCGGCAATGGCTGTTGCCATGGTTTCGAACCGGTCTGCCACGGTCACCACCATGTCCGGTTCAAGATCTTGAAAAGCCGTGGACAATTCCACAATACCCATACCGGTTGACTTGGCCTGGGTCACCAGATTCTCCCCCTCAATTACATAATGAATTGAACGATCCGGTTTAAAACCGTCCTGTTTAATGACCTCCACTGCTTTTCCAAAACGCTCCAGCAGGGTGGAGGCACCTACAATGATCTGAAGTGACAGATCGGGATGGGCTTTTATGGCTTTCATCAAATATTTTACCCGTCCATAATTGGCCCGGCTTGCCACCACGATACATATTTTTTTAGTCATCAATATCTTCCTTTTTCAGAAACGCCCACTGACTTTTATCTTTTTTCAGTCTTTTGCCGATTACGTTGGCATATTCGCTGGCTTCCATTCCATATCCTTTAGGTTTTTTCCCTTCAAGGTCCTCAATTTTCAAACGATGGCCGGCAGTAAGCGGTTTGTTGACCGCCAGGGATTTTTCAAAAATCTGTTTCAGATTTGTGTAGGCAGCCGTGTCATCCTTTTCAACAGGAGCGTCTCTCATGATTTCCGTATACCGGATACCTTTTACAAGGTCTGCAATTTCATCAATAGTAAGGGATGCCTTGGCATCGGGTCCGAACATCCGTCTATCGAATACTGCGTGGACTTCGATCAGTTCTGCTCCTAATGTAACAGCGCTGAGACTGGGGTAAACAGTGCCGGAATGATCGGACAGCCCCGTAGGCAAACCATAGCGTTTTTTCAGTTTGCCAATGAGGTTGAGCCCTATGTCCTCCGGGGCAGTGGGGTATTTGGAAGTACATTGAAGAATAGATACCTGATTCTGAAAAGGCACCAAAAAAGAAATAGCCCGGTCCAGGTCTTTGAAATTACTCATACCGCTGGACATGATAACGGGTTTTCCGGTTCTGGCTATTTTTTCAAGCATCAACAGATTGGAAATCTCTCCTGAACCGATCTTGTAGAGGTTTGTATTAATGCTTTCAAGCAGATCAACAGCTGCATTTGAAAAGGGGGAGCTTAAAAAAAGCAGTCTTTTATCTTCGCAATGCGTTTTTATTTCCTGCCATTGTTCGGGGGTGAACTCCATTCGTTTCCAGTATTCGAAACGGGTTTGATCTTCATATGAAAAGTTGACCCTGAAGGGTTCATGGCAGGAACTCTCCGCCTCGGCAATATGGGTCTGGAATTTGACAGCATCCACACCGGTTTCCGCAAGGGCATCAATATAGGAGTGCAGGATACCAAGGCTGCCGTCATGGGCCTGTCCGATTTCTGCGATTACCGTTGTTTTTTTCATACAAAAGGCTTTCGAAAAAAGGAATAAAAACAGATTTCAATTAGTATCCCCAATTGATAGTTTATTACATTGGAATTGTTCTTTTGATGATAAACTGATTATTTTGTATGGGAAGTATTTGTTCGAAGTCTATTTTTTCTGCAGTAAATTCCATAACGGCACGTTTTGGGCCTCCATTTCCACATCTTGTGAATATATAATCATCTCCACAGATATACCCATTGATTTTTAATTTTGGACTGAAATTAATGAGGTCTGTTTTAACGAATTCATAGTTGTGGTTACCGTCAATATAAATAAAATCAAAATACTGATTCGGAAAAAGTCCTGCTGCTTCCTCCGATTTCATCCGATGTATTTCAACTTGGGGTATATTCGAAAAAGATTTATAAACTTGCCGGTAAATGGCGTCCATTTTTTCCTGACTGTTGCCACTGCGGGCACCATAGCATCGGTCCCCGAATTCAGGAAGATAGAACCATGGATCTATGAGGTGAATTTTTTTGGGTTTTCTCTTGAGAATTTGTTTTGAAAAATTGCCCTTCCAAACGCCTAATTCAGCACATATGCCATTCTTAGGAATCAGGTTTAGTACATGAGATCTGGGATTTTTTTTGATTTTGGAGAGAATAAAATCAAAAAGTGAAGGTTTGTTCTTCATATTGCCTCCAAAGTTTCTGACCTGGACTCGTTATTGTGAGACATGTCCAAAGATTAAATGGATTTTAACTAAAAGTGTAAGGCAGTTACACTATGAGGATCTCTTTTTCCACGTGCACTTATCTTGAATTGATACTGGAGCATTTTTTTCTTGGGGTAACAGATGCAGGTGTTTTAGCACACACAAAACGCTTGGCTTGCAGTCGAAAAACTGGAACCAAAAATATTTTTCCCTTTCATTGAAATACCTACATTTGAATTGAAGGAAAAAAGCTGTTGAAAAACCAAGCACACCCACAAGCAGTCTTGCCCATGGGTGGGGAATCACCTGGCAGGTTGCAAAAAACAACGCAGCTGAAACAGACCAGAAACCAGTGATTTTGAGGTAAAATCCCCCCATTCCTTGAAAGCTGGCATTTTTTCTGATAAACCACCAGATAAAACATTTTTTCCCGAGAATGGCTGTTCCGGTTGCAAATGCAGCTCCTAACAATCCGAAGAAATTGATGAGCACGATATCGGCGATCAGGTTGTAAACAGCAAAAAGTTTGCTGTAAAAGACAATGTCCGCTTTTTCTTTAAGTTGAGCAATAAGCCCCACAGGAAAAGTCATTACCTCAAAAAAGAAAAAGATGGTACATAGAACTGGGACATGGTCGATGAACTTTCCCTGAAAAAAAACCATGATCAGATCTCGGCCATAGATCAGCAAAAAAAAGAAACAGGGAAAGGTGAATATTGAATGGATTTTTATTGTGTGTTGGAAAAATTGGCTGCTGTCTCCGTTATTGTTCACTGAATATGTGGAAAACAAAGCCGGCCGAAGGACCTCCATGAAATATCGCAAGGGCAGCATCCGCCCGATGAGAACTGTCATGGTTACACAGAAGGAGTATGCTCCAACAGCTGCATGATTCATAAACATGATGATGATAAAATTGTCAAAATAGGAATTTAATAATCCGTCTCCAGCTTCATTGAAGTTGTAAAAGAATGCATAACGGGCGATTCTTTTTTTTTCAGTTAGGGAGAAAAATTGATGATGCCCCCCGAATTTTGGGATTTTTCGGTGATACAGCAATTGTAGCGCTGCAAAAACAATGGTATAAGCAGCCAGGTCTGTCAGAATGGCATACCAGATATTTTTTTCATAGATGATAATCAATGAATATCCGACAGTCCGGATAATGGGAAAAAGGCATCCAATCGATTTTGCGTATTTTTGAAGAAAAAATGATGACAGGCAGGTATCCAGTAAAGTGCGATGCATATCGAGAAAAATAATGACTGTGAAAAGCATGAAGTAATTTTTATAGCTGGATAATTTTAGTATCGGGGAAATGGTTTCCCAGAAAATCAGAACCAGACCGAGTATCAGAATATTTGATAACAGCCGAAGAAAGGACATCGTGCGATAAAGAGTGCTGGCCAGTCGATATTCTCCCTTTCGGTAGTATTCAGGTATATATCGTTGAAGGGTATTTGAAATTCCCAGGGAGCTGATCATTCCTATAAGCGGAATTATAGTGTAAAGCAGGTGATATAGGCCATATTCTGTTTCACTCAAGGCCCTGACCAAAAGGATTGCGGCAATACCTCCAACCAATTGACTAATGGTTTTAAAGACCAGGGTGTATTGAACAGCGGTCCTATACTTTTCTATGAGCTGACGGGAGATCAAAATGCTTTTTTTAGTATCCGTGATCGCAATTCTGTTTTAATTTCAATAAAACTCGGATTTTTCAAAAACGATGACAGGATAACAAGAATCAGTAATGCAATTGTTCCATCCAAAAGGAGTGTTATCAGGTCATTCAACTGGGTGTTTCGATTAAAAAGGATGATTCCGCATCCTATACATGTCCCGATAAATAAATTAGGAAGAACATCTTTGAGAAAATCATCAAAATAGTAGTCAATATATCGGCCGATACGGGAAAACAGCAGTAATTCCATGGACGCGGCAACGGATTGACTGATGGCCAAAGCGTGAACACTGATATGGGCCGTTAAAAAAATGCCTGCCAGAAAAAATAATTTGCTGAAAAGCACATACTGAATCAATTGGCCTCCCTTGCCTTCGACTTTCAAAACGTTTGTAAACAGTGATTTGACAGGGTCCATTAAACCTATTACAAAAAGGATCTGGAAAAAAGGGATCGTCGCATGCCACTTGTTTGAAAGAAGAAAGGGAATCAATGGATCTGACATGGCTGCTAAGGTGATTAACAAAGGAAAGTTAATATAGCTCAACAAACGGACGTTTTTTTGGAATATGTTTCGATACCTGGCTTTGTCATCATACACTTCGGCAAAGACTGGAAAGGAAACCTTTTTAATAATGGTATTAATGGCATTGGAGGGAAGACTTACAAGCTTTATGCCCTGCGTATAAGAACCCAAAGTTGCTGCAGTATATTGTTTACCGATTATCACGTGATATATATTGCGGAACCCTATCTGGATAAAATTGGAAATCATGAATTTTGATCCAAAGGAAAACAACTGCCGAGATTTTTTATGGTCCAGTTTAAACGTTGGTAACCAGAAATTCGTTGTCACAAAAAGGGTCAGGGAGATCAGACCGATACTTAGGTGCTGAATAACGAGGCTCCAAACTCCCCATCCCGTGTATGCCAGATAAATGGCAATCAACCCGGCGCCGATATTGGTGGTGATTTCAATTCTGGCAATTTGATCAAATTTGAACATTTTGACCAGCTGAACCCGGTTGATTCCCCGCAAAGGCATTAAAATCAAATTAATGGCAATGATTCGAATAACCGAGATCAGTTGAGGTTCTGAATAAAAGGCGGCTATGGCTGGTGCCAGAGTGAAAAGGAGCCCATAACAGAAAAATCCTACAGACATGCTGTAAAAAAACACAAAGTTGTACTCTTCCTGGTCTGCATGTTTTTTGCGGGTCAATGATTCGCCAAGTCCTGAACCTTGGAGGCGCTGGGACAGTTCAAGAAAAATGGTAATCATTCCGATGATCCCGAAATCTGCCGGGAACAAAAGCCGGGCCAGGGTGATATGTATGACAAGCGACACCCCCTGCTGGGTGAATACATTGACAGCATTCCAGGTAAATCCGTGAATCATTTTGGCACGCAATTGTTTCAATGTATTCACTTATCATAGAGTATTTGTTTTAAAGACTTGACAACCATATCGGTATTGCTTTCCACGTCGAAATTTGGAATGGATGGGATCTGTCGGAAGTTCACAAGGCCTGTACCACACTTGTTGAATATTTCAGCCACCTTTTTTTCCAGTTCATGATGATCGATTCGAGCCTCAGCCAGTTCTTGAATGTCAATATCGGGATGGTAATGATAAACACCAGGCAGATTTTTATACCAGGTGCCCCAGCCGAAAATGAGTACATTTTTTCCACCGGTGATTGCTTCCCACCCAGCGGTACCTAAAATGGTTGCCACAAATTGTGAGTAGCGAATCAGCTCATGCGTATTGGATTCTTTAGGAAGTAAAGACAGATTGGGGATCAGTTTCATGCGTTGAAAAAAAAGGGTATCTCTGTAAGCGCCTGTTTGTTTCGGGTTTTCTTTGACATAGATATGCCAGTTTCCAGGGATTAGTTCAGATAACCGTTCAATGGCAAGCATCTGATCCAGGTATATGCCACCCCAAATAGAGGTGGATCGCTCAGGTTGTTTATGCAGAGGGAAATAGACATATTTTGAGTCAAGAGAAACATTTCTGCTATATGCATTTTTTAGGGCCCTCTGGTAATTACGTTCGGTATAAAATCTGAAAAAGGCTTGTGGGCGGCGTTCCCGGATACATAATTCTCTGAAAAGCCTTAAATAATCATTGTTTTCTATGATAAGGTTCAGTCTTTTTTTATATCTTGAGGGAGTCAAAAGTTTTTTGAAGCTTAATTGTGACTTCACCCCTCGATTTTTTTTCATGTAAAACCACTCTTTTTCAATCTTCTTTTCAATTTTGAATCTGGTTGTATACGCCAATTTTTTTGAGGTAAGAAAAGCGCCATGATCATGAAAGTCAAAGTAGTGAAAAAACTTGTTAATGAATTTCGCCTGATCCAGTATCAGGGTTTTTATGCCCAATGATTTGGCCACTTGACAGGCAATATAATTCCATCCCATATGCGGGGGATTCCAATAGACAACCAGTGTTATTCTTTCTTTTATCAGAAAAAGAAATGAAAATTCAAAATACAGCCAGATCCTGTTGGATAACTCATGAAATGATGTAGAGTTATACCGGTTTGTTCCCCAGTCTGTTTTACGGTAGAGCATATCCATGATGGGGTAGCGATCTTTTATCAGCGTGTCATAGATCTGATTTTTATTGAATTTTTGGTTATCCGGAATTTTGCAATTTTTTTTTAAGCGGGCCAGTTCTTCAAAGGTCGGTTTGTAAACACGCCGGAACACTTTTTCCCAATAGCCTTCATTGATAAGCCGGTCGCTTATCAATTCCCAAATACGGCTTTCTCTGGTCGGGGTTTTGCTGGGAGGATCAAACAGCCAGACTCTGTCCATCATGGTCAACTCCTGTTTATGCTTCACTCAATAAGGCTGCCTGAAATATTTTTATGTAATCTTTGGCAAACCATTTGATTTTTTCGATCTCTTTTTGATTCAGAATTTCTTCGTACTGGTGGATGGATGAGGTGAAAATGGGTTTGCTTAATGATTCAAGGGTGGTACTGTTCTTATTCGCAAATTTTTTTACCAGATTATACTCTGTTCGATCCTTCTTATTCATTTCTATACCATCCTCCCAGGACTCTCCTATGAAGGTGATCACTTTTTTCATGACGTCTTTTGTTCGTAAAATCAGGTCTTCATAGGTGATGATCACATGGTTTTCTGATTTTGAGAAGTCATCGGATGAAAGGATCTCAACAGTGTCATGTGTTTTTTTTTCAAACAAGTCCAAAGAATGGGATGTGTTTTTTTTCCAACTGGCAAATGTATCAAATGGATCACGCATCATATAAATAAACACATAATTATTATCCCAAAAATTATTTAGCTGGTCCAGATGAAAGATATTGTCTGGTGTTTTTTCGACCCACCTGATTTTGCCTTCTCTGGTGGCATTGTATAGCAAAAAAAGGTTCAGAAAACTAAGGTGATGTTCAGATTTCAGAACCAGTTCGGCATATACTTTTTCGTTTACCCCATAGAGCGTTTGTAGCTTTTGCGCTGTCTTGCTGTCCAACAGTTTATAATCATTTTGGAAATCTTCAGAAAACCACCAGGTTTCCAAGCCTCCGAAAATATTCGAATGATTTCCTATCAGGGAACGTATCAGACTGGTTCCGGATTTCATCAATCCACCGATAAATACGGGTTTTTTTTTCATAGCTCTCTTTTCCTGATTAGGGGTGTCATCCATTTACGGAAGGGGAGATCATCGAATAAGGTAGCTGGATTCTGGTTGAACAATTTGCCTCCAGGCAAATCATTGGTGTCAAACCGGGAGAATAAAAAGGGGAGCCGATAATTATCGTTTACGGCACGTTCCATTGTAAAGGCAAATAAAAATCCGGTGTTTCTGACGATGGTGTCAGCACCGTTTACAGCATCGTAAGTGCCGTATGGATAACAAAATGCATAAACTTTGCCCCCTGCTAGATTTTCAAGATATGTCTTGGAAATGGTCACGTCTGCTATACAGCTCTGGGCATCAAGTCTCCCCAGTGGATGATGTCTGTGCCCGTGACAGCCGAGCATACCATCCCTGTGAAGGTGTTTTATCTGTTCAGAAGTCATGTAAAGGTCTTTGTGGATAGCTGCTTCCTGATTTTGAAAAATTTGATTAAATAAATCATTGGTGTATTTTTCACGTTGATCAACGGTCAACAGAAAATTGAGAAGATATTTCAATTCTCTTTGATCTTTTTGATCGTATCTGTATGTGGCAGCAGCGCAGTTGGACAGTTGTTCCTGGGAAACTGTGACTCTGTCTGTTGCAAGTGTTTTTTTTAACAAAGCATTCAATTCCTGCGTGGGCCTGACTGATCGAATGAGATGGATTTTGTGGACATTTAATATATAGGGCTTTTTCAAAGGCAGGGTGTTGACAAAGAAAAGGGCTGGTATTCCCATTTGTTTCAAAATGGGGACTGCCAGCTCGTATTGTTCCTTGAGCCCATCGTCGAAAGTAATCAGAAATGCCTTTTCCGGTATCCTTTTTCCATATACCAGGTGATCTTTTATCTCATCTTGGCTGATGAATGTTCCTATTGAGGCCAGAGATTCCAACTGATGTCTGAACTGTTCGGGCGTCCGGCCGAAAATGCTGGGGTAGGGAGTCGAGAAATCCTTTTTAATGTAGTGGAAGTTTGCGGCTATCATTTTATTCATGGATCGATCCTGAGGTTTTTCAGTATTGTCCGAATAGCATAAAGTTCAATATTTGAGGCGGTTGGTTATTCCATCGAAGTTCTAATTACTCTGGTATCATTGAGCATACGGGAGAGAATTTCAATTTTTTTGTATTTTTTTCAAGGCATATTCACGGCCGATGGCGTTATTGTTGTAATCCATTTCGTGTTCGGCTTCAGTATCAGACAGATCCACGAAATCAATGCATGGATCTCGGTCAGAAACGATCCGAAAAATTCTGCCAGAAAACAGAAAATATTTGGATACAACATGGTCTTGTCAACTTCGGTTGAAGTACACCTGAAGCTGGAGCTGCCCAAAGCAGGTCAGCTGGCGATTGCCTGCGATACATACTCCTTACATCTGTCTGGCGATCAACAAGGTTCTGCCGATGGTACCCAGGATGCGTTTGTCCTGCATTTTTTGGACCTGGTTTCCGGTCAGGCGCTCTGTGGACAGGGGGCATTCAATGCGATGGGTTGTTTTCCATCCTGTTTCTGATAAAAGGCGGTGGTAATCAAACAGGGTGATGGCATTGTCCGTTTTTTCCTGTATGGCCGGGGTGGATTCAAAATCACGCCAGTCCGCATTGAGAAATGCCAGGATGGTGCCGGGTTTTGTGTGTTTGTACGCCAGGGTGAAAAAGTCTTTGAAAAACCTTGTATAGTCTTTTTTTGTGTAGGAGGAGATGGACGGCATCTCTTTATCTGCTTTTTGTTCATATGCCTTTTGTTTCTTGGTGTAATAAGGGGGATCAAAAAAGATCAGGTCTGGTTTTCTGGTCACGGGCCATGGGTCGTTTTGGGGGTCCCAGTGGTAGTGTTCGATTTCAGGCCGCTTGTCCCGGACTGCCAGGTCAAAGGCCTGGCAACGGCGTTCAAAAATCAGGCAGGTGTCCGGGACCACCCCGCCGCCGGCCATGGGGTCCAGTACATGGTCGCCCGGTTTTGTGAAGTAGTACAGGGTATGGGCAATGAGCTGGGCCGGAATCCGGCCGGGCCAGTCGTCTCCGAATCGGTCGTCACATTCGTTGAAATGCCACTGGTCCCAGGTGCGAAGGCCCCAGCCCAGTGCCTTGAATTTTTCCTGATCTGTTTTGCCCTGCAAGCGGATGGCCCAGGCCAGGGCAAGGTCCATCTGAAAATGGACGGCGATATATTCCATGGTATGGCCCCTGGAGAGCAAATTACCAATATTGCCAAAATTTGCATTATTGGTAATTTGAGAAATTCTCTGTTGATTGATTCCAACCTTTCCTGAAATTTTTTCCTGGGTCCATCCAAGGCGGCTGAGGCGGAGAATGGTGGCGGTCCGGTCCGACCGCTGCCGGGCCCGGATATCTGAGATCCAGAGATTGATGGTTTGCCGGCTTACACCCAGTTTTTTTGCAAGGCTGTCTTCCGTATAGGTGCAATCCGGGTCCGTTGCGGCAATATCTCTGGCCACCTGTTTTTTATCGCTGGGGGTTAACCGGTCTCCATGGCGCGTATTGCATTGGGCGGATTCCAGGAGAAGGGCGGTTTTGTTTTTTTGGTAATCAATGGGCTGTTCTTTCCATTCAATGGCAGCAATCTCTGGGATGCCTTTTTCTGTGCAGGCGCAGCAGCGGTGCCTGCCGTCTATCACTATGGTGGCGGTCTGGCCGTCTGCATAGTTGAATACCCGCTGGATCTTGATGGGCGGGAACTGGGCACCAATGGCAAGGGCTTCCGCGTAGGCATCGATGGTCTGACGGCTTTGGGTGGTTCTGGGGTAGATGGTGGGGTCCCAGGTCAGGTCTTTGATTTTAATTTTAATGGGGGTAATGGGGGCCTGTTTTCTTGTCTTTATTGGGGGTTGGGCATTGGGGGGCATCGAACTAACGGGGTGGGGTGAG